>NZ_JAYGIL010000008.1:0-198495 GCF_034931025.1 Arcicella gelida | reverse complement strand
AAAGAACACAATAATCCACAAAAAGTAAACAAAAAAAAAAGAAGCGATTAAATAAAATCAAATTTTATCTAATCGCTTCTTAACCAAGTATTGAAACGTATCACTTTTTCAGTGACCTCGTAATATCTTTACCATCTTTATCACGGTATTTCCAAAATTTGTAGTCTTCTGTTTTATATTGTTGAATAAGTTCTTCAAGTGTCATATAGTTCTATATTTTAGTCGTGTTGTTTTTAGCCTGACCGCCAACTCGCTAATATGCGAAAGTTTTGTCGTACTTTTTGTATTGTTTTGTGTTATTCCTATTTTTCGTTATACTATTGATGTCGTATTATTTGTATTGTTGTGCAATTTATTGTACTTACTAAGTTAGTTGTTTCCTTATTCATTCCTAATAATTCTCTTCCTTTAAATTTAATTGTCCAAACAGACTAACAATTCTCAAAAGACTTACTTTAAAACATGGGTATAACTATAAATTAGAAACAAGCCTTAAAAAACAAAAAGAGCAGGCAAAACCTACTCTTCCCAATATCTTCAAATCGAACGACAACTCCATAAAAGAAATTAAATAAGCTGCCCGCTAGACTAGCCGTCCGCCCAGCTTAAGTTCAAGACTAGCCGTCCACCATTCTTTCATGGTTTGGCTTTCAGCCACCACGAAACCTTAGTTGTTGGGCGTAGTATTTTCTGTTTGTTATTCTAATCCAGTTTTCTTAATAATGTGAAGTCCGCCAATACTATAAGCAATATTTATTGGTATTGGTTGTCCATCCAAATGAAAATTTCCGTTTCGAAATGATGTTAATCGTTCATCTATTAGGAAAAGGTAATTTTCTTTGTCTGTTAATATTTCCAAATTTTCATTTGTCAATTCTACTTGTTCAATATATTCAACAAAGCCAAGTTTGTACAACTCTGGAATTGTTATTTTTTCGTTATTAATTTCACAAACGTGTTTTTCTCCAAGTCCAGGCATTCCAAACCAAGGCATCGCTTGTCCAACTTGTATTGAAATATTTGAAGTGTCGCCTTGAAATAAAAAATGTTTTACTTTAAATTTTTCAAAATTTGGCGGTAGAGATTTTTTCGGGAATGGTTCTTCGGCTTTCCAAAAAAACATTACTTTGTTTTGCCATTCTTGGTCATTTCTGTCTGTACAAATTAAATTGTCTGTCCAATAGTGCATATAAAGTTGTCCTGTTCTTAACAAAATTGTAGATTTTTCAATTCTTTCTTTTTGTTCGTCAGTTAAATTTCTTAAAATTTTATAGCCAAGATTGTTGCCCGTCGAAACAAACTTGTCACTTTTGTTTAGCTGAACAGTTTCTGTTTCATTTTTATTTTCCGAATTATTTTCGGCTTGTTTTTTCCCAAAAAGTTTGTCAAAAAATCCCATAATTAATTTTGTCATGTGCTTCTTTAATGTCGTTTCGGTCGGTTTTTGTAATATTACGCCCAACTCGCTAATATGCGAAGGTTTTGCAGTACTTTTTGTATTGACTTTTCATTTAACACTTAAATACGACATCATACACTCTCTAATTATTCATCTTCTGTATCCTATGAAAAATCACTTACCTTCTTTTAAAGCCTTAATAATTTCATCCTTTAGCATTTGGAACTTTCTTTCATAAAGCTCGATAATTTTGTCTACAGGTTCGTTAATAATCGTATTTATATTAGTGTTTACCGAATGGCTACCTTCATAAAAGTTAGCAGTACAATAAAGAATTGATTCTTCATTATACTTTTTCAAGCCATCGGGAACAACACCTAAAGCGTTGGCTATTTCTGTAAGTCGTTCATCGTCTAAGTTTTCACTTTGTTCTATTTTACTTACAGCCTGCTTACTAATTCCTCCTAATTTTTCTCCAAGTTGAGATTGTGTCATTCCACGCAAACTACGTATGCGCTCAATCTTCCTTCCCAAATGATTTTTTTGATGTTCAAAAGTGCCCATAATGTATAAACTATTTTTGGTTAGTTTTTGATTTTTCTATTTCTAACAAATTAAGTAACCTTTCATAAAGGTCGATAATTTTATCGCTTGGCTCACTGTAAGTAATCGTAGAAGCCCCTGCATTATAAACATTATCGTGAATGTCATTATAATTATTGATATTATATATTACAGCTCTTTCATCAAACTCTTTAATAATTTCAATAGTAACGCCTAATACATCTGCTACTTGCTCAAGAATATCATCCGCAATATCCTCTTGCTTTTCAAGGCTTGACAATTGTTGTTGAGTCCAACTTAGTTCAGTGGCTAAAGTAGTTTGCTTTATACCTCTATATGCCCTAATTCTAGCGATATTCCTTCCCAAATGTACCTTCTTTGGCTTAAGATGAAATTTTGATTCCATAATTGTTTATTTTTCTCAAATATAGTAAAAGTCAATCAAATCAACGTAATGGTCAACCAATATTTTTTCTCTATTAAGGGACTTAAAATTAATTTTGTAATGAGTCAATTACATAATTGGTTATGTCAGAAAATATTTCATACAGCCCTTCCTATCACTTTTGCTCAAGAAGCCAAGAGGAAAATACTATTTTCAAATGTGACACATCCAAAGAATTTGGTAAAAAACAATTTTACAAAAATATCAAGAAGCCTCCCATATAATATTGATACTGTCATGATATTCTCAATGTCATACAGATACTATTTCTATTTTTCTAACTAAATAACCTCACTTCAACTCTAACAACTAAACCCATGAACGCAAAAACCTGCGTAAGGGCATTGCTATGCCTTTACTTTTTCATATCTGTACATTTCCTAACCGCCCAAGCGCTGAAGGTGGGAGACAATATCCCACCTGAGCTTTGGAATTTATCCCTAAAAGTGGCTAACCACCCCCAAGGCAAACAAAGCCTGAAACTCAGTGACTATAAGGATAAACTAATCATCCTAGACTTCTGGGCTACTTGGTGTGCTCCCTGCATTAAATCACTCAGTAAGCTGGATTCTTTGCAAAAACAGTTTGGCTCAGCAGTGGTAATCCTGCCTGTAACCTACGAAAATAGCAGTAAAGCCCTTCCTCTGTTTCGTAAAAGGGGCTGGAGCCTTCCTACTGTGGTGGAAGATACTTTACTAAAAAGCTATTTTCCCCATACAGGTATCCCTCATCAAATATGGATTAGAAATGGTCTGTTCTTTGGAGCGTCTGCTGCTTTAGAATATACCAATACCTATAATCTACACCGTGCATTAAACGGAGAGGCTTTCGTCCTCTCACAAATTACCCCGCCTGTTAGTTTTAATCGGGATATTCCTCTCTTTCTGGATGGAAACGGGGGTAGTCTAAAGGATACCCGAATACGGTCTTTACTCTCCAAACGCATCAATGTCAATATCGGAGGAATCACTAGAAATGCTACCAATATTCGGGCTTATAATGTACCATTCCGTAGCCTTATTTATGAAATGTTCAGGCTCGATATTCCTTACGCTGGTAGATTCAACCGAATCGTTTGGGAGATAACTGATTCTCTCAAAGAAGAATTGATGGGTACACACCTACAAAAAACAGGTATTTATGAAAATGACTTAGCTTACTACCAATGGCTAAAAGAACATTCCTACTGTTACGAACTAGCCATTGACTCTTCCCTGAATATTTCAAGAAAAGCACTCTATCAGTTAATGGAACAAGACATCAACCGCTATTTCAGGCTTGAAAAGGGAATCATCGCCGTCTTGGGAAAAAAGAAATTGCCTTGTTATGCGATTATCAATCGAGATAGTCCATCATCTGTTTCCCTCTCTTCTGATAAAGAGGAAAACTTAAGGGCTGAAAACTACTTTGTGATGAAAAACCAACCCACTGAGCAACTCACCAATTACATCATTGCTGTACTGGCACAACAGCCATATCCTATCATTGATAAGACAAGCTCTGCACAAAATGTATCCATTCGGCTTAACAAAGCAAATCTTACCATCCCCGCTATCAAACAGGAGCTGAATAAGATTGGGCTTGATTTGGTATTGCAGGAACAAGAGATAGAAGTCATCATCGTGAAATATGCTAATCTTTAACTTATTCATCTAATCCTTATCCTTAATCTTCAAGCTAATGAAAAAACTCTTCTTATTGTTCATGTTATTGCTGGGAAATTGCGCCATGCTTTATGCCCAACGATTAAAAAGCAGGGTGCTGGATGCTACAGACACTCATCCGATACAAGGTGCCTCTGTCAGGCTGGTGCGGGCTGCTACTGGTACCATCACGGATGCCAATGGTTCTTTTGAAATCCTGAGCAAGTACCCAGCTGATACGCTTGTCATTTCTAGTATTGGTTTTAGTGCCATAGTCCTTCTTATTGACCATGGTCGTTCACTCTCTGAAAGTCTGTTGATGCACAGAGAATCCTTTGCCCTTGATGAAGTAGTCGTTTCTACCGGCTATACTAAAATCAGTCGGGAGCGTGCCACTGGTTCTTTCACTCATATCAGCAATGAGCTAATCAACAGGAGTGTTAGCCCCGACATCATCAGTCGTTTAGAAGGGGTTACGCCTGCTCTTCAGTTTTATCGAAGCACTGTCACACCCAGAGGAACCACCTCAGAGCTTAGAATCAGAGGGGTGAGTAGTATCTTCTCTGATACTGCTCCGCTAATTGTCGTAGATAATTTTCCTTATGAAGGGGATATTAATAGTATCAATCCGAATGATATAGCCGATATTACTATTCTTAAAGATGCCGCAGCGGCATCCATTTGGGGTGTTCGGGCAGGAAACGGGGTCATCGTCATTAATACTAAACAAGGAAAATACAATCAAAAAACTTCCGTTAGCTTTCAGTCGAATTTTACGGTTGGTGAAAAGCCGAATTTGTTTTATAATCCTTCCTTCTTGGCTTCACAGGAACTCATTGATTTCCAACGTTTACGATTTGCACAGGGTGGCTTTCAGCAAAATAACTGGACTTTACTCCCTGAGGCAATTGAGATACAGATTGCTAAACAAGAAGGAAAGCTCTCAGCTGAAGAAATGGAGCGGCAATTGAAAGGGCTAGCCACAAAGGACATTAGAAAAGACATGCTCGCTAATCTTTATCAAAAGAGTCTGAATCAGCAATATGCTTTAAGTTTTTCAGGGGGGAATAATAACCTGAAATATATCAGCTCTCTTGGTTTGGACAAAAACCTTTCTGGGAACGTTGGGTTTAGTTCCTCGAGAATAACCCTCAATAATCAGTTTACTTACCGATTCAATCAAAAACTAGAACTCTTTACGAGTCTGTATTATGCCCTCCAGCATTTTAGCAATAACGGACTGGAGAGAACTGACCTCATTCCTCGGGAAGGTGGTGCCATTCAGTCTTATACAAGCCTTAGGGATGATTCTGGAATGTCTGTTGGTATTCCTTATAAATACCGCCAAACATACATTGCTGCTGCTCCATCTCAAGGATTACTCAACTGGCAATTTAATCCCATTGATGAACTTGCTCTTTCTGATAAAACTTCTAAAAATAATGAAACAAGGCTGAATGCTGGCTTACGTTATACCCTTATTCCTTCGCTAGCCTTGGAAGTAAAATATCAGTTTCGTCTTGCACAAGGAGCATCCCGCCAATATTACGCTCCAGAGACTTATTACGTCAGAGATCTTGTGAACCGATTTACCCAAGCGAATGGCAACAGTGTGATTCCTTCTGGTGGGATTCTATCGGGGAATCAAACCAGTGGCAATAGTCATTATGGAAGAGTTCAGCTCAATTACAATGGTTTTTTTCAGACTCTTCACCAATTGGATGCCCTCGCTGGAGCAGAAGTCAGACAAGACCGCTCTCAATCGGGTCCTGGATATTTACTATACGGTTATGATGACCAAATACTGACGAGTGCTTCTTATCTCAATTATGAGACGAGTTATCAATTACGCCCTATTTCCTCGGGGAGAATCCCCTCTCCTATCAACGATATTGGGTATTTGACTGACCGTTATCTCTCCTACTTCTCTAATCTGGTTTATACTTACGATAAGAAATATACGCTCTCTCTCAGTGGTCGCTGGGATGCCTCGAATATTTTTGGCGTAGCCACTAACCAAAAGGGGGTTCCGCTCTGGTCGGTGGGTTTGCTTTGGAATGTAAAAGATGAGTGGCTATCAAATAGTGAGTCTATTGACTTATTAAAATTAAGGGCTACTTATGGAGTGAATGGAAATATCAATAAGCAAGTAAGTGCCCTTCCTAATATCTCTTTGTCATCTGGAGTGATTACTAATTATCCTTATGCACGTATAAGCACTACCGGCAATCCTAACTTACGTTGGGAAAAAGTAGTGGTCTGGAACTTGGCTACTGATTTTTCTTTCTTTCATAATAGGTTGAGAGGAAGTTTGGAGTATTATGAAAAGGCTGGAATAGACCTCATCGGTTATGATTTCCTAGATCCTACGACGGGTATTTTCCAATCTCCTTCTGGTTTATACACCATCGACAACCGAATCAATTATGCTAACCTCCTTACCAAAGGGGCAGATTTGGAAATCAATGCTGCCATTACTACGGGTAGGTTTAAATGGTCAGCTGTACTACTCGGCTCTTGGACACAGAACAAGGTAACCAAATACAATGCAGCGGAAGCGCCTACCCTGCTTTCTTTTCTTCCTGCCTCCAACGCTGGGCGTGCGCCTGCAACGCAAGGTAAGTCTTTAGATATACTCTATGCTTTGCCTTGGTATGGGCTAAATCCCACTACGGGGGCTATGCAGGTGTATGATAGCAAGACTGGTGCTGGTGGCGGTAGTCTGAGCGAAAACTATGCTGCCTACTGGGCTTCATTACAGCAAAGTAATCTCAAGGAAATGGGGGTTACTGTGCCAGTATTCTTTGGTAGTATTCGAAATACTTTTACTTGGAAAGGTTTGACTGCTAGTGTTAATCTGGTTTATAAAACTGGCTACAACTTCAGAAGAACTAGTATCAATTATTCCAATCTAATTAATTATGGTGGGGGACACCTGGATTATGAAGCAAGATGGAAATCTCCAGGGGATGAATTACAGACTTCCGTTCCAGCAGTTACGCTTACTGCCAATACTACTCGGGATAATATTTATTTAAGCAATGAAACACTGATTGAAAACGGATCGCATCTGAGGTTAAAAGACATCAATCTTAGTTATAAGTTGTCTGCTCCTAAACTAGGACTCAGCAATGTTTCTGTTTTCATGTATGTCAATAATGTTGGGATACTGTGGCGTGCCAATCAAGTAGGCTTAGACCCAGATTTCCCAACCTCAGACTACCCTCCCATCAGAACTTATTCTTTGGGATTCAAAATGGACATTTAAACGTAAAATTTAACAACATGAAAAAGATTTATTCAATCCTATATTGTGTAGGCTTCTGTGTACTCAGTCTCTTGATGAATGCCTGCTATGGGGATTTTTTGGAAATTGAACCCAATCGTAAGCTGGCGGTACCGAGTACTTTAAAAGACTTAGATGCTTTAATGGATAATACTACTTTGCTCAATGCCAATGCTCTATTAATCATGGGTGAGCTTGGCACGGATGATTATTATTTGAATGAAACAGATTGGAATTCACTGACTAACCCTTATCAAAAAAATGGCTATGTCTGGGCTAAAGACATCTACGAAGGACAGCAATGTCCGGGATGGAATAATGCCTATCAGAAAATTCTCTATGCCAATATGGTCTTGGAAAGCATGACTAAGCTTGAACGAAACTCAAAAAATGAAGTACAATCGAACAGGATAAAGGGAACTGCTTTGTTTTGGAGGGCATGGCAGTTTTTCCAATTGGCTCAGATTTTCTGTGATGATTATCAAAAGCAGACGGCTAAGCAAAAAATGGGAATTCCCATTAGGCTTGCATCGGATATTAATCAGCCCAATGTAAGGGGAACTATTGAAGATACTTACAGTCAAATTGTACAGGATCTTTCTGAGGCTGTATCCTTACTTCCTGCCATTTCAGAGGAGAAGACTCGTCCTTCTAAGCAAGCTACGTATGCACTACTAGCTAGAACTTATTTACAAATGAAAGAATATGCACTGGCCAAGCAGCAGGTGGAAAAGTGTTTGTCTATCTCGGATGTATTAATAGCCTATAGTGAGGTGAATCGTAGTTTAAATTTCCCTTTTCCCTTGTATGCACGTGGCAATACTGAGCAACCTTTGCTGGATGCCATGATTAGGACGCAGACTTTTGCTTCTTTCCTAAAAATAGATACTACTTTATTACGCTCCTACGAAGCTGGAGATTTAAGAGTTGCTACTTATTTTTCAACATCAAATGGATACTATGTTTTTAAAGGTACTTACAATGGTTATGCCACCTACAACCCATTTCCTGCCCTTGATGAGGTTTATCTTATTAGGGCAGAATGCAATGAGCGACTAGGAAATCATGAGGATGCCCTGAGGGATCTTAATAACTTACTGATTCATCGCTATCAAAAAGGGGCTTATCAAGCTAAAACCATGGAAAATACTAAAAACATCCTGACGGAGATTCTACATGAAAGACGAAAGAGTTTAATCTTCAGAGGAGTAAGATGGAGCGACCTGAGAAGGTTAAGAACTGAAGCTGCTTATGCAAAAAAGATTGTTAGAGTACTGGGGAACAAAAGATATGAATTAACTCCTGAGCAAGAACATTTATATACTTGGCCTATCCCTGACAATGTGATTAATCTGGGGGGCATTCCTCAGAATACTAGATAAATGTGATACCCTGTGCTTCAATGAAAGAAGCACAGGGTATTTTTAATTAAGGTGTTCTATGAGCATCTCCTGTAACGAGGTTAGAGGCGTTGGCTTGCGTTACTGTAGCAGGTGCACTGGATGTATTCAAACGAATTTTACAAAGGTTTGAGGAGTTTTCTTCGTTACAGTCATCAGCGGGTGAAGGTGCATCCGTGGAACCTACAATGGTGTCACCATCAACATCTACTGCAAACCAATAATCGCTTACATTTTTTTGCTCTGCCAATTTAAAGGACATGGTTGTTGTCGCTACAAAAAGGGCAAAAATAAACACGAGGTTTTTCTTCATTAAATTTTTCATGAAATTTTAAATTTAAAAGGTTTGAAAATGTATTGAGCCTTTAGGCCGGCACGCCCTCAGCGGTAACGCCTCCCACGTCACTGCTTCGTTTTAGTTTCTCCAAATAAAAACCCCATCCGCTTAGCACCGTAAAACTTAGGTTAAACCAGAAGTGTTGTTCCCAGTTCATCCAACTGATTACAGACCCACAGCCACAGGGTAGTTCTTCCCAAGCTCCGCCTAGGGCAAGACCTACGTAAGTTGTAAAGGCTAACATCAAGACTAGCGAGAGTAGCATCCCGTAGTATTGCATCCGTGGGATAAGAAGAAATAGGATGGTAAGACACTCCAGTAACGGCAAAGTGTAGATAAGAATATAGCCCAAAGTATCATTGAAGGGTTGTTTGAGGATACCTGTCTTAAAGATTTCAAAATCCATGGCTTTATCCACCGTTACGGGTATCCAAAGTGACAGCAATATCAGGAGTACAAGCTTTATCTTCATATTGGTAAAATTTTACCTGACAAAGTTCATAACCTTCATTGATATACGAAACAGAATATTGGAAGGGTTTTTAGGAGAATTAGCTTCCATTCTTTCCAATTTTTCACCTCGCTATTTTTAAAAGTATTTTGACGCAGGTATTTGCGGTTTAAGTAATCGTGCAGAATTATCTAAGATTTTAAAACATTTTGAAATTCAGCATTTTACATTCAAAAATCAACACTCACAATTCAGCACTCATATTTATGCCATCCGTATTTTGTACTTTTTCATCTCATATCTAAAAGTACTTTCATCATTATATCCCACTTGGTAAAATACATCACTTACAGGTAAATTTTTGCTTTTCATCAATAGTATGGCCTGACGTAGGCGGCACGAAGTATAGTAGTCTCGTATGGTGATATTAAAAGTTGCCTTGAAATGATTTCTGAGTGTACGTTCGGTTTTTCCAAAATAGTCCGCCACTCGCCGTGAATTAAGGTCTGTATCGTAGAAATGTCTATCTAAGTAATCCTTTACTCTGTAAGGAATACTATTCAGCTGCTGCTCGGCTAGTACATTATACCTTTCTAATGTTCGTGAAATTTGTAATCTTAGCAAGCCGTCAAGAGAACCGACACCATTTGAAATTTCAGAGTAAATCGTTTTGAGCCTTTTCTGTATGTGTAAATCCATTTCACAGTAGGGTAACATGGCATTGGGATATACTTCAGCATCCAATGTAGATAGATATTTCTTTAAAATCGGCAAATCTTTAGACACAAATACTAGCCATTCTGGCAATATGGAGATACATAAGACGATGTTTCTGCCAGGTGGCATTTTTACCCGATACAGACCTATGTCATTATAAGTCATTGCATAATGCCCTTGTCTGGCATAAGAAATAAAAAGTCCTTCGGTATCCGTGAAATCTATGCTACCATGCAGTACAAAAAATAAGAAATGCTGCTTTTCAGTAATCTTATAAGTCATTCGGAAAGGCAAAGTATTGTTTACTTCTAGTAGCTCAATGTAAAAGGGGCGAAAATTGAGCCTCTGGCTTATCAAACTCGCTGAATCAAACAGCGTAAACTGTGACTTTTGAGCCTTGGCAAAAAAATAGAAGTAACTTTCAGGCAATGCCTGCTGAACGCTTAAGGGCGGGTAGTCATATAAAAATTCATAAGGCTTATTCATAATTAAACAAAAAAGATAATTGTGAATAAAAGCTATTTATTCACTTTTGCCTCATCATACATGGCATTGACATTATCCTCAATCGCTTTTTGCAAACGTTCCAAATCCGTCGGTTTATTAATGTCTATACCACAAAATAAACTGCCGTTATACTTGGCATGAAGGACAAGATAATAAATGCCCGCAATCTGAAGAGCCAGTTTAGCCCTTATGTCCACGCCAGTATTGGTGAAGTCTGGTTCGATAATCTGAAATAATGACTCTCCTATTTTTTCTCTTTCGTCTGCTACCTTACGTAGTGTTTTATTCTTTTCTCCGATTTCCCAGTGAATAATTCGTTGTAGCACTTTGTCTTTCATCATCCGCTCCAACTGACCATGAAGCAAGGCTGTAATGTCTTTTTTACCAATGTCATCTGGGTTCTTTAGTAATCCCGAGATAATCTTCTGGTCGGCCATGTTCCAAAAGTCTCTTTGCAGAATATAGGTTTCGACTAGATTGTCTATACTGCCAAAGTAAGTCCAGATTAGCTTTTTATCTAAACCAGCTTCTTTGGCTATATTGGGTCCAGTCAGGCCAGTATATCCTTTTTTTTGAATAACCCCTCCTACTGCTGCCACTAATCTTGTTATTGATCGAGCTTTCTCTCTGATGGGGCCAGCCGTTACTTTTCTTGACTTTTCACTTTTTTGTTCGGAATCTGTATTTTTTTGTTTGCCCATTGCTTTTATTTCATAGATTTTGCAATGTTCAACTTTTTATTGACATAATCAAACGCATTGAGTGCTTTATCAAGGTGTTCTTTGGTATGAGTGGCAATCAAGCTCATTCTTATCCTTGAGTCCTTGAGTGATACCGCAGGATACATGATGGGATTAGTATAAATACCGCATTCCAGCAGTAATTTACCCGCCTCACAGTTCTTCTGTACATCTCCGATTTTTACAGGAATAATAGCAGAATTTGTAGTACCGACATCTAATCCCAAGTCTGTTAAACCCTCTTTATAATAGGTAATATTTTCCCATAACCTTTTCTGCCAATGAGGCTCTTCATCAACTAGCTCAATAGCCCTGCTTACTGCTGAAATAGCTGGAGTCGCTGCTGCTGAAAAAGCATACTGTCTGGATTGAAACTGTAAATAAGAAATCAGTTCTGGGTTGGCTATCAGATACCCTCCAACATTACTGAATGTCTTGCTGAATGTTCCTGTAATGATGTCCACTTTATCCATCACTTCAAAATACTCCATCGCTCCACGCCCTGTATTTCCGATTACTCCAATCCCATGAGCATCATCAACTAAGATTACGCCTCCATAATGATGCGTAAGGCTGATAATTTCTTTTAAAGGTGCTAGGTCTCCGTCTTGAGAATAAACTCCATCAACAATGACCATTTTAGTTCTATATTTATCCTTGACGTTCGAGAGTATACGCTCCAAGGCATCCAGATTATTATGGAGAAAACGCTTGATAGTTGTTCCCTGTATCCCTTCGTAAACGCTTGCATGGACAGCCATGTCCACAATTGCTATATCTTCTTGTTTTAACAAACATTGTAAGGAAGCACTGTTAGACGTATAACCAGTAGTGTATGCTATGGAGGAACCCAGAGGTCTTTTGAAAAAAGTAGATAGTTTATCCTCTAATTCTTGATGATAATCAAAATAACCACCTATCAGTGGCGAGGAACCAGCTCCAGTACCGTATTTTTCGATGCCTGAAATAGCTGCCTTTTTAATGGCTGGATGTTGTGTGAAGCCCAGATAGTCATTGCATACAAAACTTACATAACTTCCCTTTTTAATATCTCCATCCTCAGCTAAATCGACTTCAGGGCCACAACCTGAGTTGACCAGTAATCGATAGTTCATGTACCCACTGACTTTAAGATAATCTAAATACTCTTCATGTGCCTTAGCCCTTTGGAATATATCCAAGTTAGGGATATCTTCATAATCTTTGAAGCTCTTGTTTGATAGATAGTTTTTCATACTGCTTATATATTTAGAAGAGTGAACAATAAAACCTATAAGTAAGTATTTTCATACCCTCTAGGCAATCAATAATTCATGGATATATCAAAGCAGATAGAGAAGTAAACGCAATTTTTGTTAAGTATTATGTAAGAAATATAATTTGAGAAATCATGTATAAATTCATCATCAAAATAATTCTCTATCAAATGAAATAAAATATTTTATTAAATCATAATTAAACTAGCCATTTTTACAATAAATCATTGATTATTAGCCAATTGTTCTATTTTTTATGATTATAATATTATTAGTTACATGCAATGTATAATAGAAAAAAATATAATATATCTTCTTTAAGAGATATACTGTATGATTAAAAGACACCTCATGACTTATACCAAATCAATAGCGATTTTATGAGCATTGTGATTGAACGAACTAATATTGTGATAAGATTTACATTTTTTGAAAGGGATTTTAATCTTTGAAGATATTTATAAAGAAATAGCCTAAGGGAAAATCCCTTAGGCTATTTCTTTATAAATAGTTCTACACCTATTGACATAAAATTAGCAAATTTTACTGAAACCCCAAATAAATGAGGTCGTTTTTACAGTGATTTTTATAATTGTTCAGTAAAAAAGATATTTTCGTTTTTTATTGTAAATCAGGTATTCAAAGGCGTAACTAGCAAAAAACGAATATATTTAATTGAAAATCAGGAATCTGTAAATTTCATAGAGTGATAATTGATTTACTTATATCAACACTTTTTTTAGAGGAAAAACGCAAACATGGATATATTTATGAGCTATATGCAAGCGAAGAAGATACACCTCTAAACGAAAGCGGACAAACATAAACCTATAAAATCTACATTTACCCAGCTTTTAAATTAACAGGCACATTTAATTTTTTCTCCACTTGGACTTGACTTTGCTCCTTCGGTTGCATAACCATCAAATTTCCACCATTCAATTCCACCCATTAGTTCTTTGACTTTAAAACCTAATTTTGCCATATTTAATGCTCCTTTTGTCGAAGCATTACAGCCAATTCCATCGCAATAAGTTACATACAAAACATCTTTATCCAAATGTTTGGTGCTTTCCTCATTCATTTCACGATGCGAAATATTTATCGCCATTGGAATATGTTCAGCTTCAAAGCCAAATTGTTTTCTTGCATCAAGCGGAACAATTTTTTCATTGTTATTTAATGCATCAAATAAATCTGACGGATCCATTTCAAAGGCTAATTTGTTTTCGTAATGTTTAATTTGTAAATCCATTTTTCTAAATTTTAAGATGAATAATGATGCAAAACTAAAATAACTTTGTACGCCATAAAAACGAAAAGAATTCATCATTTGTAACGATTATTTTCATATAAATCTGATTGTTTAATATCGTTACTTTGTATAAAATTTAGAACAGAAAATGGAAATTAGACATTTACGCCTTATCAAAGCTATTGTAGAAGAAGGTAGCATTACAAAGGCTATCGACAAGTTGCATTTAACACAATCGGCGTTAAGTCATCAATTGAAAGAAGCTGAATATCAATTGGGTACAAAAATATTTCTTCGCATCAATAAAAAATTGATTTTAACGAAAGCAGGAGAAAAATTATATGCAACAGCCAACGAGATTTTAGACAAACTTTCCGACACTGAAAAAGAAATCAAGCAACTGATTTTTGGCGAAGTTGGCGAAATAAGAATTAGCACAGAATGTTATTCAAGTTATCATTGGTTGCCTTCTGTTTTAAAGCAATTTCATCTTTTATACCCTAACATTGAGTTGAAAATTGTGATGGAAGCAACTCATTATCCTTTACAAAAATTACAAGAAAATATTTTAGACATTGCCATTATTAGTGACCCAATTAAAGACGAAAACATTAAGTATGTAGAACTTTTTCAAGATGAGATGATGATGGTAGTTTCTGAAAATCACTCTTGGACTGGGAAAAAATTTGTCGTTGCCGAAGACTTTATTCATGAACATTTGTTGATACATTCTTTGCCATTAGAAACTGTAACTATTTATCAGTTTTTGTTAGAACCAGCAAAAGTTAGTCCTAAAAAAATAACGCCATTACCACTAACTGAAGCATCAATTGAAATGGTAAAAGCCGATATGGGAATTATGGCAATGGCAAAATGGGCTTTACAGCCTTATTTAAAAAACAACTCAATAAAAGCAATAAAAATTGGGAAAAATGGATTGAAAAGGAAACATTATATTGCGTATATGAACAACAAAACCTATCCCGATTATTTTCAGCATTTTATTGAATTTTTGCAAACCGAAATCAGCCAACAATGGACTATATAATCAGAAAATTAGAAGAAAAAGATTTAGCAACTTTGGTTGAATTATGTCAAAACCACGCTGAATATGAACAAGTAACATACAAGTCTATTGGTAAAGAAAAACAACTCAAAAATGCAATTTTTTCACAAAATCCGAAGTTGTATTGCTACGTAATTGAAAGTGGAACAGCATTAGCAGGTTACTTTTCATATACTTTTGATTTTTCGACTTGGGACGCACAGACTTTTTTATATTTGGACTGCCTTTATTTAGACCCAAATTTTCGTGGACTAAAAATCGGAGAACAAGTTTTTGAAAAATTAAAACATATCGGACAGAAAAACAATTGTGTAAATATTCAATGGCAGACACCAATATTCAACGAAAGAGCCATCAAGTTTTACAATAAAATTGGTGCGACAGGAAAAGACAAACGTAGGTTTTTTATAAATTTATAACGTGTGGACAAAACGCCAGCAGGCAACGAGGTATTTAATAGTGGAGCTACTGTTGTGCTAAATTTGAGCTTTGTAAATTCTAGCAAACATCGACAATAAATTGAGCAGAAGTACCTTGAATGCCCCACCATCGCAAATACCCAATTGTTGGCTGATATTATCCCTGAAACTTCTAATCAAATTGATACATTTATAAGTTGTTATCGTCATTTCTTTTAAGGCTTGAATAACCAATGTACTTGTTTTTCCAATAAGTTTCCAGATTTTGGGAGGCAGTTTTCTTGAATACAATTTTCCTTCTTTCTAAATTTATTTTTCTAGTAGCATCAACTGTGAGATAAACCATATTCATAGATATTTGACTAGAAAGCCTCTAAGCATTCATTGCCATGATACCTGTCGGAATAATCCTCGCTTTATCTCTGCTCCTGATTACTTCTGTTGTTGGTTTGATAGTACCGAATATCGCATACAACCAAATGCTACACGTGTGAATCCCCTTTGATTATCAAACTCCTTGAGACTTTAAAGACAGCTTTTTAGAATCCAAAAAAAAGAAAATCTTCAGCAAAAAATAGCGAACCCCTTTTCGCTATTTCAATTTTTACAAGTATTTTATTTTGTCGAAAATGTAGGAGATTTTTGCGACAAAATAAACAAAGAATGATGCTTAACTACATTTTGTTATCATTCATAAGATAATTGGATAACGATAAATCAATTAGTTAAAACAGGTATAAATACCTGATACTTTTATAAAAAATAATTATACTTTTATCATTTAATGTATAATCATAAATGATGACAACCATTTGAATACGTCTTTTAAAAAATTTATATCTCAGTTTTGATTAGATATAAATTTTTTGAGTGCAAATAGATTACACTTTATACCATTTCCTTTGTACCACTAAACATTTACAAAAACCGTAATGCCGAAAATTAGACTATTAAGAATTCAGTTCGACACCGATATTGAGGCCTACGAAATCCCTGCTTTTAGAGGTGGGGTAATTGCCAAAGCAGGTAACGAACATATCATTTTCCACAATCATCTCAACGACCGTGAGTTCCTATATGGTTATCCAGTAATACAGTACAAACGTATTGGTAAAAACCCTGCCATTATCTGTATTGATTATGGCGTGGATGAGATTCACCATCTATTCAACAATCAAAATCTCAGTATTATGATTGGTCAACACCCTGTGAATTTGGTTGTTAAAAACCTACAAATGCCACAATACAATTTACAGATTTGGGAAAAGTCTTTCGACTACCGACTGTATAATTGGTTGGCACTCAACCAAGAAAACTACGAAAAGTATCAGGCAATCCAAGATGATTTAATGCGGATAGAGTTTTTAGAAAATGTACTCAAAGCCAATATCATTTCATTTGCCAAAGGAGTAAAATGGGATGTGGAAAAGCCGATTTCATTACGTATCGACGAAGTACTAAAATCAAAAATAGTGCCTTACAAACAACAAAAGCTCTTAGCCTTCGACATTCGCTTTAGAACAAACGCCTTCCTCCCCGACTTCATCGGGCTGGGCAAAGGCGTAAGCTTGGGTTTTGGAACAGTTTCACAAGTGAAAAATAATAGATAAAAACATTATACATATATGCAAACCATCACTTTTACTTGCGAAGTAATTACACCGATGTTTCTGGCAGGAGCAGACGGCACTACTCCCGAATTACGCCCTGCCTCTATCAAAGGAGCGTTACGCTTCTGGTGGAGAGCGATGAATGGGCATTTACCAATTGATGAGATGCGAAAGCTTGAAGGAGAGATATTTGGGAGTACTCAACAGCGAAGTAAGATTATCATACGTACAGAGTTAATCACTCCTAAGTATGATAATATCAACAAATCTGAAACCTTGCACGGTAGAGATTATCTTATGTATTCGGTCTTTATGAATGAGAAGAAAGCTATTACATCAGGTAGTTTTAAAGTAGTATTGTCATCAATTGACAAGGAAGCTTTATTGGAAGCGACTTATTGTTTTTGGTTACTTTCTAATATTGGTGCATTGGGTACTCGTTCAAGAAGAGGATGTGGTAGATTTATTATTCAAACTTATACAAATAATAAATATGATTTTAAGTTTAACAACACCTCAAATAATTTAATAGAACATTCTGAATATCTTCGGCAAGGCTTAAATACAATAAAAAAGCATTTTGGAACAAATTCAGTTGATACAAAAACCTTGTATCCTAACTTTCAGAATTACAGTATATATATTATTGATAATGGATGTAACAAGGCAGAGGATGCTTTAAACAACATTGGGGAACTCTATATGAATTTCAGACGTAGAAGACAACCAGATTACGACAGCGTAAAAGAGTACATAGTAAATGGCACAGAACATCAAACAATTGAAAAAGCAAGTTTTGGTCTTCCAATAAGCTATAGATACAGTTCTTTAAAAAAAAGTGCGTTGATTGAAGGGGGAAATAAAGTTACACGCAGTGCTTCAAGCTTGATGATTGAAATTATCAAAGTAGGTGAGAAATTCTATCCTATACTTATCAATTTTAATTCTCAATTATTAGAAAGTGGCGTAAGTCTAAAGCTGTCAAGTAAAGAGCAAAAGAAAGCTGTTTATCCAAACATTCCAACTACAAATTTGAAGAATGACTTTATTACAAGTATCAACGGGAAAATATCAATATAATGAGCAATAACAAAAAACACCTCTTCCTTTTCACCATTGGCCCAGTACAATCGTTTATTACTCAGGCAAGGAAAACGCAAGATTTGTATGCAGGGAGTCAGATATTATCCATTTTAGCCCAAACAGGACTAAAATCTTTAAAGAATGTTCAGCCTATTTTTCCAAGTAAAATAGATGTTGAATCTGTCCCCAATCGTTTTTTGTATATTGTCGAAACAGAAAGTCCTAAAAAGGATGGAGCGTTTGTAGAGAAAAAAGTTAGAGATGAATTTTATAATATTTCTTTAGGTATTTTAAATAAATATATGAAGGGATATAAATTCTCTAACTGGGATGAACTATGCAAATTAGCACCTACAGACATATTTATACAACACTTTAAACAACAAATAGAACAGCATTTAGAGATATACTGGGTGTTTGAAGAAATAAAGAACGATGACTATAATACTGCTTACTCAAATATACAGCAGCAGTTAGCTAGTATGAAAAATATACGCCGATTTCAACAATTTAATCAAGGAGCTGGTGAAAAAGGGCGTAAATGTAGCCTTGATGGTGAACGAAATGCCTTATTTTTTGGTGAAGGCACTAATTCCAACTATCTAAACTCAAAATGGAATTCTTTTGCAATTACACTTGAAAGTACTAAAGTAGCTAAAAATGAAGGACTAAGTGCCGTTAGCTTTCTAAAGAGAATGTATGATAGCCAAAGCTTTCCCTCAACAATTGAAATAGCACTAAAAGCCGATATTGAAAATATATCAGGAGAATCTCTAAAAACGCTCAATGAGTATAAAGACATTATCTTTAATCCTAATAAAATAGTAAGCTTATGCCTACAAAATTTTACTGATATTAATTTTAACGCTAAACAACCTTTCATTACCTCTTTTGACACAGAATATTATTACAGAGAGAATATCACAGAAGAAAATTTTCCTAATCCTTATCAGAGACAAATGATATTGGAAAAGTTTATACCCTCTTTTACACACACCTTAAATACAAGACATTACGCTCTCATTTCATTTGATGGTGATAGCATGGGGCAATGGCTTAGTGGTGAATATCTACCTCAAGATATTTCATTGCTAGTTTTTCATCAAAACATATCTGGCTATTTAATAGATTTTGCTAAAGAGGCTACTGTAATTGTTAACAGTTCTGGCAAAACCATTTACGCTGGTGGTGATGATTTTTTAGGGTTTGTTAATATTCAATATTTATCTTCTGTGCTTGTAAGCCTACAAGAGGCTTTTAAAGAGAAAGTGAACAAACCTTTAAACCAATCATTATCTTTCTCAGCTGGGATTGTCATAGCACATTACAAAACGCCTTTAAATGATGTATTAAATCAGGTTAGGAGATTACAAGGTAATGCGAAAAAAAGCTTTGATGATAAAAACGCCTCTGGATTAGCTTTTATGAATCGCTCGTCAATCATTGGTGAAACGTATTGTAAGAATGATGATTTATGTTTATTGTTTGATTTAGCCAAAGCCTTTAAAAATAAAGAAATAAGCTCAACCTTTCTCTTCAAGTTTGTAAAAAACTGTAAGCCTATTATCGGGCAGCTATCAGATGAATTTGCTTTTACGGCACAAGTATCTATGTTAAAGGTAGAACTAAAACGCTTGATAAAACGTGCAAAAAGTCCTTCAGTAGACTGGCATAACATTGAAATGTCAATTTATGAGCCATTGGTTAACACAATTCTATTGAGGGGTTTTAATCGAAAAAACTTAGAAACGTCGATAGATAACTTTGCATCGTTTGTCAAAATGGCTGAAAAAATTGCAGGAGAACTAAAATAAAGCAACTCATGAACAAATCATATTTATTTATTCAACCACTCGATACCTTATTTTTTCGTTCTGGAAAACCTTTCAGTAAGGGCGAAGAAGCTTTTGTAGATAGTTCTATGGTGATTCCTTATCCATCTGTGATTTGGGGTGCATTATTTACAAGCCTTTGCATCAATAGTGGAGAAGAACGATTACAAAAATTTTCTATTAAGGACGAAGACCTACAAAAACTTCAAGTCCATCATATATATCTACATAATCCTGTATTAGGCAAGACGCTTATTCCTGCACCACTGGATTTGTTTGTAGATGATAAAAGGGAGTATTTCTTTACTGAAAAATACATTAATAACACCCTTTCAAATGTACCATTTTCAACATTACTAAAGCCAAGTATCAAGGATACTGAACGAGAAGAAAATCTTTTTATCAATGTAGAAGATTTATTTGAATCATACACCGCAAGGCAAAATTATAGAACAACGGTTTATACACCTGATAATTTTAGCACGAAAAACCCTAAAGTGGGCATTGCTTTATCTAAAACCTCACGAACAACAGTAAACGAACAATTCTATAAAGTGGAAATGGTAGAGTTTGCTAAAAATTGGGGCTTTTTGGTTGAATATGAGTCTAATTATGCTTTTGACAATGGCATTCTCAAATTAGGTGGAGAAGGAAAACTGGCTTCATTTAAGAAAATTGAACAACCTAAAATACCGATTTCCTCAACAGATATTGAGCAAGCAAAATATGTAAAAGTATATATACAAAGCCCCACGTTTTGGGAAAGTGGCGATGGAATAGAAGAACTTAATAACATAGATGGTTTTGAATTGGTAAGTGCCTCGATAGGTAAATATCTCTCAATAGGTGGATTTGATGTAAATAAAAAAGAACCCAAATCGATGAAAAAGGCTGTTCCTGCGGGGTCGATTTATCTTTTTAAAAAAGAAAATAATAATAGTAATTTGGCTGATATTATAAAAACATTAATAACTGACAATACAGCTAATTGTAATGGTTTTGGAAAGTTTCAAGTTATACCTTTTAAAGCAAATTAACCTATGAACAATACAGATGAGTTAAATGGGGAAAACACATTTGATTTAGATTCTGGTGAATACAGTTATGTATGTGCCTCTACCCTTAATCAAATGGTAAATTATATTCCTTTGGTAATGGATAAGTTTAAATTCAAGGATTTTTATACTGTTACGCTTTACAAGGACACAAATTTTACCACTAAAGTTAAAGAAAACGCAAAATGGGATAAAAATCTAAAGGATACTTTAGACAAAAACATCATTACATTTCATGAAATCAAGATAGCACAAAATGAATTTCTAAAAGTATCTGAAACAATAAAAGCTTTTGATGAAGCTTTAAAAAACAAAAAAGTTTTCTGGAATTTAACTGGAGGGCAACGCCCGTTTATATTGGCAGTACTGGAATATGTGAAAGATAAGCCAGAGCATTATGTTGCTTATTTAGAAGGAAATACAGGACAAATATCAGTCAAATCAGCCCATGAGGAAATACTTATACCGTATTCCTTACCTAAAAGAACAAAGATAGAAACGGCGTTGAAATTGATGGGGTTTAACGCACAAAGTACTCTTTCCATGAAAGAGAGTAATAAAGAAGAGCAAGTATTTTGGTTAGATTTTTATGAGAAATATAAAAATACTTCTTCAAATCTTAGAGAGAATTTAGTTTTACTCAACAAGAAGAAACATGAAAATGGTACAAATTTTACACAATCTGATAAAGAATCTTTTTGGAAAAAAATTTACCAACTCTGTCAACTGGACATTCATAATGATAATAGTTATTTAAGAAGATTTCGTTTAGGCTCAAAAAACCAGTTTCCATTTGGGTATATCTTAGAAGAAATGTGTTTTCATGTACTTTATGGTACTGCGGTCAAATACTCTTTAGGTATATATTCAAGCGTAAGAACTTATTCTGACGAAGCTGAAAGTCAATTAGATGAGTTCGACATTTTGATATTTACTAATCAAGGAACAATTCTGAATATCGAATGTAAAAGCGGTATTATGGATGGAGATGTTGCCAAAAGTACAAAGTATTCTACTTATGCTATTTCGGGAGTATATGGAAAGCCAACCCTCATAACTCCTCTTTTGGAAAGTGAAATATCTACTCCAATACCTAAATATCCTCTAAAGAAATCGTTTGAGGCAATAACAGCCGCTCAAAAAGCAGGATTGCCAATTTGGAGTATTGATAACATTAAGAAGGAACTTGAGGAAATAATTAAGGACAATAGCAAATAAGTATTACACATAACACAACAACACTATGTACCAAAACGCCAAACCCCTATTTTTTATCTGTGAAACGCCCTTACACGCTGGCAGTGGCTCAGATTTGGGTATAGTTGATTTACCTATTCAACGAGAACGACATACTTCTTTTCCTAAAATCGAAAGCTCTTCTTTAAAGGGAGCAATTCGACAGGCTTTTGAAAGTGTTGAAGGAGTAAATTCACTTATTACCAACGCTCTTTTCGGGACAGAAGACGCAGGCAATGATGCTCATGCAGGGGCGTTGGCATTTACAGATGCTCGTTTACTCTTGTTTCCAGTTAAAAGTATGAAAGGCGTTTTTGCTTGGATTACCTGCCCTAAAGTACTTCAACAGTTTGAAAGAGATATGGCTTTGACAGATAAACCTTTCACAATCAAGGAAGATTATCAAACTGGACTTGAAGAAGGTATGTGTTTATTGTTAAATCAAGCGAAATCTAAACTTAAAATAGGCAACTCAATTGTATTAGAAGAATATGCTTTTATTTATAAATCAGCGTCTTTAACAATAGATGGTAAACCGTTAGAAAATTGGCTTTCAGATAATTTACCTACGTCTTGGAATGATAAGATTAAAGAAGATATTGTAGTACTATCAAACGATGACTTTACCGATTTTGTCAATCTAAGTACTGAGGTGATTACAAGAATTGGTATTGATAATGATAAAGGAACAGTTAAAAATGGAGCTTTATTTACCGAAGAGTTTTTACCTGCTGAAACAGTAATGTATAGCATGGTAATGTCTGCACCAATTATGGTTGATTCCCAAAAGAAAGATGAACATGGGAAAACTGTAAAAGACCTTACAATTGAGGAGTTAGACAAGACGGAAGAGTGTAAAAAAGAAACAGACTTGTCTAAAAAAGTTATGTGTGCGTTTATCAAAAAGTTGCCAAGTATTTTTCAAATTGGAGGTGGTGCTACATTAGGAAAAGGAATTGTTCAAACAAAAATCTCTAACACTTAAACCTTACGAGCGATGACAACAGTAAAAGGAATAGAGCAAGGACGTGCTGATTATGCTTATAAATGTGTCAATCAAGTATTGAGTTTAGACACATTTATTTTTGATGGCAAAACGATAGATTTTTCTGATTTATTTATCAAAGCATACAAAGATAAATTCAAGAAAAAACTTGAAAAAAACCAACAAAACAAGGATTTATTAGATGCTTTCTTAAAAGATGCAGAAACTAATCTTAGCAATTGGAAAAACGAAAAAGATAACTTTGAGGCTGACTTAGTAAATTATTTCCATAAATATGCTAAAGAATATAAAGCTTATTCTCGTAAAATTCCAATGTTGATTAAAACACATGGACTTGGAGCTACTTTTGCCTATATGAAGGCAAAAGGTAAATCAGACGGTACACCTTATCATTTGTTATATGAACAAACACAAACATGGATACAAAGTAGAGCTTACTTTAACGATTATATCCAAAACGATATATTAAAATCAATTGTTGAGTTGGATTCTAATAAATATCGAGCCTTAACAAGTGAAGTGATTACATTATTCGGCTGGCTTAAAAGATTTTCGGAAGGTTTAATTGAAGGAGAAGACGATAATAACGCTCAAGACGTTGTATAAAAATGGCAAAGAACAAAAAAACTATAAATGATTTTTCCAAACTTAACGAGCTAATACCTGATTCTAGTCGTAACAACACTACAAACACAAGTATTATGGATGAATATAATAAACTTTGGAAGAACAAAAGAAACGACTCTTTCAACTTTGATAGAGCGACTTACCTTCCAAAGTATTCTGAAAATCTTACAAATGAATTAAAGAGATTTAAAACAATTGATTTTGATAATTTTGCATTAAAGCTCAATAAGTTTTCTCGTTGGGAAAAAGACAGCAAAAATAATTATAAATTTCGCTTCTTTGGTAGTTATTCAGAGAAATTAGCAAATGGTAAATATGAAGAGCATAAATATGAAATACGAGAGTTTTATGGTTTAACAAAGTCTGTCTTTGATGATTTGGTCAAACGGCACAAGTCAAATGCCGAAAAAATTTTCTATAAAGATTTTATAAAATGTCACTCTTTCAAACCCAACTGGCGAGTAATTGTTGGTTTAGGCACTGACAGTGTGTATGAAACAGGCATCACCTTGCACCATATTTATGGTTTTCCTTATATTCCTGCCAGTGCAATTAAAGGAATTACAAGAAGCTATATAATCTCTGAAATGTATAATAGCGATGAAACGCAAGCATTTCAAAATAAGCTGTTCTGTGATATTTTTGGGTGTGTTGACCAAAGTTATTATAAGGAATCAAGAAAGGGAAAAATCGCTTTCTTTGATGCTATGCCTTTGACTCCTCCCAAAATAAAACCTGATATAATGAATGTGCATTATCCTGATTATTATGGCGAAGGTAAAGCTCCGACAGATATACAAAACCCTAATCCCATTTTCTTTTTAACAGTTGAAGATACAGCATTTCAGTTTATCTTGGGTTGTAAAGATAAAGAAAGTACTACTCTACTGGAAACGGCTTTTGAATGGATGAAAAATGCTTTATCAGACAAAGGCATCGGTGCAAAAACCGCCGTAGGTTACGGATATTTTCATTAAGACTCATTCTCTCTTCTTGTGTTTATTCTGTATAATTAGGAATCCAATTCCTAATTATACAGAATAAACAACTATCTATTTAGTCAACAATTGTCTTGTTGAGAAAAATTTGAGCCTATTCATCCATCAACTATTCCTTGTCTTTCCCAATAAATTCCAACAAAACCATGACTACACTTTATTATTCTATTTCCGAAATTCTTCGTAATGTTCAACAATCAACAAAGGGCTTATTCGACTGTCAATCTTTCGATGATTGATGCCTATTGACACATTGGTCAGAAAATCGTGGAAGAGAGCAACAGGGAAATGGAAGGGCTAAATATGGAGATAATATTTTACAACGATTGTCTCAAGAATTATCTGCTGAGTTTGGAAAAGGATTTAATCATACCAATTTAGAGTAAATTCGTCAGTTCTATCTTGCTTTTCCAATTCGTCACGTAGTGCTTAACGAATTATCGTGGACACATTATCGCTTGCTACTAAAGGTACAAAATGAAAAAAGCTCGACAATATTATTTACAGTATAGCATTGATTATCAATGAAGTACTATTGATAATCAATGCCATTTTAAAGGAAATCAATCCCAATACTCCTACTCGTCCTAAAAAAGATATTATTGTACCGAATGAAATTACTTTACTTGAACCAGCACTTGAAAAACTTTGTACCAATGCAGGTTTGGTTTTACTTGAGAAACAATCAATTCAATATGGCGTAAAAATCATAGTAAAACAGGGGTATCGTAGAGTCTGTTCACCAAACTGTATCAGTTAAAATGATGGACTCGTATATACAAACCTTCCTAAACAAAGTTTCCATGAAAATAACCTGCCACTAAGATAGCTAACACAGCTACTTGGAATCCAGCCCACTAAAAACTTGGACACATATTAAGTTATATTTTAATTTGTGTTGTCATAGGCAAACATCAAAAATCATAGAGTCAGGAAGAAAAGCTAACTTTCGCAAAGTATTACAAAGAATATTTAGCAGTTGAAGCTTCCACAGAATTTAATGTCTCCAGTGCAAATATCTATAACAGGGTATCAATCCTTAAAAAAGGTGGAATTTCAAATTTATCCGTTGCTAATGGTTCTGATAATGACAAAGAGTCTCTAAATCTTCAACGAGAAGTCTAAACCTATAAAGAGATTATTGCCAAGAATGAATTGTCTCTTAGAATCAAAGACGCTTTGAAGTTGTGCCATTATATATCATGAGGTATCAAAAGTTCCTGAAAAATACCAATCGTTTTTTGAAGCACTTAATACCTCGATAATTGATAAAAAAGGCATTGATTATTGAATTGATTACTCATGGGCTATTGGAAGAAAAATTGACCAAGTACATTCAATTTATCCAATGTGTGAGAAATAAGTGCTGCAAATTGAAAGCTTCACTATCATTGATGAGTTTGCCGATAAAAAATCATCCCTGTAAAAATTAGTGATATTGATATTTGAAGTTAAGAAGTCGAAATTACACTTAAAGCAATCATTTAGGGATTGAAAGTATCAGGAAGAACAATATCTTATTCTTCCCATTTAATTATGTTTTGGCGGAAAAATGAGGCTTATTTTTTATGGATCGTTTTAATTTTTGAATAGACAGACCTTGATGAATCATAATTTTTCATTTTAACAGCATTAGCCTCAGCTTGGTCTTCATCATCTCCAAAACCAACTGCATATTTTACTACTGAACACTTCCAGCCAGCTATTTCTTTATCGTATTGGATAATAACGGCGAAAGGACTTCTTGACGATTTAATAGAAACATCTGTTCGACTAATCCCATAATGTTCTGCCAATTCAGATTGTATTCTTGTTGATAAAGAATTGTAATCATTTCCTTCAGATGTATAGTATGAATAGCCTGCTACCTCCGAAAATGTACTTGAAACACTTCCACTTGTACATTTTTTCTTTGTATATGCTACTCCAATAACAATGACACCCTCATCATCCTTATTTGTAGCATCCATAGATGTTAAGCACAGCAAAGAGCCTAAAAGTGCCATACTTAACCCAATTCGCTTTAATTGAATCCTCATAATTGTGAAGTTTAAATTGTTTTAGTTTAACGGGAATATAAAAATTTGGATAATCATTCAAATTTGTGTCACTGATACCAACATATATTCACAGCACATTAGAAAGGGTTATTTACAAGAGACATCTAAAAAATATAAAACAAATTTAGTTGGCAAAAAAGACACAATCAATCCCCATAAATAGGTATAATACTTAATGAAGAAAATACTTACTCTGTCTACAGCCTCTACGAAACAGAAATATTTTTTAATTAAACAACAAGTTAGCCTTGCGAAGAAAAACAAAGCTATTCTCCGCATATTATGCGGAGAATAATCGCTATATTCACCGCATAATCTATTTTAACATGGGTAACTACATACATCAACAGGCTGACTGGACAAATTTTACTTGGGACGATGCTTTGCTTTCTGCACCACTTGGCAGGGTTAGAAATTTACAAGGCAGACTTATGGGTAAAATGGAACAGTTAGGCTTTGTGCTTCAACAAGAGGCTTTTCTGGCTACACTTACTTTAGATGTACTAAAATCAACTGAAATTGAAGGAGAATTTCTTAATCCAGAGCAAGTTCGTTCCTCTTTAGCAAGGCGTTTAGGAATAGATATTGTTGGCTTAGTACCTTCTGATAGAAATGTTGATGGCATCGTTGAAGTAGTGTTAGACGCCACCCAGAATAACCAAACGCCACTGAGCGATGAACGTTTATTTAATTGGCACGCTGCACTTTTCCCAACTGGAAGAAGTGGAATGTACCCGATAACGGTAGCTACATGGCGAACTGGCGTTATGCAAGTTGTGTCGGGTGCAATGGGTAGAGAAAGAATCCATTTTCAAGCACCAGAAGCCTCAAAAGTAAATCAAGAAATGCAAAAATTTATTACATGGTTTAATGAAAACCAAGTGATTGACCCTGTTTTAAAAGCAGGAATTGCCCACCTTTGGTTTATCACTATTCACCCTTTTGATGATGGTAATGGTAGAATTGCAAGAGCCATCACAGATATGCAATTATCAAAAGCAGATGGCAGTAGCCAACGATTTTTTAGTATGTCGGCACAGATTCAAAAACAGCGAAATCTTTATTATGAAACCTTAGAAAAAGTACAAAAAGGCACGTCGGATATAACTATTTGGCTTGATTGGTTTTTAACATGTTTAACAGAAGCTTTACTAAACACGGATATAATTCTTGAAAAAGTACTGAAAAAAGCAAGATTCTGGGAAAAGCACAGAAATACGTCCTTTAATGAAAGACAACAACTTTTATTGAACAAACTCATGGATAATTTTGAAGGGAAACTTACTTCTTCTAAATGGGCAAAAATAGCCAAATGTTCGGCAGATACAGCCCTGAGAGACATTCAAGGTTTAATGTCAAAAGGAGTTTTAAAGAAAGAAAATGCTGGAGGTAGAAGTACTAATTATGAATTAGTGTATTAGTATTAAAATGATAAATTCTGGATATAGGTATCACTCACAAGTAGTATTTGAGGTAAACTCAAAGTTTGATGCTACTGACTTTGCTACCAATAGAAAACCACACTTAACTACCTGTCCAACAATTATTTACGACCATCTATACAGACGCAGAAATCAAAAATAAGGCTTCCAGAATAACTCTCAGTAGAATAAGGGTTGAAAATCTGGTCATAGAAAAGAAAACAAAGAGCTTATTCTTCTCAGAGAGAAACTTCCATTAGAATGACTTCTTGCGACAAAATACATTATTCTTATCTTACTTCTAGAATAATCAAGAAACTTACTATTTGAATCATTACGTTTAGCCTTAATAGTTCGCATTTACTCCCCTAGTCTAGAATAATCTTATATGATGCCACATACCGGAAACTTTACTCTTTTGTTATAAAAGAAATGCTTAAAATCATTGGTGTGGTTAAAAGTGTAATCAGAAGACACAACTATTCGTATAATAGATAATTACATAAAACTAAGTTTGTTGTTTTTTGAACAAATTACATATAAAATATAATTAAAATAAGCATAAAATAATTTGGAATACTTCAAAAAAAAACAAATATTTACACTATAATTTATCACATCATCAATTTACTCCATTAAGCATTAAAATTATACATTATTAATTTTTAACAGCTATCAATCTACAATAGAATATGATAGGGGCAACAGCTGAAAAGCCCTTAACAAAGTAAGCTCTAACTATTAACTTTTTTATTATGAAAAGCCTAAATTCTACCTTTATAAAGGGGAACAAAAAACCTATTCTCTTTATAGAAAAACAATTTCTCTTTCTAATCATTTTATTATTCCATTCTGCTTTTTTCAGATATCCAAATCAAACAACATTCTCTCTAAATTTCGATAATCCAATTGAACAAAATATTTCACTTGATTTGATAGATATAACTGGACAAACCGTAAACCTATTTACTAATGAACGCTACAAGGAAGGAAAATATTCCAAAACCCTTGACGTCAGTAATATGTTATCAGGAACATATATGGTTAAGTTATCATCTGATATTGCATCTGCCACAACAAAATTAGTAATCTCTAAGTGAATCGTACTTCAATCATAATATAAAAGACGTGGTTGGAGATAAAAATCATATCCGATGAAATACACAATAATGATATTGATACTTACAACTTTACTATGGTTTCAAAGTTGTAAAAATGAAGAAATAGACCCACATGTTAGCGGAGAAGTAATAGCGGGAGCTATTAATGGAAAGCCTTGGCAAAACACTAATTTGAGAATTGGTTATTCAAAGAAATGCACCCAAAGTATTAGCTTTGAAATTGTAGTTTATAATGAAGATAGATTTCTTAGAGAGGCTTTTGGAATTGGTAAAATTCCATTGCGAGAAGGAAGTTTTGACATCATAAAACATGAATTTACGGGAGAATCCGTTCAAAGTAATTGTTTGAATGATTCCACGATTAACACGAATACTGTCAGCGCTTCATATTTTACAAAACAAGATGATGGACATATTTTAAAAGATACCTATATAGTGTTGAGTAACCCAAAGGAAAAAAACAGGTTAACGATTACTAAATTAGATTTAACAAACAACTATATTGAGGCAGAATTTGATGCTACTTTTATATTAAAATTGGGAGATGATGGCAAGAAGTGGTTTGCAGATTCTCCTGATACACTAAGATTTAAAGGTGTAAAATTTAAGGCTTCAATTGTAAATCTTCAATAATTTAAAGAGAGACTGTTATAAATACCTAGTTGAGCTTAAACTTTAACAAATAGCACTTCCTTTGCAGCTTCAACCTTAATGTTGAAGCTGCTTTTTTATCAATACAACTTGATATGCCTCCCCTCAATATTGACTTCACTATTCTTCTTGAATAAATCCGTTAGGTAAATTTTAAAACAATTTAAAACGACCTCTATGGGCTCATTCTTCTACAAATAGGCAACAAAATGTAGGTGTTATTTCTACTATTATAACCCAAGCAAGTGTTCCCATCATGAAATCGTGTGTAGCTAAAGCCTATATTTCATGATGGGAACTCTTGCAATTACTTCCAAAGACTGTCTTAGTAAGCCTTGTCCAACTGCCCCGAGAAGGCTGTCTTTGGACAACAGTCATGCCGATTTTCTCAGATTCTTCTTTAGTTCATCTCTATTTTTTTAATGTATTCTTCCAAATTATACTTTTTAAATTTTGAATAATGTTTAAAGTTATTAATTTTATGTTAAAATTAGTTATATACATACTAAACTATCTTTTATATGCAAGCGCAATTATCCTTCAAAGACTCTGTCATTTCTGAAAAACAAAAAACAGTCGTTGCTTTTTTAGAAGCAAATAATCCTGACATCTTGGACTACTATCCAAAAGCTGATTTGGAATCTCTTATCAATCAAAGAATTCAACACTATTATAGCGAATTGGAAAGGCTTATACTCCTAGGTTTTCAGTCTGCTGAAGCCGAGGAAATAGCAAATAAACAGCTCTTTGATTTTCAGACGAGCTACACGAGACTGTATGATATATTGGTGGAGCAATACGCCTTTAGTATTGATGTTTTTGATGATGAGACCAGGGCGAAAATCCTTTATTTCTCTAAAGAATATCGCTCGTTGATTGATGAAGAGAAATCTATCTCAACACTGATTGAATCCTTTTTTTTGGATTAAATCAGCTTCATTAAACACATAGCTCTGTATTATTCTAAACCTTCTGCCGAAATGTCCTATCAAAAAAAGCAAGTCCTCAAAGATAATTTGGAGGGACTCAAAACTGCGTACCAAATCCTCGAAGAAAAAAGAGTTGCTACGCCTGATGAGAAAGAGATGCTCTCAAAATTTAAAGGTTGGGGAGGTTTAAAAGAACTACTCTTGCCTTTGGATAATATCTCTTCTTGGAGTTTAGAGTCACTAAAAATCAAACCTCAGATTGAAGAATTACATACTTTCTTATCCTCAAAGCCAAACTATCAGCAAAATATCGAGAGTATCAAAAACAGTATCCTCACCAGTTTTTACACTTCTCCTGAACTCATTCGTTCCATTGGAAATGCCCTTCTAAAAAATGGTGTAAAAGCTAATAATTATCTTGATCCAAGTGCTGGTACTGGCTTATTCTTTAGTGAGTTCCAACAATTGGGAATTGCCATGAAAGATAGCTTACTTATAGAGAAAGACGATTTAACGGCTAAAATCCTAAAGGCACTTTATACTAACAGTATAAATGCTCCTTTTGAAACTGTTGATAAGCATAAAATGGGGACTTATGATTTAATTTCTTCCAATATTCCTTTTGGCGATTTTAAGGTTTTTGACCCCATTTATAATCTCAACAAGAATAAAGTAAAACGACAGGCAAGTAACCATATTCATAATTTCTTCCTTATTAAATCCCTTGATTTGTTGAAGGAAGGCGGAGTTTTGGCACATATTATGCCTTATGGTGTGTTGGATAGTCCCGCTCATTTGCCTATCAGACAATTTGTAATGGCTAATGCTAATCTCATTTCAGCCATTCGATTACCTCAAAATACATTTTTGGACGCTGGTACTCAGGCAGGAGCAGATTTATTGATTTTACAAAAGACTGGACCTAAAACCACACTTAATCCAATGGAACAATCTTTAGTACGAACTGCTTTGATTACGAATGAAAAATCCTCTCACAAATTTCACCTCAATGAATTCTTTCATCTGAATCGCCATACTATCATTTCTGACGAGTTAACCTTCGGGAAAGACCAATATGGCAGACCGAATTTAGCGTATTTAAAAGCGGGAGGGCTACCTGAAATTTGTAAAGCTGTGGATGAAATACTGGCTGCTGATTTCAAGAAAAACTTTACCAATAATCTTGCTGCGAAGGTTACTGAACCTTCGCTATTTAACACGACTTCCGTTAGTAAGAAAGTTAATCTTTTTCAATTAGACCTCTTTGCACCTGCTGTTCCTATTAATCCAGTTGAAGCTAGTTCGCACATTACAGCAACATTGCCCAAGAACATTCCTTATAAAACACCTCTGACCGAAAGCGATATTGATGGTCAGTTTGTCATTGAAAATGATAAATTATACAAGCTTAAAATTGATGTTGGTACTAATTATTTAGTTCCTACTGATTATACTAAGGAACTACAAAATATGTATTTGGCGGTGATGCAAATCCGTAAAACTTACGATGATTTGTATCGCTACGAATTAGCCGAAAAAATTGAGCATCCAGTCTTAAGAAAATCACTCAATGAACTATACGATAACTTTAAGAGTGTTTATGGTTCTTTGAATAGCAATAGAATTTATTTAGACGAAGACCCTAAGAATAAGCCACTTTTCGGGCTAGAGCGAGTTGAAAATAATGAATTTATAAAAGCTGATATTTTCCATAAACCCGTTGGTTTTAATCAAGTACATGATTATTCTGTCAAGGATGCTTTTTATGTTTCATTGAATCAATATGGTTTTGCTGATGTGCCTTACATAGCTAAACTTAGTCAAAATAATGAGACTGCCATTGAACAGCAATTATTAGCGGATAAACTTATAGCTTATAATCCTAAAACTGCTAGATTTGAAGGTTTTGCTTCTGTTATTTCTGGGAATGTGGTCGAGAAAATCAATTGGTTAGAAAACAATTTACCGCACATTGAAGACCAACAAAAAAAGGAAAGATTACAGCATACTTTAGATTGTTTAAAGGAGGTTCTCCCTACTCCTATTAGTTTTAATGATTTAGATTTTAATCTGGGAGAAAGATGGATTTCTCCTAAAATCTATGAACATTTTGCTCGTCAGCTCTTCAACAGTTCAAGTATTTCGGTAGATTATTTAGAAAATACCGACAACTACATGATTTCATACCAAAAGTATGAACGCAATGAAAATATCAATACTTTGTATGCCGTTGCTGCCGATAATAATAAAGTAAATGGAATTGATTTGCTGGAACATGCTTTGTACAATACTACGCCAAAAATGGAAAAGCTAATAGGTTACGATGCTGACAAAGGTAAAAATATCTATGTGACAGATAAGGATAAAACCATTTTGGTCAATAACAAGATTGAGGATATTAGAAACAAATTCGTCAACTTTTTGAATGAACAAGACATTGAATTTAAGAATGATTTAGCCAAAACTTATAATCAGAAATTTAACTGCTATGTAAAACCTCAGTATGATGGTGAACATTTAACTTTCCCACAATTAAACTTACAGAATTTAGGCATTCCTGATTTATATAAATCCCAGAAAGATGCGGCTTGGACGTTGATTCAGCAAGATGGTGGAATTGTTGACCATCAAGTTGGTTTGGGTAAATCATTGACAATGATTGTAACAAGCCATGAAATGAAACGCTTGGGCGTAGCCAATAAACCTTTGATTCTTTGTTTGAAAGCGAACATTGCTCAAATTGCTGAAACCTACAAAAGGGCTTATCCAGATGCCAGCTTACTTTACAGCGGTGATGTAGATTTTAGTAAAAAGAATCGGGAAAACATCTTTAATCAAATCAAGAACAATAATTGGGATTGTGTAATTCTTACCCATGAACAGTTTAGCAAAATACCTCATTCTCATGAAGCCTTTTCGGCTGTTCTTGGAGATGAATTGAATAATCTGAACAAGGATTTGAAGGTGATGAATGCGATGTCACAAACCTATGAGACTAAACAACAATACAAAGGCTTATTGAAACGACAGGCTAATTTAGAAAGTAAGCTTAAAACCAAAATGGAAGCGATTAAGGAACATCGTGATGATGTACTCAATTTCGATTCTATGGGGATTGACCATATTTTTGTTGATGAATCGCATATTTACAAAAACCTTACTTACAGTACTCGACATAATAATGTAGCAGGTCTAGGAGGTATGGAAGGAAGTGACAGGGCTTTAAATATGTTGGTTGCACTACGAACTTTACAGGAGAAAAAAGGGAAAGATTTAGGGGTTACTTTTCTGTCTGGTACACCTATTTCTAATTCTTTGAATGAACTTTACTTACTTTTCAAATACCTTCGACCCAAAGAATTAAAGAAACAACAGATTTTTAATTTCGATTCTTGGATTGCTACTTATGGTGTTAAATCAACAGAGTACGAAATCTCCATTACCAATAATATCATTCAAAAAGAACGATTTCGAGAATACATCAAAGTACCAGAATTAGCTATTTTTTATAGTCAAATTACAGATTACAAAACAAGTGATATGGTTGGCATCTTCCCGGCCAAAGCCAAAACTGAATTAGTGGTTTTACCACAAACCAAAGAGCAACAGGATTTTTCATTGCGTTTACAAGATTTTGCCAATTCTGGTGACGGTACTTTAATCTATCGTAATCCACTAAGTGAAAGTGAGGAAAAAGCAAAAATGCTAATTGCCACCAATGAGAGCAAAAAAATGGCATTAGATATGCGATTGATTCATCCCAACTTTAACGATGATGTCAATAATAAAATCAATCAATGCTGTCATAAAGTATTAGATTACTATCAGGAAGGTAATCACTTCAAAGCGACTCAAATGATTTTCTGTGATTTGAGTACACCTTCCTCAAAAAGTACGGGGTTCAATGTATATTTTGCCATCAAGGATAAGTTGATTGAAAAAGGCTTAATACCCGATGAAATTGCTTTTATTCAATCTTTCAAAACGGATAAACAGCGAGAAAAGCTATTTGAAAAAATGAATAGTGGTGAAGTACGAGTTTTGATTGGCTCGACAAGTACTTTAGGTACTGGCGTAAATGCACAGCGTCGAATGATTGCCATGCACCATTTAGATATTCCATGGAAACCTTCTGAATTTGAACAGCGAATTGGTAGAGGTGCCAGACAAGGCAATGAATATGCCATGAAGTTTAATAATAATGAAGTACATAATTTTGTCTATGCCGTTGAACAGACGCTAGATTCTTATAAATTCAATCTTCTGCTTAACAAAAGTATTTTTATTAACCAGATTAAATCGAATCAGCTGGGAGTACGGAAAATTGACGAAGGCGGAATGGACGAAGCCAATGGCATGAATTATGCCGAGTACTGTGCCATTCTTTCTGGAAATACTATGCTCCTTGATAAAGCAAAATTAGAACGGGAACTTGGGAAAGTTGAATCTGAAAAGTTTATGTTTCTAAAAGACCAGCGACTGGCGGAAGAAAAGATTGAAGGGTTGGAAACTTCCTTACGATTAAATGAAATAAAAAAAGAAGCATTTCTGAAAGATCAAAAGTTTCTTTTAGAACAACAGTTAGCGTTTAATGCAGAAAAGGTTAATCTTGATAAATACTTGGTTAATTCACAGACCTTAGAAAAATTTATTACTCGTCATTCAGATTCACTTTTTGATAAAAAGGAGTTTGACATAAAAACTGAAAAGGGATTAGGTGCATATCTTGTTAAATTAAAAGATAGTATCTCTCAAGAAGGAATTACCGAAGTAGGCACTTATGCAGGCTTTAAAATGTATTTCGAAACGACTAAGATAAGAGACTTTGATAATAGAGTAAGTTTAGAAAACATCTTAATCATACAAGGAAAAAGTAATGAAAAGTATGTTTTCAATGGAGGAAATCTTGCGAATACCCCCGATATAGCCGTACAATATCCACAGAGAACACTCGTCAAAATCCCCGCTTTAATCGAAAGTGTACAACAGAACATTGAGAATATCAATAAAAATATCAATGATTTAAGAAAGTTTATCCAAGAAGACTTTAAAGGAGAAAATGAACTTATTAAAGTCAAAAAAGAACTTGATTCCCTAAAAGAAAAGATTGATAAAACCATTGAAAAAAAGGAAAAGTCAAGCAATGTTATTCCGTCCAGCAATGCTGAAGAGCGGGTTGTTGAGATGGATAAGAAAGGGATGGCGGTTAAAAATCTAAAACAATAGCTCTGCCCTATAATGTTTGATATTATAAACATTATATATATATTTGTTCGTAATATCAAACATTATGAACTCTAAAGCAACTATATTATTACCGACTGCTGCTAAAATATTAGCTCAATTAGGAGAAGATATTAGACTTGCTCGTCTAAGAAGAAAACTAAGTGCCGAACAAGTTGCTGAACGTGCGGACATTAGTCGTACCACATTATGGTTAATTGAAAAAGGTACGCCAAGTGTTGCGATGGGGACTTACTTGCAAGTACTGTTCGTTTTGGGTTTAGAAAAAAACTTTCTAAACCTAGCCAATGATGATATTTTAGGTAGGAAACTACAAGATGCCGATTTATTAGTCAAAAGACGGGCAAGCAGAAAAACTAAATAGGCATAAAATAATGGCAGAGAAAAAACGACATATTGCTGTATTTACAGATTGGGAAACCTCAACTGAACCTCAATTAATGGGAGAGTTATCAGCCACACAAATCAGAGGAAAAGAAATCTTTACTTTTGAATATGATAAACAGTGGTTGACAGTCAATGAATATCTCTTTTCACTTGACCCTGATTTAGCATTATATAGTGGAAAGCAATACTTAAATGATACTAAAGGTAATTTTGGAATTTTTATGGATTCTTCACCCGACAGATGGGGACGTTTACTCATGCGTAGGCGTGAAGCTGCTATGGCAAGATTAGAGGGGCGTAAAGAACAATTACTTTTTGAAACAGATTACCTTTTAGGTGTCTATGACCAACATAGAATGGGAGCAATACGTTTTAAGGAATCTATTGAGGGTTCATTTTTAAATGATAATAAGGCAATGGCTGCTCCACCTTTTACCTCACTAAGAGAATTAGAGCAAGCTAGTCTTCAACTTGAAAAAGATGACAGTGTAGATAATCCTGATTATTTAAAGTGGTTAAATATGCTCATTGCTCCTGGTTCATCTTTAGGAGGTGCAAGACCCAAAGCAAGTATTGTAGATACCAATAACCATTTATGGATTGCAAAATTCCCAAGTAACTTTGATAATCGAGATACTGCTGCATGGGAAATGGTCATTTATGAATTAGCCCAAAAATCGGGGATTCAAATGTCAGAAGCAATGATTCAAAAGTTTAGTGGTCAGCATCATACTTTTTTGACAAAACGTTTTGATAGAGTCAATAATAAAAGGATTCATTTTGCATCTGCCATGACACTATTAGGATATACCGATGGAACAGATTTTCAAGATGGGGTAAGTTACTTACAATTAGCTGAATTTATCATGCGAAATGGTTCAAATGTAGAGGGTGATTTAGAACAGCTTTGGAGAAGAATTGTCTTTAATATTTGTGTCTCTAATACAGATGACCATCTTAGAAATCATGGATTTTTATTGACAAACAAAGGTTGGGTACTCTCCCCTGCCTTTGATATAAATCCCATTGAAACTGGTACTGGATTAAAATTAAACATTTCAGAAAATGATAACGCTTTGGATACTAATCTTGCATTGGATGTCGCTATATTTTTTAGGCTAAAACAAGAACGTGCCAAGCAAATTATTGAAGAGATTAAGCAAGCCGTAGCAGAATGGAAAACAATAGCTACAAAATATAAAATAAGTAGAAACGAACAGGAAATGATTAGCAGAGCTTTTATGACAGTTTAGTGAACAACCCCTTACCTATCAATACATAAAAGAGATTCGATCTATTGATAGGCTTAAAATCACACTGCCGTCATCTTCTTACTTTTAGTTTTTCCTTCCTTACCTTCTAAAATAAACTTGAAGTTGAAATCGAAACGTACTTTCTCTAAAAAGTTAGCATCTCTACTTGCTTTCATGGCTTTTACCTTTTGAGCTTTCTCTTTTAAATAAGTTAATTCTGTCGAAGTAAAATCTCTGTTTTGTTCATTCAAATAAGCTTCTAAAGCCTTTTCCTTCTTTTCTTCCAAGATGATTTGCTTGGATTTCAATGCCCCATTTTCTTCAAAAGTATGAAGTCGATAAATGTTGATTTTATCCAGTAGTTGTTGTTCGTATAACTTTTGAAGTGTCTGTGGAATCTTAATACAAAGCTGATCATGATACTGTTTAGAGACAAGTCTTCCACTTTTTTCGGTTAGTAATCGATGTTCATACGCTTCTTCTGCATTCAAATAACTAAACAGTTTATTGACAGATAACACTTTCAAAGCTATCTCATAAGCTTGCTCTTTGTATTTACTTAATCGTTGAACGGCTTTTTCTGCATTGCCTAAACTTGCTTCTAATACAACATTGTAATGATTTTGAATCGCATAGTCTTCAATGTGTAGCAAAAGCTCTTTGGTAAAACCTGTGGTTAGTGGCAATAACATATCTGGATATTCCTGCTTAATCTCAGCAACATTAGGATGATAGTTCCTCAAAATATCTGCTGACAATAAAATAGTATTCCCAGCAAGCTCTTCTGTAGCCATAAAATTTAACTCTTCTTTCTTACTCCCTGATGACACACCTACAATAATCAAACTTGGCTTCTCTGAGGGAGCTTTACTAGCGCTACTATCATGAGTAGCCTTTAACTTTATCTCTTCAATTTGTTCAGCATTCACAAAAAAGCGCTCTTTGAGACCTGCTAATAAATCCATCTGCATAAAAGTGATATATATTGACTTGTGGTTATATTGGTAAAATTACACAATTTATTTGATTCATTCAATACACCAATACCAAACTAACAAAAAGATAATATTGTATTGATATAACTAGGTTAAAATCAATTAACCAACCCTTACAATTAAAGTACCATTTATTAATTACACGACATCCTTCAACGCTAAATAAAAAAGCTATTTCTATCTAAAATAGCGTATAAATACGCTAAAACCAATAAATTTTATAATATATCTTTGATAAACTTATTAAAAACAATCTCACTTAAACTCTTTATAAAACATGACTACAAAATTCAAAAAACTAATCCTAAATGTCTTTACATTAATTACATTTTCATACTTGTACATCTCTACTCTGTTCGCTCAGCAAGGCTCTAATACTTTTAAAGATTTTGACTCGCAAATTGGTAAAATTGATGTATCATCGATGAAAACAAATTTCTTTCTAAATAAAGGGTTTCCATTCGATAGTCAATTAGAACCTTTTAAAAAATTATCTACTAATGAACAATCTTATGTCTTATTGGATAAATTAGAGTGGACGAAACTATATATTGGTCTAAGGAAAGCTGATTTAAAAAGTAGTAAAACATAAAGGGATTTTGATGAAGTAGAAACTGAAATTAATAGTCAGAAATCCAAAATCATTGAAAGGACTTATGAAAACGTCACTGTAGGTATTATTGATATTCAAGGCGAATATTTATCTAAAACAGAATTAGAAAGTAACGCTTCTTCTAAAGCCAAAGGCATTCCAGTTACAAATAGCTATAACACCCTAAATATTTGTGCTATAGCTCTAATGACAGAAGCTTTATATAGTAAAAATGTTGTGTTTAATTTTGACCCAGCTTATTTCATTACTAACAAAGAAAAGCCATCTTTAATTGAAGTTGACTTTGGGGATAATAAGGGTCTAAGGAAAGTAAAATTAGGAGAAAACATTCCTATTGAATATCAAGGGGTAGGCACAAGAGTAATTACGATGAGACTACTTTTGGGTAAAAAAGAAGTCTTCCTATACACCCCAATTCATATAATGACTGACAAAATAGAGAAACCATACAAAACATTTACAGTGAACCTAACTCATAAAAGTGGTAGACAAATCGGGCAGCCAATGGGTGCAACCGTTGCTGTTTATATTGGTAATGGTTGTACTCCTAAATTTGATAAGCCTGTGATTATAGTTGAGGGCTTTGACCCATCAAACTCTATATCCTTTGGCGAATTAGAAGGTAGATATGGTTCTGGTTCATTTTATTTCAACAAACTTTGGGTTCAGGGCTTTGATAGAGTTTATGTTAATTTTAATGATGGTGGAGATTATATTGAGAATAACGCCGATGTAGTAGCAGAGGTTATTAAGCAGGTAAAAGCTGAAAGAATTGGTAATGCTCCTACTATTGTAATTGGCGAAAGCATGGGGGGTGTTTGTGCTAGAATGGCATTAAAAAAACTAGAAAATCAAGGATTTCAGCATACTGTAAGTCATTATATCTCATTTGATTCTCCTCACAAAGGAGCAAATGTTCCTCCAGGCGTACAAGCCTTGGTAAGACAGGTCGATGACGTAGGTATCATTAATCTTTTTAATATTTCAAGTTCTGCCCGCCAGCCAGCTTTAAACTGGCTTGACTGCCCAGCAGCGAAACAAATGTTATTAAGATCTACTAATCAATCAAATGGAACGAATGCCCCTACAGGAAAATCCACAGATTACACATCTTTTTATAATCAACTAGCATCATTAGGGTACCCTAGCCAGTGTAAAAATTGGGCTGTCTCATGTGGCAGCAATACAGGTTTAAGTCAAACGGGTATTTATGATGATATTGAGTATGTACACGCTGATGCATCAGTGGCATTAGTAAGTGGCTTTTTAAGAGCCAGAAGTAATAATATTGGCAGCGGTACTAACACTATTGCATCTACTACTATCCTCTCAGGAGCAATACCAACTACGCTTAAAACTACAGATTTCACTAATGATGGCATTAATTATGATTGGCTTTCTGGAGGTAATTATGATGTGAGTACTAAGACTAGTATAGATGTCAATACAATTACAAGAACTATTTCAGACATATTCCGCATATTTCCAGTGTCGTATCTAAACTTTAGTGCTAATACAAAGATTGGCTTTGTTCCTACATTTTCTTCTATTGATTATACAGGAAGTTTAGCATCACAGAGTAGTTTAAACTTAAACCTCAATACTATATCTAAAGGCAATGGTACACCCTTTGATATGATTTTTGCAGGAAGTAATAATGAAGAACATATATATAAATTTGCTGTTGGACTAAGTTCTTTGATAGACTACTTACCAAATGATTATGCACAATACTTTAGTTGCCCTACAGATCCTGTCCCTAGTATAGCTACACCCAATATCAATATGTCTCCTTTCCAATTTCCTGGTTGTGCAGACCGTAGCTATACTTTTACAGCTCAAAACATACCAACAAGTAATATTGGACGTTATCAATATTGCTGGACATTATCTTTAAATGGGAATATTATTAATACAGGTTGTGGTATAAACTATACTTATCTTAATTGGTATTTTTCGCAATCGGGTACTTATAATCTTACTTTGGAAGTAAAAAATATATTAGATTATCCTTATCCAACAGCTAGTAAGACTATGATGATTCCTATTGCACCAGCAGGAAGTTGTATTAATGGTTATGGCTATAGAATAGGTGTACAGGATACTTTAAATATAGATGCTGATTTTTATTCAGAGAGTAACGATAAATTATTGATATTCCCGAATCCAGTTCTTAGAAATTCTCAGGTACAGATTAATTTGGAAAAGGAAGCGCAAATGGTGTCATTTCATATAACCGACATACTTGGTAACACTATTCAGAATGTAATTAACTTTCAGCAAATGACCATTGGAAAACATCAATTTCCAATTGAGCTTTCTTCTCATAGCAATGGCGTATATTTGGGTGTATTAACTATTGATGGTAAGACAATCAGCAAAAAAATAATCTTAAACAAATGAAAAAGCTATCAATTATACTCATCATATTGTTGATGATTTATGGTGCTTCGTGTAGTACTAATGGTTATTATCCCAGAACACGAAAGTTTTTTATTAAAGGAAAAACAGTTGATTCCCTAGGAAATTCAATAGCAAATGTCCCATTGTTTTTTGAAAAAATTAGGAGTAAAACAATTACAGGAATTGAAATATTGGATTCTTTGAGTTTTAAAACTGATGCGAATGGTGATTTTTTATTTTCAAGAGAGTATGAACATAAAATGTTTCAAGATAATAATTGTAATGCTTATTATATCAGTCCTAAAGTATATAATCCAAAAATTGCAAGTTCTTATAGTTTTACAGGGGAATGCAAAGGTGATTCCATTATTTTCCGACAATTAATCTTTTTACCCAAGTAAAGGACTAATTACTCTTTAGAAACCCATTCACACAGATGTTCTATTTAGCAAACATCTGTATGAATGGTTAAATTTTCCATAGTCCTTAAGAAAGTGTACAAAATGAAGGATTTAATTTTACAATAAAACGAAAATCTGGCACTTCAAAGCCAAGCAAAATATAAAGGTGTCTCAACTACAACCATTTATTTAACCCTTTGCATATTATTTCAAAAATAGAAATCTGCTTTAATCTTTTAATCCTTTTTGATTGAATACGAAAGCTTCCATTAATTCATCATTCCTTACGCCGATCGTTTGAATAAAATGTTGTCTCGTCCAAAGGCTTGGGGTTTTTGATTTAAGCTGCGGATAGTTCTTTTTTAATTCTCCAGCCAAGTATGCCTTTAAATTGGTAATGATTACGTGAGGAGACTCCATCGCTATCTCTGTACTTATTTCAAGGATTACTGTATGTTTATTTCTAATGTCTAATGATAATAATGCAATGGAGTTTTCATAACAATAACGATATGTAAGATTCAAAAAATCTGCATGGAGTTCTTCAGTCAAAAGTGTTTTTTTATACTTAGTGCAAAAGATAATACAATAATGTAAAATATTTTCTTTCATTTTTATTAGTTTAGTATATACTTATCTATTTTTTTATTATATTTGATATATAAATAGTCAATCCAAAATTATACAATTATGAATCATTCTTCAATTTTAATATTTAACTGGAACATATATGGAATCGGAGTAGGAACGCTAACCCTCTGTACTTGGGCTGTTTTCTTCTTCTATGACTACTTTATCAGTGGTCAGCATAGCAAAGAATCTATGTTTGATAATCCTGCTTCTTTAGGAAAAACGGTCGATACTCGTACTCAAATCCAAGCCAAGGAAGTAACATTCGATGCAATGATTAATCAGTAATTATTTTTTAAATCCGTATTGATGAACATTTTACTCAAACCTAAATCTATACTATCATGCAAACACTCAAGCAAAAAGTCAAGTATTTATTACTGACGACCCTTTTCTCTCTGTATGGACACTACATCCAAGCACAATCAAACTGGGGAACAAAAGTCGCTTCTGCCTCTGAATCTGGCGCAACTGAAATTAGTAATATCATTGATGGTGTAACTACACTACTCATGGCTATTTCAGGCGTAGTTTTCCTCATAGGTATTACTTCAGCTGGTTTTAAGTATAAACAAGGCGATCAGCAAGCCTTTAAAAACCTTCAGGGCGTTATGATGGGTTCGTTAGTATTACTCATTGGTGTTGGGCTATCGAAAATTCTATTTTTCTAGCCAATGATTACCCAATATTATACGCACAAAGGGGTGAATCAACCACCTTATTTTAAGGGTTTTCCCATGTCTCTCATCATCGTATGGGCTGTTACTTTACTCGTAACGATGTTAGTATGTTTAATCATTGCTATCAAGATTGGGCATTTATTGATTGGTTCAATATTTTCAATCATCACGGTTGCTTGTGTAGGCTTTTTCACTTTCATCTTTCTAAGAAGAATCGGACCTTTCGGTTATGAAAAGATGTTGTTAAAGCATTTTTTTCGGGTTCATAAAATAACAGGAGGAAGGCCTGCTATTATTAGGATAAAATTATTTTGAGAAATTCTGTGCTAGGATATACCCTAGTATTGACGTAAAAATACATTGTTTTCTAAGCTTGTTTTACCGCTAAACCTAATTTTATCAATCCTATGATTATTAATAACAAAGATAGCTTTCCCATCATTGGTGCGACTAATTTTGGGGCTTTACTCAGCCGAAATGGAGATATTACTTTGTGCTATGAAGGTGTATTTGCAAATTTAAATACCTTATCTGCTGATAGTTATCAACAGGTTAATCTCAATTTTAAAAATGCCTTTTCGAGCCTTCCTGCTCATACACTTTTGCATGCTCAGACCTTTTTTTGTTTTAACGATTACACTGAGGGTGATATTAACTTACAAGCTTCCTCCGAAACCTATCTTGGGGGAGCAAACGAACGTTTACTTTTTGAAAAAAGATTTAAACAAACCAAAAGCTATTTATTCTTTACATTGGTTAATACTCCTCCAACCAAAAAAACACTTTCTACCAATGGGATTTTTAGTTCGCTTATTAAAATAGAGAAGAAAAACGTCCAAAAAGAGACGATAGAAAAATTAATCAGTAGTATTGAGATATTCCTGAGAACGCTAGGACAAGACTTAGACTTTTCTTTTCAATTGGTCAATGAAAGAGATTTGTTAGGCACTAAAAGCCATCTTAATCTTTGCGAAAAATACATGATGCTCACACAGGATGCCCAAGATGCGATGAAGGATATTATTTATCTTCCTGATAAAAACTGCTTGAAAGTGGGTGATAAATACTGTGGAATCTATCAAATCGATTCCATTCTTTCCATCAACGATACCATTTCAAGTTTTACCGCTGATAAAAATCTTTCCACGGAAATTAGCTTTTTCCCTGCTGCCTTGTGTAAATCGTTTACTCATAAGATAGACGGAGAATGTATTTACAATGTAGTGATATATAAAGAAAGTCTTGAAAATGTAAAATCTTCACTACAAAGTCTTATCAAGCAAAAAAGTGGAATTCTTTCTTTTTCTGAAGAGAATGTACACTCTTTGGAGGACACCAAGCTCTTTCTTCAAAACTTGATTGATGGCTCTGGACGATTGTCTCCGATTCGATTTTATGCTAATCTAGTTTTTTGGAAAAAAGATCATTATGATGAATTTAAAGTACTAAAATCTCAAATTAATGATGGCTTTAAAAAAGTGGATTTAATTCCTTTTGAATGCAACGAGGAATTACCTATTGTCTTCATGAACACCATGCCAGGCAATGCTGGCAACATAGGGGGCGACCAAATGATATTAACGTATAATGAGGTGGGTTCGTCCTTTTTAAACTTTGAAGAAACTTTTGCCTTTGATGGTAAATCAGCATTAGGTTTACCGCTTGTCAATCGCAATGGTTCAAGAGTAATCGTTGATGTATTTGCTGAAAGTGGGAATTCAAGACAACGAAAAGCCATTACTGGATACAATTTCTTCTGCTTGGGACCAACGGGTTCAGGAAAATCTGTGAGCATGAATTATTTAGTCCGCTGGGCTGTAGAAAGTGGAGCATTCGTCATGCTTGTTGACGTAGGACATAGCTATGAAAATCTTTGTAAAAACTACCTCAAAGGTTCATACTTTTCTTTTGGTGATGAAGTACCGATTCAAATAAACCCTTTTGTCATTGATACTGAAATACCTTCTGAAAGACGTTTGGATATGATTCTTAAAATGCTGCTCAAAGCTTGGAAAGGAGAAGACACTCCTAGCAAACTAGATGAAAACATTGTCTTACAATCTATAAGCTACTATTACAATTATGTGGCTACGAAGAAAAAAGAGGAAAATGAAACCATCCCACTCTGCTTTAATAGCTATTATGAGTACATGGCAAGTATTTTTAGAAATAAGGATTTACCACACTTAAATACTTCTAAGCTTTTTGACATCAACCATTTTTTAGATGTATTAAAAATTTTCCATGTGGGTGGTATTTATGAAGAAGTATTAAATGCTTCTTATCAAATTGACCTCAAAAATGAGCGTTTTATCGTCTTTGAACTAGATAATATCAAAGGGAATAAAGTACTTTTTCCGCTTATCGTTATTTACATAATGGGTACTTATGAAGAGATTCTCAAAGAAAAACTCAACCAAAGAAAATATCTGATTATCGAAGAAGCTTGGAAGGCTATCATGTCAGATATGTTTGCAGAGTACATCAAAGAGGTTTATAAAACTGCCAGAAAGTTTAAAGGTACAATTGGTTTGGTAACACAGGAATTAGATGACATCATCTCCTCTCCTATCATCAAAGAAACTGTCGTTACGCAGTCTGATATTAAGTTTATTCTCTCTATGGCTAAGTACATGAAAAAGATTGATAAAATCGCTCAAGTGCTTTCTTTGGAGGATAAGCATGTTTCTATGTTGTTAAGTCTTAATCGTGATTTAAAAGCAGATGACAGGTTCAGAGAATTATTGATTCTTTGGACAAATGAAGTATATGGCGTCTATGGTATTTTATTGTCTCATAAAGAGTACTGGTCATATACTACCGAAGCCCCTGAGAAAAATTTAGTCAAATTTCTGTATCTGAGAGAGTTCAATCGAAATTTTGAATTGACGATTAATTACCTCGCTGAATTGATGATGAATCTCAATGGCTCAGCCCAGGCAGTTATCAAATTTTGTGATGAAAAATTCAATTATAACTCAAAAATAAGTCATAACCCTCGCATGATTTCTTATGAATATGAGTAAAGAAAAAAGCTTTGAAATCAAATATCTCAGAGATATTGACAGCATTAACCATACAGGTAAATACTTTGTTTTTGGCGTACTGAGTTTTGCCCTTGTTCTAATTGTTACTTCAATGGTTTTATACAAAGATGCCGTTATTGCTCAAAAGCCAAAACCCTACATCATGGATAAAAATGGTGAGATTCGTAAAATATATGATGTTTATAATGATGGCTTTGAATTAGTAGCCAAAAAAGCAATGGTGACGAAAGCCCATGAGCTTTTCTTTCGCTTAGAACCTGATGAACAGCAAATCAAAAGTAACATTCAAAAGAGCTTTTACTATGCGGATTTTATTCCATTGTATGAGTTTTATAACAGTCAAAACTATTATAATAACATCGTTCAAAGAAATGCTATACAGTACATCAAAGTGGATAGTGTTGTCTTTAGTGGCTCTATGGGGCGGTTTTATGGGAGGGTTTTACTCAGAGGACAAGGTGGCGTTACGAAAGAAAGCTTTTTAATTACTGAATTTTTGATGGAAGAAAGAGATAGAACCGATAATAATCTCTATGGCTTCTTTCTTAATAAAATGAAAGTCATCGACAATAAGGAAATTAATAGCCGAGGGACAAAAGAGGTGGTCATCAATCCAAGCAATCCATAGATTTTTAAGGTTTTTGCCATCTCTAATTTTGTTACAGTTGACGCTTTACCTCTAAACAACATGGAAAAGTATTTTAACTTAAGTTTTCTTAAATATCCTATTTCACTGATAATCAATATGATTCTCGTAGGATTTTACTTATACATTTTTCCACCAAAAGATGGAACTACCAATACGCAAGAAAATGAATTTTCAGCCATCAATTTTGACATCCCAGCGGCCGATAAAAAGATTGAAGAAAAGACCCCTTTTAATCAAAAAAAGGAAATGGATAATGAGCGTTTTTTTGCTACTGAACCCGTACAAAATTCGCCCAATTCATTGGAGAATCATCCTGAGCATTTTGGAAAGACAAAAGGTGACTCTTCTAAAGTACCAGTGAAAAAGCAGCAGGTTTATACAAGTATCAACAAATCTTTTAATCAGGAGAAAAACCTTCAAGCCATTCAACGTTTGGAGGATAGAATCAAAGTACTAGAAACGGTCAAGAAACCTACAGAAGATAAAAACAATGTAACTATTCCTCTTAGCGCTAATAAAGACTCAGAAAAGCCTAAAACAGATAGATTTATCTTTAGCGATGTTGATTTAAAACCTCAAAACGGTCAATCCGCTGAATGGGAAAATCCTTTTTTGTCACCTATCAATAATCGTTTTTACTCCAATCATCAAATGAAAGAAGATATGCCTACCATTGGTCTTGAGCCCAGTAACAGATTAGGAAGTTTAGAAAAGAGTAAACAAAGTATTTTAATCAAAGGGAAATTATTAGAATCTAAAACAGTGCGCAATAATACAACTGTCAAAATTATGCTGACTGAAAGTAAATCCTTAGGTAATCTTCATTATGAAGCGGGTGATATTATTGGGGCTAAAAGCCATATTCAGGGAGATAGACTATTACTTTCTGTAGAAGGTTATATCAAGAATGATGTTTATCAAGCCCTCAATGCTCAGGTGATGGATCTGGATGGACTGATGGGTTTGAAAGTAAGCATCGATGCTGAAAACGAAATGAAAAAGAATGCTTGGGGACAAAATGTAGGGAGTACGCTAGGAGCGATGAATCCGCTATTGGTTTATAATCCCCAAGGAAGTCTTGCGCAAACCGTGGGCAATCAGGTGGTTGGCTCTTTGGTCAACCAATCACTAAATGGTGCTAATCAATATGTCAATGCCAAAATTAGAGATATAAAAGTAAGCATTAAAACAGGACAACAACTCTTCCTCTTAATCAAAAACTAATCTATGAAAAATCTAAAATACCTACTCTCCTATTGTTTGATGCTGTTTTCGTTCTCAACGAATGCACAGACATTGAACTTGATTAAAAATGATGCTGACGCTCTCATTTCTTCAACCAATCAGAAGAAAGTCTTGGCCTTCAAAGAGCATCACATCAGAGGAAGTTATCCTGTGAGTATCGCTTTTTACAAGACTACTCATATTGTGTTTGAAAGCCCTATCAAGTATTTTGATGCAGGTTCTAACCGAATTATTTGTGATAGAGTGGAAGGTGTCGATAATGTATTAAAGCTTAAAGCGGCTCAAATAGGCATTTTTGAAACCAATGTTACCGTCATTACCCATGATGGAAAGTACTATAGTTTTTTGGTTTCTTATAACGAATCTCCTAACAAACTCAATATTACGATGGCCGCTGGCTTAAATGATGATTTTGAACAGCAAGTTAGCGATAGACCAGAGAAAATTGTTTTCAGTGATACTTATTATACAGAAACGGAGATGATTCATTTCTCTAAAAAGATGATTGAGCTATCAAATACAAGCAAGCATAAAATTCAGCACATCGCTGATAAAATCGGAAAAGTACAGTTCAAACTCATACAATTAGCCACTAAGGAAGGGAAGATTATTTTATGTATTAGCATGAAAAATAGCTCGCCCTTAGATTATGGTTTGGAGTATATGAAATTCTATGTACGTGATAAAACAAAGCGTAAAAAGGAAGTTTCACAAGAAATTGAGCTTAAACCCAATTTTGTTTATGTCGAGCAAGAGGGTATTCCAGACGGCCGTAAACTAGGCGATGCTGATGCTTCTTTCAATTTTGTTTTTATGATGCCTAAGTTTTCAATTGGTAAAGACAAACACTTTGAAATTGACATCGTAGAGAGAGACGGTAGCCGAAATATGAACCTCAAAGTTGATTATGAAACCTTTTATTATCAGATGAATAAATTATGAAAACCTACTTTTTGATAGCCATTTTAATAACAGTATATTTAGCTGACACTCAGGCACAAATCAGGAATAAAAGCACAAAATACCTCGAAGTTTCAAGCGGAATACCACTACTTTTCGAGGATAACAATTTCCCAAAAAACTGGCAACAAGGTGATAGATTGTATGCACTGTCTTTGTGTTTTGGTACTTCAAAAGCAAATTATCATCGAGTTGCTTTTGCTTATAGACAAGATAACGCTACCGTTTTTCTTAAAAACTATCAACTAAAATACAGCTATGAAGCAACTTTACTGAAAGGAAAATACCACCTTTCATATCTCGGCTTTTTATATGGAATAGGTGCTGGATTTCAATTACTTAGTAATAGAGTAGATAATGGAAATAGTCAAAGTAAGGCTTATCCATTCTTGACGATTGGCTTTAATATTGAGAAATTTTTCTCTCCCAAAATAGCTGTTTTTGCTAGTGTTTATGCTGATGGAACAACTGCTGCGATTGCTCGGCAAATCAAAGCAAATGCACAAGTGGGTCTAAAATTTAAACTATTTGATGCCCTGTAGTCCAAATAAATCTGATTGTAATTTAGTCCATTAGGTAAACTTGTTATATTAATAAGGGGGAATTCAACTATGCTAGAATTTTATATAGACCTTATCACCACCTTATGCTTTTTAGCATTTATTACTTTTTTGGAGAGAAGGGGAATTGTAACAAATGAAATGAAGTACTCATCGCAACTTGTGCTGAAGTTTAATTTATTGATTTACAGGAATAATAGACTATATGTACTCCCATATTTCTATGCCATTACGCTTTTGAATGACCTTGAAACTGTTTACGTGATGAAGCCACATTTCGGTCAAATCCTTTACTTTACAATCGCTTTTATTCTTCAGGGAATGTTATGGCTAAGAATGCAAAAAGGAACCGTTACTACTTTTTACAAGGAACTAAAATTTATCTTGCGAAAGCTTCATCTTAAATATTTCAACATTCCCACAAAGAATGCCACTGATGAGCAAAAAGAAAAGCTTTTACAAGAGAAAGCATCCACGCATTTTACGTTTCAGGAAATCCGTTTCCTGTTGAATTCATGTGCTTTACCTGTACTTTTTATCATTAGCAATGCCTATTTTTTGGCAAAACTGTTTTCCTATTTTCTAAATCATAAATATTAAAAAGATGAAAAAATTACGCTACCTCCTTTTGGCTATTTTACCTAGCTTTTCCAGCCATGCCGCTGTAATCGACCCATCGAATCTTGCACAAAACATTGCTCAAGTCATTCAATCAAAACTGATGAGTAAAATTGAGGGAGACCATAAAGAAATTGCGAATTCTCAATTAAAAACTGAAAACCAAACAACGGCGGATGTCATTGGCATGAATTCAACTGAGAAAACGAGGCTAAACCTTGAGATTGCGGAGTTTAACTACAACAACAATCCTTCTGACTTAATTAAAAACTATTATGAAAAAGACATGAATATCAGGGGTAGAAATCAAGCTGTGTTAACGCATTTACAACAAGTAAAAAGTTATTTTCAGCAGATAGTCGTACCCTTTATTAATCCGCTTCAAAAGCAATTATACATCACAAGATTTAATGGACTCTATCAAGGAATTATCAGCATAGATACTCGTTATCAGCCTTTTACCAATACACAAGGCAATACTGCACCAATCTCTTTTGATACAAATCCTGCATCCTACACTAATCAAGGAGAAACAGACACGGGACTTGGCACGCAGGTCAATACCAAGAACATAGAAAATAGTTTTAATGCCGCTACCCAGTCAGTCACCAATCAACTAACAACACTTAGTACTTTAAAGAGTGAATTTGAAAACTCTGATGGCTCAGAGGAAATTAAATTAGCCGTTTTAGAACAGCACCTTATTCAGTTTGGCAATACTCAAGCGTTGAATAATTTCTACCAAACCCTTCAATCTGGTGGCAATCTTGGTAATGTCTTTAATAACCTCGAATCAAGTCTTTCCAATACCATTGATGAACTAGCCTCTAATTTTCAGGATCAAATGGTTTCTACGCTATCCGATGCTTTGGGCGTAAACATAGGAGGAATATTTGGTGGCTCTGCCAACGAAAAAGGGAAAGGTAAAGCCATTGAAATTAACGCTAAACTAGGACGATTATCTGATAGTGATAGAATCCAATTAATCAATAAACAGGTTGATTTATACACAAAAATGGATTCAGAAATTAGTAAGCTCCATGCTGAACTCATTATGATTAAACAGCAACATGAAATTGCTCAATTGAGTAAAGATCGCAAGTTTAATGTTTCAGATTTCTACAAAAAGTCTGGTGCGATGGATGCTGGCAAAATGATGAATTTTGATAAATAAACTTTTAAAATCTATTTCTCTTAAATCTCATGCTTATGAAAACCGTTAACTTAAAGCGAATCTCGCTCTTACTCATATCAATCTTTATTGCTGCTTGTTCTTCAACATCTGAAGTAAATGATACGAAGATAGAAACTGCCTCAGATGCCATTAAAGCCTATTCGGCTAAGAATTTCCGGCTCATTGCTATTGAAGCCAATTTCCGTTATGGAAATAAGGTTTATCGCTGGTACAAAGGGGAAACAGCCAATTGGCAGGGCAATCGATATGAAAAATATATTACTTTGGACTTAAAGAACATTTTTGATTCAACGGCTACTTTTCAAATCATTGACCATGGAACTAAAGTATCTGAAATCCAATGGACTGATGAAATAAAAATCAAAGATGATAATAGTGCTTTTGAAATCCTTAAAATAAGAGGTACAAACGGTGTAAATCAAAAAGATACGGCTATATCAATCTTAAAAGCACTTTATTTGAATAGAAAGATTCAGCAAATAGACCATCAAAATTCCACTGTTTATTTCTTTCCCTTACTCTTCCCACATAAACATACTATCAGTTTTCATGGAGACACATTGAATGTATATTATGACAACAAAAAGTCTGATTTAGGGGCTGAATTTTTAACCTGTAGCTTCCTACTTAGCCAATAAACCTATGGATATTTCAGCCCTTATCTCAGAAATTAATGTAATTACTTCCGATATAAAATCGGCGTTTTCTCCCTTTATTACAGTGGGCAGAAGCATCGCTGGAATCGGTTCCCTCTTTTGGGTTTTTATTAAAATGTGGAGAATTATGGCTAGTGGAGAAGTGGATGGATTAGCAACGCACTTAGAAGCTTTAGTTCGTCCTTTTATGCTGGCCATGCTATTGATTTTCTATAATACGACCCTCAGCCTTTGTGATTTTCTACTTTCTCCCGTCGGTGCATCGACACAAGGCTGGGCAATTTCCTACATGGAGCAAAATCAAGTATTAGAGGAGCAGTATAAAATTGATTTAGAAAAGACCATCAAAGACAATCAAACAGTAGAAGCAGATAATATAAATAATACATCCAGCAATGGTACAAACAGTCCTGTGGAACAGGATGAGGGCTTTTTGGATGACATTAAGAATGCCGTTAGTGATGGTTTGGGGACTGTCAAGCAAACGGTTTCCAATATTTATTACAATGTCAAACTATTTACATCTGTTTCATGGTGGATAGGAATGATTGTAGGCATTATCAATGCCTTAATTAATGTGGCTTTGCAAATTAGTTATCTAGCCGTGCTAACCATGCAGAACATCAATCTTGCTATTTTAATGGCTTTTGGGCCTATCGCCATTGGCCTGTCTATTTTTCATGCTTTTTCTGATAATTGGAAGAATTTTTATGCCAACTATGTCGGTAAATTACTTTGGTTTCCTGTGGCAAATATGTGTTTAGCCATCGCCTACAGGCTCAAAAACATTTCGGATCAAAATGCTTATGAGGTACTCCTTAAGTTTGCAGAAAACACCCATATCCTTGGAGGAACCATCATTGGTGGGTCTTTAGCGACAGCAAATAGTACGCTGGAGGCTTACAATACCATTCAATACATTGATTGGACACCTGTATTCCTGTCCATCGGTGTTACCATCATTGGCTGTTTTGCTGTACTCAAAACACCTTCCCTAGTAACCCTTATTGTAAGTGGTGCCTCAGGTGGAATGACCAACTCTCCCATCTCAGGCTCAACGTTTGTGGCAGCCACAAGTTTTCTTGCCCTTAAAACTGCACAGACCATTAGCAAACCTATCGCTGAAGCTGCTCAGACCATTAAGGCAGCGGCTCCTCAAATGGCTAGGGCTAGTGGCGATGGTGGCGGGAATAGCGGGGGGAATAGTAATACTAGTAAAATTTATGGACTTCCTCAATCGGGAGCCAATACACAAAGTAATTCCTCTAAGCCTGCCAATCAGGTATAAATTAACCTTTTAAACATTCATCACATGGCACAATTTAATGAAAAAGAACATCTGCAAAACATTGCAGCCCTTTCGGAAGAGTTAGCGAAAATCTTGAAGAATGCAGTCATCGTCGTTCAAAATGATTATAAGGAAATTGGTGATTTAAGTAAAATGGCGAAAAACCTCATTGATGGAAAAAGGACTCCTTTGCTTGAAATGAATCCTGAAGGTGAAAGTCGCCAAGGAAAATATGTATTAACCTATCCTGAGCAAAAACCGACCTTACATTTTATCGAGAAACAACAAACGTTACAAATTCCTTCCGCCTTAAAGCAATTTTTAAGCCAGGATGATATGGATAAATTACAAAAATTCGGTAATGCCAATAGAGTAATTTATGTAGATGAAAAAGGCGTTGCAACGCCTAAATATGTTTCCTTAGATAAAGAGACAAATACCTTAGCAACCATGAGTGCTTCGAAACTATCTGTTGCGGATACTATTCTGGGTGTAACCTTAACTGAACAACAAAAGGAAAATCTCAAACAAGGAAATCCTATACTTTTAAAAGGACTTGCCGCCAAAGATGGTGGAGAAAATTGGGATGCCGTTGTCAGTGTAGATGCACTTAACAGAGGTTTGAGCTTTAAAAAAGTTGATTTATCCATTCCTAAAGAAATATTGGGCGTAAAACTAGACAAGGAACAACAACAGCAAATTAAAAATGGAGAAACTGTTTTGCTCTACGATTTACGCTCGGCTAAAACAGGAAATCTCTTTAGTGCTGCTGTTTCTTTAAAAGAAGGACATTTGGAATTAAAACCTATTCAAGATGTTCCTAAAAAGTTATTAGGTTTAGAACTCTCTGAGGAGCAAAGAAATCAATTACGTGTAGGGGAGTCCGTTTCCCTCACAGGACTTACCAGCAATAAGACAGGTAAGTTGTTTGATACTAACATTACTTTAGATGCTGACAAAGGAATTGTTTTCAATTTTAAGAAAGGAGAAGCTCAAGCTATTGTACCAACTACTGAGACAAAAACTAATGAAAAAGCCTTAAAAATTCCAATCTTGGAGGATACTGCCTATACAGGTCTCTTAAAAAAAACACCTTCTTTAGCCCTTGATAAAAATGAGATGGTGAAAGACGTGCTTGAAGCACCTAAAAATGACATCAGTATTCCAAAAACCTTGAAGAAATAAGTTGCACCCGATACTCTTTATCGGAGTATCGGATGTATTCTATAACCCTATATTTACATGGATACAAGAAATAATCGCAGTAGTGTCATTGATGCGCTTCGTGGCTATTTTATTTTGTGGATTGGCTTGTATAATACTTTTGCCGTTTTTAATGCAATACAGCCTAATCTTATTCTTTCTTCTATTCTTTTGTTTATTAACGATAAAGGTTGGTTCTGTTTAAGTGCCATCTTTGGCTATGGATTTGGTCAATTGATTAAGCATGCCCAAGACAAACCTTCTGCTTTTCCAAAAAGAATGCTATTGCTTTTTTTAATGGGAATTGTTAATAATCTTTTCTTCTATGGAGATATATTAAAAGAGTATGCCATTATTGGTTTAATACTATTTTATACCCGTCCTATTTTAGCAAAAAAACCAGTTACTTCCCTCCTATTTGTTTGTTCACTGACATGTTTGGCACTTTATTATATCCCGTTTGATATGAAAGAAGCAGGAAATCCAAAAGAATATTTCCATGGTTTAAATATCTTTCTCGCTAATCTCAAATACTGTATTAGTCTAAACCTTCATTCTTTATATTTCACTATTTGTTATCACTTAGAAATGCTTTTAATGGCTTTAATTGGCTTTTTTATCTCCTTCTTTCATTTAGAAGAATTCATCGTTATAAAAAGGTTTACACTCTTGTGGATTTCTTTATCAATGATGTTTGTAGTGTTAACCACTCTCTTTTTGATACTTGAAAATGGGAATCCACTGCTTAAAATATGCTTCTTTATTTATATCCTTTCATTGTCCATTAGCTTTGTCATTGGCTTTTTTCTACTCATTAAAAAGTACAATTATTTGTCTATTTTCTTTATCCCTTTTGGTAGAAGAAGCCTTACTATTTATTTACTTCAAAATATCATCATTACGACCATTTGGCTATGGGATGATAGCAATTTACAAAACCATTTTAATGAGTTCTTCCTCTCCTACTGTGCTATTCAATTAGTGTTGTTATTCATTAGCAAATTCTTTGTAGTTGATAAAATTGGTATCCTTGAAATGCTTTGGAGGAAGTGGAGTCAATCTTAAAAATCATCGCCATCATAACTTTCATAATCATCCATCGGTCTTTGAACAGAAGCACTGCTATACACTTGGAAAAACTCTCTGTAATGCGTTTGTAAGTTTTGGGCTTCTTCTGCATAATAATCATCATACAATTTCTTAGGAGCTGCCACAATCTTTCCATCCACTAAACTGTCCTGACTTTCAGTTTCTGACAAGGCAATTTTATTGGCAATATTGTTCTGAAAGATGGTATTCATGATTTCTAATTTGTCCATAAATACTTCCCCCTGTGGACTTAATCCTTCTTTGGTAAGGTATTTGTTCACTTTCATGATATAATTCAACATTCCTTCGGCTAGTACTTCTAAATTAATATCTTGACTTTCTTCCTTTTGAAATTGAAAGCGTATCAGCTCTAAATATTGCAAGAGGACTAAATCCTTTTTGATTGCTTCATAGTTTTCTCTCACCAGAATTTTTACTCGCATTTCTCTGTCTGATTCCGTTTCGCCTTTCATTAAACGAAAAGCAGGATTCAAGTCAGGAATTTCTTTGATGGGCATTTTTGTAGTGGGTGATGCTTCATGTGCTAAAGCATCTATTTTCCCATGAAAGCGTTTGTATTTGAGCGGTGCAACAAAATCATCTGAGATGGTTCCAACCATCTCTCCTTGCGATAAATTGGCAATCGTAGAAATGGTTACAGCCTCGTTAAGCTGGGTTGATACACTATATGAAATTCCTTGTGCTGAAATACTTTCTGAAACCTGTTCTTGATTAATTTTCCCAATACATTCTGAAATCGTCTTAGCTAATTCTCCTCGAATTTGTCCTGTCAAAATAGAACCAACCATATTAATAATCATATTTGCCTTTTCTTGTCCATATCTCAATACAAATTGTGACGTGTCTTGAATCCCTAAAATACAGGCTACTTTATTGGAACGTGCCGTGGCTATTAGATTACTAACCGAATTAAAAGGTAAAGTGGGTAATTCGTCTAAAATAACTGCTAATGGTAATTGGTTCTTTTTGTTGATGGTTTTGGTGAGCTTTCCATTGAGTAAAGAAAGTAATATCCCATAGGTATCTTCTCTATCTGGGTCGTTCCCAATTACTAAAATAGAGGGATTTTTAGGATTAGAAATATTAATATCAAAATCTGCTCCTGTAAAGGCCCAGTAGATCCCTGGATCACTTAATTGTCCCATCGGTATCACTAATGAATCTACTTGCCCTTGTAATTGCTCAAAAACGCCTTTTTCAAAAGCGTTATTAAAAGTGGATGCAAGGTTTCTGACATAAGGGTCGGACATTAAAAGTGGAAAGAGTATTTCATAGGGTTTTTGTAATAATTCTACCACATGGGGAAGGCTACAAAATTCCTTTCCATATTGATTAGACTTTCTTTTTAAAAAGTATATACAAGCCGTCAATAAGTTTTCTGCTGATTGGTCAAAGAATTTACTACCTCCATCTCCCCCACCTTCAGTACCTTTTAAGCCTTGCATGATAAACTTGGCACTTTCTGAGGCATCAACCACCTCTAAAATTAAATTGGATCCGATGGGATTGATTCTATTGGATTTAAGTGGATTTTTAAGGTCTATTTGATAATACTTTGGAAAAAGCTTTCCTGTCTTTTTCTCCCAATGTGCTATACTTCCATATTCTTGTTTGAGTAGCTCTTTATAATGCCAGAGTCCATTGAAAACTTCTAGTGCTAGGGTAGGTATTTTAAAATCATAGACATACAAACAATAGCCTTTATGAATCAATTGATGGATGGCTAAATTGATTGTACCGAAAGATTTTCCTGAACCAGGAGAACCTGCTACTAAGATTGCTCGAAAGGGATTAACAAAATTTAACCACCCTTTATGCCATCTCTGTTTGTAGTAAAAATGATATGGAATATTAATACTATGTTCTGTCTCTACTTTTTCTACCATCTGAGGAAATGTCTCCTTTTCAACATTGAATTCCTCTGATTTATTGAGCTGAACCAGTTGTAATAGCAAGGCTATATTACTCATATAGCAATAATATCCAAGCCCCAACCCTATTATGTATACGTAAAATCCCCACTGGTTATACGGTAATATATAAAACAAGAAAGCACTCATTAGAATAAGTAAACAACCAAAGCTAGTATTCCTGACTACTTTAGATTTATCAAGTTCTTTATCTTTTCCTATTGGTGTAGTAATGGCATATACTAACAGCATAAAAACGGCTAAGGTGTTCATTAATACTGAAGAATTTACCATCAAAAGCCGTTCATGTAATGATAAATAAACATGATCTAACCATGAAATATCTAAGCTTTTACGCATCAGAGGATAGTAAAAGAAAAAGAGGTGTACAGGAATAAGTGTAATACTAATCACTTTGATAAACTCTGCATTTTTGGTTTGTTCATTCATAGGGAAGTTATCAAAATATTATTAAAGCTTTATAGAGCTAAATACCTTACTTTCAAAACTCTAACGTTTTTTTCTCCTCTTGTAGTACATTTTTTCTTCTTTATCACTTTTACCGTAGGCTTTTCTATTATTAAACTCTTGATTTTCTTCTACATGTTGGGGGATATTCTGTAGTAATTCATTATTAAGATTTAGGTCAATAATACTATTATCTTGCTTTTGAAGCCCTTCTGATTTCTGTTCAATCTTTTCTTTTTTGAAGGTGTAGGCTGGTTTTTGTTTGATTTTTCTTTTTTGAGAAGAATACTCATTAGCTTTTTTATTATCTCTTGCTTCTTTGCTCATTTGACGGTTCTTGAAGAAGACAGCCTCTAAATCTCGCTTCTTAAAGGTCTTATTTCCAACATTCAATTTGTCTCTCTTCAATGAAAATGGAATATTTTGAGCTTCACAAATCTTTTCAAAGTGCTTTATATTTCTGATTTTTTTGAGAATAGGTTCTTTGGCTAAATCTATAATATCTTGATGTTTACTTCTTATCTCTAAAACGCCCTTACTATCTGCCATTTGCTCTTGCCTGTCGGTTAAACCTAAATCATATTTTATAGCAAGGGCGATAGCTCTCTCAGCTGTCTTTGTTTTTTCTTTCCAATCTGGATATAGTGTATTATCATTCTGGCATCTATTAAAGACGATATGAATATGATAATTATTTGTATCAGCATGAGAAACGGCGACATATTGAGTTCTATCTATATCAGCATCTTTGACATATTGTTCGCAAAGTTTTTTTATCTGGTCTTTCCCTAATTTTTTAATATCTTCTTCCGTAAAAGATAAAATATGTTCTCCTATATATTTCGTGCTATGGTCACCATAGTTGCGATGTAGTTTTGCTTGGCTGATTAAATCTGAGATGAGCCTATTTCGCCCAACTTTATCTTCTACTCCAAAAGGAACTCTCACATTTTCAGAATGACTCACGATTTCAGGACGTTTATTAGCACTTCCTCTATCTTTTAATCTTCCTTCAAACAAGTAATTTATTAAGCCTTCAAATGATTTTCCCTTTTCACTCACTACTCCCACCATGATTGTACTTATCTAAGATTTTATCAATATTTCCTAGCTGTAGATTTACTTGCTTTATCATTTTCTCTATGCCATGAATATGACTAAGCTTCAAGAGTTGATTCAGATTATTGGCAATACCTATCAATTGTTTTTTGGCTTTTTGTTCTTCTTCCGTAAACAAATTTAGAACTTTCCCTTTAAGCGTCATGGAACGAATATAAGCCGACCTTGATATTTTTAAGCCTTTTGATTTTTGTTTTATCTCTTCAAATTCTGTCTGTGTGAACCTCGCTGGAATAACACATTGCAAGGCAGCTTCTAATCTAGGTCGTCCTGATTGTTTAGGTTTCTTTGATTCCATAGGTTTTTGATTTTTTAGGTTGATGTGTATTTCCTGTAAAATTATTCCTTCCTCAAAAAGTGCTTGCACGCCAGTTTATGTATACATAATCTCCATCTTGCTTCACTACAAATGTAGCGAAAAATATTTTAATATACACTAAACTAACATTTTTATCTCATTTCCTAAATTTTATATTATTTTTATACTAATTTTATATAAATATTATCATATCAAGCATTCTTACACTAATCTTATACTAATCTGATATTAATCTTATACTAATTTGACAAAAGTACTTTTTTAAGCCTCTTATCCCTTTTCCCTTCAAATTTATTAGAGAAATTATTAAACTGAACCTAATTTTTATGCTCACAATCGAAGAAATTAAACAGCGAAAAGCAGCAGGAAAACGAAAATGGGGGAAATCGTTACTCCTATTTATCAAGCCTTTATTTGATGAAAATATAGCTATGGATACTATCGTAAAATTCCTCTTGGAAACATATAATTTCGTAATCTCTGAAGATGGACTTTACCAAATTAAATTCAGGTATTACAATGCTGAAAAGAATGCTAAGAAAATGATAAATCCAAAATTGGTTATCAAAAACAACAGCAAGAGTATTCATTCCAATATTGAACAAAATCAAGAATCTGAGACCGCTGAAAAGATATTTTCTCAAATGAAGCAAGTCAACCAAAAAACAAATGAATTTAACTTTGGAAACGATTTTTAATAAAACAAAAAACTTTATTACATCTTTATCATGAAACAAATTAATCTAATACTACAAGCTAAAGGAGGCGTTGGCAAATCACTTTTTACTTGGTTTGTAGCCCAGGCTGAAAAAGATAAAAAAACTTCATTTATTGATTTAGATGAATCGACCAAAACAACTGCTAATCGGCTTGAGTCGGTTGTTGGAAAGAATAGAATTCGCCATGTCGATATTTTGAACGATTCCAAAAGGTTAGAACGAGAGAAAATTATTACACTTTTTGAGTCTTTGTCTAAAGTACAATCCCCTACTATTTTTATTGATTTTGGAGCGGCTGAATCTGAAGAATTTAAAAAATTATTGGAGTTTGATATTCCTGCTTATATTCTCAAAGAGGAACTCTCACAAATGGGAATAGACCTTAGATTTTATATCGTTTTGGCTGGTAGAGATGCTTTTGTCGCTTGTTATTCATATTATGAAAAGTTAAAATCACTTGTTGAACCTCACTTTCCAATGATTGTACTTATTAACGAAGGGACTTTTGGAGATGCTGAAACAATAGTTTTAGTCAAGCAAAATTTTATAGATACTAATGCTATTTTCAGTGGTTTTGGTAATCTGGGTAATGCTGAATCTGGCAGGGATGTGATTAAAATTTTAACCGAAGGAAAAGGAGAGGACTCTCTCAATCTAATGGGTAAAATAACTTTTAGAAAGGTATTGGAACAGGTAAAACTAATTATTATTGAACATCATGGTGAATCTAAAAGAAACTAGGCATCAACTTGCCCATAAATACGACATTGCTGCTGAGGATTTAGACCCTTCTATCATTCCTATTTTGATGGCAATTGATAATATGGCAAATCGTCTTGAAAAGTCTGTTAATGGTTTTCAACATCAATCAAAACAGATAGAATCTTTGATGAAGCAACAAGCCCCCGCTATTTATTGTGATCATCCTAAAACTGCTTTAATCCTTGGAATCGGTAGATATGGTAGTATAGCCTTGGCTATTTCTATTTTTTTATCCGTATTTTGGATGGGTTTGGTAATGCTGAAATCTAATGAAAAACAATATGCACATTACAAGCATATTGCTAAAGTCATTAAATTTGATGAACGGTCAGGTAATTATTTTATTCGAAAAGAGGATTATAGGAAAGTAGAGAAAGGGATTGTGATTAAATAACTAATGTATTCCTTGGACTTTTTTCCAAGTGGACATTATGTCCACTTGGAAAAATATTTCAATTAAACTTCTGAAAGTACCTTCCCTAATTCTTCTACTTTCGCTTTTAGAGATTGATAATCATCTAAACTATTTGTTTCATACAGTTTTTCTAACATATTTTGAATCGTTAGAATTGTTTCTCTATTAATCTTTTTTTCGACTGACACATTCGTTTCTTGTTTATCATTCTTAGATAATATTTTATCTAAATCCTCAATAGAATCAATCGAATTAGTAACCAAAACTTTCGTTAATTGTTGAACAGATTTTTTAGAAACTTTTTGTTTCCCAGCAAGAATTTCTTTTTTAAAAGATGGGCTAAGTTTTTCTAATCCAATTGCGAACTCACCATCTCTACGAATGGTTTTTTCATCAACATTAAACTGTTTGGCAATTTTTTCGGATGTTTTTACTTCAACGACATCTTTGTTAAAATTTTCAGCTTTGCTTGTGATTTTTTCATTATTATATCTTAAACCTCGATAATATGCCATTTGGATTTGACTCAAATTCCTTCTACCCATCTGAAGGTCTAACATATAGTTTTTGGCATCTTGCAAGCTTGTAAAGAACATCAACATAACATTGAAAGGAATGTTGTGCTTCGTACAAATCTTATAGCGATTATGTCCGTCCACCAAGATAAATTGTTCAGTGTCAGTAATAGATTCAGGATTTATTACTTTTTCAGTAGTTTGCCAAATAATCAAAGAATCCTTACACCCATTCTCAATAATATTTTTTTCTAAGCCTTGTAATTCTTCATCTTGTAATGGCTCAATAAGGTTTTTTAGCTCATCTAAGATGACAATTTTTTGCTTTATTGTTTCATTAGAAATTAATCCTGACGTTACAGTTTGCGTCACGTTGGATTTCATCTGTGTTTTAAAATCTATCTTTTTTGCCATCCTCTGATTACTTTTTATTGTTCAAATTGTTAAGAAGCTCAACAGCTAATTGATCATAAGACTTAGCTGCTGCCGAATTCTTATCAAAATCAAATATAAGCGATTTGATTGCTTGTGCTTTTTTGATTTCTATCCCTTTTTTGATTTCTGTTTCAAAAATATTTACACTACTGTAAGTCTCACGAACAGCTTCTTTTAAACCTGCATGAACCGTATTTTTTTCAACAATTGTAAATAATATTCCTTCAATTCTTAATCCTGGATTAGACAAAATTTGTGTCTCTAAAATCACTCCAAATAAAGAATTTAAGCCATTTACAGCATTCATCTCTGGCTGCATAGCCACAATACAAGAATTGGAAGCATTAAGGGCATTTAATGTTAACACAGACAAGGAGGGAGGGCAGTCAATTAAAATAAAATCATACTCGTCTAAGAATGGGACTAAAGCTCGTTGCAAACGTTGTTGATTAGCAGGTGCCGAAAGTAAGGATAATTCAGCCTTTTGCAATTCTAAATCAGAAGGAGCAATGTGTAAGTTTTCTGTAATATGTTTAATGTGCAGCGTTTCGTTAAAATTAATCAACGAGTTAAACACTTGTCCATCTGCCGTGTTCACATTAAAGATCTGGCTCAGATTACCCTGAGAATCTAAATCAACTAAGAGGACTTTCAACCCTCTGTTCGATAATGCTTCTCCTAAATAGGCTGTTGTTGTTGTTTTACCAACACCTCCTTTATTATTAGCAATTGCTATCGTTGTAGCTTTTAAATTGAACGTTTCACTATAACCATACTTCATCAGTATTGGTAATAATTTTAATCGTTGCTTGTCAGATAATTCTCTTTTGAGATTTATAATTTGAGTGAGAGACCTTGTTGGCATACTCGCTTCTTTCTCAATACCCGTTATTGTGAGGGCTGGATTCCTGTTCAAGAATCTTATAAGTAATTCGGTTGTCAGCATTTTTCTAAGATAAGTACCACAAATATAATAATTGTATTTATATAAAATAATAAATTACAAATTTTATATTTAAAAACAATGTACTATAAAATAGCTATTTTCAATAATTTTTGAATCATGTTCAGTTATTAGTCATTACAAAGATGAGCTAAAATGTATGTTAGAATTTATTAAAAATAAAAAATGGAAAACAATAACAATGTTGTTTTATTTTTAATATTTTATTTTAAATACTTTCAGGCTTTGTAAGTTGTTGATTTACAGTTTTTTGTAAGGCTATCTATCGCAAATAATTCGGGAACTATCACAAATAATTCGGAAAAATGGCTTTGTCTATCACAAATAATTCGGAGAAGTATCGCATAAAATTCGGAGAACTATCACAAATAATTCGGATGAATTAGACTCAAGGTAACGATAGTGTGTAAATGACAATGATTTTTATCTATCACAAATAATTCGGAGAAGTATCACATAAAATTCGGAGGAATATTAAAGCCAGTATTGATGGTTTTCTTTAATATTTTCCTTAATAAATCATATTCAATAGATATTTTAAAGGTGTAAAGCCTACTTATTTTACAGAACTCCTTTTTATTCCTTTTACGCTTGGAGAGGGAGTCTCATTTGCTTACTTTTTGTATACAACTATCACAAATAATTCGGAGGTTTAATGGTATTTTAAGTTAAATACACTTGTCTATTAAGTATTCATAGACTCTTCAAGAGAATGATTTAAATGATTATGGAAAATAAGAAAAAATATGTTTTGATTAAAATGTGAAGGTTAGAGAAGTACATGACTATTTGTATACAACTATCACAAATAATTCGGAACAATGGAAATTGTTTACGGAATAATATATCACATCTATTTTTTAATGTGATACATTTATTGGTTTTTATAGATTATTCACATATTTTTACGAGTATATACCTTTTTAATAAATGGCAACTAAAAAGCAAAAAACTCCATTAACCACTGATTCGGATATTAAGTTAATCCGAAAAGCTAATGAATTAGTGGAAGCTAGATACAAGTTTGATATTTGGGAAACAAGAGTTTTTGCTTACATGCTTACACTTATCAAACACAATGATACAGACTTTAATGAATATACCATTAATACTGGTGATATTGTTAGGGAATTTAACTTACATGATTCTGGTCTGGTATATGATAGTATCAAAAAAGCTGCTGATAAATTACTTGATAAAAAGGTAGAAATACTTCGTACGACTGCTGAAGGTAAACGAGAATATTTCAAGACACACTTGGTGGCATCAACAGCTAATCCTGAAGAAGGAGCGAAGGAGAATTATATTAAGCTCAGTTTTCATCCAGCACTCAAACAATTTTTATTAGAATTAAAAGCCAGATACTTAGTCTATGATATTAGAAATATTTTAAGTCTTACGAGTATTTACTCTGTCAGGCTATTTGAACTTTTAAAGCAATATCAAAAAATTGGGAAGCGAAAGTTCATGCTTGATGAACTCAAAGAATTATTGTCAATAGAATCACATGAATATCAGCTATATGGGCATTTTAAAGGACTAATTAAGCGAGCTGAAAAAGACTTAGCCAAATATACCGATATATACTTTCAGTTTGAAGAAGAGATTCAAAAGAGAAAAGTAGTAGCTGTTACTTTTTATATTTTTGAGAATACCAAAAATCAACGTTTAAAAGTAGAATCAGTTGCTTCTTCAAAAGTGACAGAAAAAAGTAGTGAATCAACTTCTGACAATGATGAAGTTGAGAAATTATTTCAGAAAGTAGAAAAATATGTTACGAAACAACAAGTGAAGAAATGGGTAGGAGAGGTGCCAACCGAACAAATTGAAAAGGCAATTACCTATACTATTCACGCTTTAGAATCAGGCAAAAAAATAGATAATATTGGGGGCTTTCTCAATACAATGGTTTATACGCCCAATCTTTTTGATAAATATGAAGCAAAAAAAGAGAAAGTTAAAAAAGTCACTAAAAAAGCTACTGACCAAAAAAGCGAAATATCGTTTTTGAAAGAAAAAATAAGTATTCTTCAACAAGAATATGAAAAAGCTCTTTCTGAGCTTGACAAGCGGTATTTATTAGAAAATCCTGAACTTTATCAAGAGATAATTAATAAAATCCAGGCAAATAGTTTTTACGATTATAAACAAACTTTAGAAAGTAATTTAGAACGAGATAGCATCAAAGGACTACGAACAGCAATACTTTTAGAAATGTTTCCTGATTATCAGAGTATTATGAATCGATTTAATAAAGAAATAACTATTCTTTATGAGAGATTAAGTAAACTGAATGGAAATCATTAAAAGATTAACTATCCCTTTTTCTAAGTTATCTGATTTTAAGAAGATGTGTAGAAATTATATTTGGTCAATTTTAATTTTTGTTCAGTATTATTTGACAATTGGTTAGTAATATCTATGCTTCAGCAAAATTTGTTGTTTTTGTCGAGTGCGACCCCAGCATAGTCTTTGCGTGTCTTCGGAAGAAGACAAACTATGCAAAAGTCCTTTTAATTCCATTGCGGCATTTCCTCATCTACATTTGACTGGAATGAAACCTTTGTCCGATGGTGGTCTTGATGCAAATTCAATTTCTAATCCCAATATATTATCATAAATCCAATCGTAAAATACTTTTTTATAAGCATCATCTACGAGTATTTTTGCATTCTATACAAGTAACACTAAACAGTGTTCTCCCGCAGCGGCGGCTGCCAGCAAATGAGTTTTTGTTCCATCGTCAATATCAGTAGCATGGACAATAACGCCCATACTAATCCAAGCGTATCAACAATAATATGTTTCCTTTCAGCCCGCTAAAAACCTGGACACAATTGTAAGGGAAATTCCTAACTTGTGTACATATGAGCAAACATCGCAAAAGTTGGAACCAGACAGAGAAATCAAGAGTGGTTCAACATTATCACGAAACAAACAACTAATTCATCTAATTCAACAGTTGTTTGCTTAGCTGAATATAATCGTCTGGAAAATAAATCTTTGAAAGAATTGGTTGCAGAGAAAGTTCTTGAACTTCGAGTCAAGGATGCCCTTTTAAAAAAAACGGTATATCCCAACAAGAGCGACTAATGATTGCCCAACAATTCATTGAGCAAGGTTTTCCCAAGCAAAAAAAGTCATAGCTTACTACGCAATCCATACAAAGTTCAAAGAAAAACAGACGGAACTGGGTCAAAGAGTTGCTCCCAAATGTCGAAGTCCCTTTTACCTATTTAGAATTTGATATAAAATTCTTGTGGGTGGCTGGAAAAAATAAAAATGTACTTATAATAACTGTTATTGATGTTTTTACTCGTTGGAATATCAGTCATTTAGTCGAATATTCTATTAAATATCAAGATGTTATCAACCTTTTTGAAGGTATTTTTCAACACTTAACTATTCCTGAAAAGTTTTATGTTAGGTGTGATAATGGTAGCAGCGGGCGGCGAACCGCTTTATTGCCGAATTGCTCCAAAAATACTTCGTCAACAAAAAGGTTATCCAAGAGTTTACAAAACCTGCTACACCCCATCAAAATAGCCATATCGAATCTTATCAACGCTAACTATCTCAACCGATGCTAATCAATAATGAATGGTTATTAAAAGTTTATAACCATTCATTATTGACTAATTACATCAATTTAGTAAGTCTATACTCGCTGGGCGTCATACCTGTTTGGGCTTTAAAAAAACGACCAAAATCACTAATTTCATTTCTTCCGATTTTGTAGGCAATTTCAGAAATGTTCAAATCTGATTGTTTTAATAAAAACTTTGCCTCAAGTAAAAGCATTTCTTTCAGTAAGTCGTGAGCCGATTTACCTAAAGTACTCTTTACACATTTATTTAAATGATTGGGTGAGATTGCCATCATTTCAGCGTAGTCGGTAGTTTTTTGCTTTTCATAAATGTACTGAGCCAAATACTTTTTATACTGCTCTGTAATCAAATAAGCTGAATTAGAAAGGTTGGGTTTTGAATAATTTATAAATGCTTTTAATTCTGTAAATACTGCTATCAAGTATATTCTAAGAATATCAAACCTACAATCATCACCAGCTTTATATTCTGTAATAAGTCTTTCGAGTAAAGGAATAATCCGTTCTTTTGCCTCATCGTTAATCATAACAATAGGATTGGCATTAAACTCTAAAAAGGTAAAATCATTGATTAAATCTTTGGTTTTATAGTCAACATTCAATAATTCCATATCAAAATGACAATAATATCCTTCGCTACCAAAGCATATTTCTTGATGCGTTGTAATCTGATAAGCGGGGAGAAAAAAGAAGGTATTTTCTCCAAAATCATAGCTATCTAAGCCTTTACTTCTGATACTTCGTCCTTTGGTTAAGAAGAAAAAGCTAAAAACAGATATGCGTCTGGGTACTACGTCTGATTGCGTAGGAAAGTTCACGATTTTCATATACTCTTCAATACGATTAATATGAAAATTGGAGTGGACTTTGGTTGTGAAAGCAACATAAGTTTTCAACTCCTTGTGCAAATTGGAAATCAGTTGGTTTGCATCAATTATTGGAACAGTACTGCTTTCTTTCATGAATTTATGCTTTTATTTGTTTAACTACTTGTTTAGAAGACCTAACAGCCAAAGCAACACTGGTGAGTGTTGGATTAGAAGCTGTTGCCACTGGAATTACGCCATTACCTCCGATAAACAAATTATCAAATCCCCATACTTGAGAATAAGTATCACAAACGGAGCTTCCATCGTTGGCAACGCCCATTCTGGTAGAGCCTTCGTAATGTAAAGAAGTACCTGGAGGCATCAAGGTTTGTCCGCCGTCTTTGATTTCTTTTCCAAACGAATGTACTACTTTTTGCTGAAATGCTTTAGCTGCTTCAATGGCTTCTAAATCTTTTTCAGTGTATTGAAATTTGAAATTCATTTTGGGCATTCCAAAGTAATCTTTCTCCGTTTCAGAAAAGACGATACAATCTTCAAAATTGGCTTCTTTCAAAGGACCCCAGCCTAATCCTACAATATGTTTAGATTCATCGGTGACGGTAGTTTTCATCGGAGATAAATCCATGTGCATAATTTGACCGTGGAAAGGATGGTTGGGTGCATCAAAAGGTGTCCAAAATACGCCTACTGTTGGGTCAGGTGATTTTCGACTATGGGTTTTCGATGTTGGATTGGGAGAATGATTTTGTACCAAATCTTTGTCTAATTCAACAAACGTAAATACAAATGGATGCTCGTTGAGGTAATGTCCCAATGCTTGCGGTCTGATACCCGAAGCCCACAACAATTGTGGCGTGCGCAGGGCATCGGCTGCCACAATGACAATATCGGCTTCTATAAGTTCTTTTTGTTGTGTAGGTAAATGTTCTATTTCGGCACTTGTAATCTTACCATTTTGGTAGTTCAGTTTTCTACAAATCGTTTCAGAACGAAGTTCAAAATTAGGGTGATTGAGGGTATTACCTAAAATCAAGTCTGAGGCTGTCCAATAACGGTTATATTCGCTATCTACTTTGCAAGCCAGTGGCATGGGTTGAGCCTGACGTTTGGGCGAATGTTTATCTCCCAAAGTCTGGTTGAGAATATGCAAAATGGTTTCTCCTTCTTCCGAAATCGGAAAAGCCTCTTGGGTTACGTGCAAAATTTTTTCTGCTTCCGTGAGTGCTTCATCCATTTCGTTTGCTGGAATAAAAGGAATTTGTTCGCCTTTGCCCGGTCTTGGACAAGCACAAGTCCAATGAATACCCATCCCACCAATATTGGTTGACATAGAAAGAGAAGGCATTTCGTTTGTCTTGATTTCTTCGGGTTGGTCTAGCACCAAATGCGTTCCTGCACGAGCCAAAATATCAGCCGTTAATTCACCACGTTGAACGGCCAATGCTCGTTCAGCTACTGAAATCATCGGATAAGGTGTTTTTTTAGGCCCTTGCGAAAGGATTTGAGCCGTCTCCATTTGTTGAGGGTCAGTAATATTTTTGACGTGTTGCCCGATAGTGTCAGAAACTTTCGGCCCAACTTCAACCATTAGAATGTTGGCGTTAGGTCTTTGTTCTGCAATCATGCGTGCATAAGTAGCACCAACTGGGCCAGAACCTATTATTAGAATGTCGGTTTTCATAAGTAAATTAAATTTTTAATACTTCAATATTGAATAAAGCACATCCAACGCACTGGCATTTGGTAGGGTAACAGCTGAAGGTTTTTCATTAAACATCATTATCATTTTCTTTTGGCTTTCGTAAGGTTGCCATTCGGGTAAAGATACTCCATTCGGATTGCCATTTTTTACGAAATTAACCCAATACGACGACATCGACTTTGCCAATTGGTGGTCTTGTTGTTCCCAATCTCGATTAAAAAACTTCAAATTATCGAATGCAAAAGGTACTTCTGCTGTGTGGAAAGCCCCGTAAAGTGCATCGCCTTTAGGTTTTATGTCTTGAGCAAAACGATAAACATACACTTTACGACCATTTTGTGAATGGAGATTAGCCCATGTAAAGTTCTGTAAGCCAAAAATTACATCACTTTCTAATTTTGCCTTCTTCACGGCTATGTCTTGTTCGTTGGCTGGTGCGTAAGCCGCCAATACTTTACTGCTGTTTTCTTTGAATTGTTTTTCAACTGATTCTTCATATTCTTTCAAGGTCGATGGTTGTACTTTTTTACCACCTTCATCCTCATTCCAACCTGTGAGCAAGACGATTGGATTGTCTTTTTTCTTGGTTACAATGGCAGGAATAGGCTCTGGCAACACATAGCGGTCAATCACAGGAGCAAAAAAACGTTTGACATTTTGTACTATCACCTCTGAAGGTAAAGCTCTCAATTCTTTGATAGATGAAACACCACATTTTTTCAAAAAATTAGCTCCTTCTTGTTCTTCTTGTTGCATACTGGGTGTTTTTACGAGCGGATTGCCACTGGTAAAGCAAGCACCACTTTCGGCAATAGCTTTTTGAAAAAGCCCTTTTGCCAATGGCGAGCTTACCAAACAATTGACACTCATAGACCCAGCCGACTGCCCAGCGATGGTAATATTATTAGGGTCGCCACCAAAGTTTTGAATATTTTCTTTCACCCAACGCAAGGCGGCAATTTGGTCTAAAAGCCCATAATTTCCAGAGGTTTTTGTGGGTGATTCGGCTGAAAGTTCTGAGTGAGCCAAAAATCCAAAGGCATTTACACGGTAGTTGATGCTTACTAAAACGATTCCCTTTTGAGCGAGGGCTTCACCATCTTGAATCGGTACTGCACTGCCACCTCCCATAAAAGCACCTCCATGAATCCAAACCAAAACACCTTTCTTGGCTGTTTTGCTGGTTGAATTAGTCCAAACATTTAAGTAAAGACAATCTTCGCTAATGGGTTCAACGGGTGGTAGAAATTCTACGGTATAACCTCTGAAAGGGGCAGGTTTATCTTGCATAGCGTTTGGACCATACGCACGGCAAATCTTTTTTCCTTTCCACGATGCTAAACGCATCGGAGCTTTCCAACGGTTTTCGCCAATCGGGGGAGCTGCGTAAGGAATACCTTTGAAAGTATGGACATTACTTGACGAAATATATCCTTCTACCAAACCATAGTTCGTTTTGACAAGGCTATATTTTTCTTGTGCAATCACTATAAAACAATTACAGACCGCACAGATTAAAATTAAAACACTTTTCATAGTAATCATTTGATTTACAAAGAATTGTCAATATTTTGATATGCCTCTAATAAAAGTTTTTCGCCTTCAACTCCTGCCACATAATTGTAATGTTCCATGCCAAAAATGAAGTTTTTATCTGTAGCTTTAGCCTTTTGATAAATGTGTTTGAATACATCAAGATGATTGATTTCGCCTGTCCCCGGTTCAAAACGTTGGGGTACATCACCAATCTGAAAATAGCCTATTTCGTCCCAAACCAAATCAATATTGCGTTTAAGGTTTCCTTCGTTTTGTTGTAAATGGAACAAATCAAATAGAATTTTACAGGCTGGGCTATTCACGGCTTTTGCCAATAAATAGCATTGTGCCGAAGTTTTGAGGTAAACTTGTGGCGGAAAGCTGAGTGGTTCTAAAACCATTATCATGCCATGAGGCTCGAAAATATCGGCTGCTCTACGAAGAGCATTTACCACATTTGCCGTTTGGATTTCATAAGGTAATGTCGGGTCTGCGGCATCTGGTACAACGGTGACATATTTGCCGTTGAGGCGTTTGCCTACTTCTACCGCTTGACGGCATTTGTCTAAAAAGATATTTCTAAACTCTTCTTTTCCCGATGTAAACGCTGCGTTGGGTGGCCAATTGACAGGACCCATCACAAACGTCCCCATTTCCATGTTTAAGTCAGAAAGCGTTTTGCCAATTTTATCTAAGTACTCAGGTGTTTGTCCGAGCATACCTATGCCCATCAAATTGGGCATGGGTACGCCCGAAAAAGCGTTGTCTTCAAAAGCGGTAAAGCCTAAGTCTGCCGAGTATTTTATTTGGTCGATAAGCTCGCTTCCTGCCGAAGCGAAAGAGCCAAAATGAGGGGCATATTTGAGTTTGAAAGTAGTCATCGGTCTAAAAATTATCTGCTTGTTTGTAAGCTTCTAATAGGGCTTTTTCACCTTCAATGCCATCAATAGCATTAAAATGTTCCATTCCCAAAATGAAATCTTTTTGACTGGCTTTCGACTTTTGGTAAATGTGTTTGAAGATATTTTTGTAATTGATTTCACCCGTACCCGGCTCGCATCTACCGGGTTCGTCGCCAATTTGGAAATAACCGATTTCGTCCCAAACCATGTCGATATGATAAATAAGCCTTCCTTCATTTTTTTGCAAATGATACATATCAAACAAAATTTTACAGGCATCTCTGTTCACGGCTTTGCACAACATATACGCCTGTGCCGAGGTTCTGAGGAAAAGCTCGTGGTGGTCGGCAAGGGTTTCTATCGCCATTGTTACGCCGATAGGTTCAAAAATATCACTTGCTTTTCTGAGGGCATCAATGGCATGAGCCGTTTGCATTTCGATAGGCAAAGAGCGGTCGAAGCAATCGAGCGTAATGGTTACAAATTTGGCATTGAGGCGTTTGGCAACTTCTACACCGCTTTTACATTTAGTAAGAAATTCCTCTAAATATTCAGGTTTGCCCGAAGTGACCAATTCGATGGGTGGCCATTTGGTGGGTGTCAGTACAAACGTACCCATTTCCATGCCTCTTTTGGCTAAAGTTTCGCCAATTTTAGTGAGCATTTCAGGTGTTTGACTGCACATACCAATCCCCATGCGAGTAGAATTAAACTGCACCAACGGCGACACAAAGCCGCTATCTTCGAGGGCTTTAAAGCCCAAATCAGCCATGTAATTGATTTGATCGATTGGGTCTTTTCCTGCCGAATGCGTAAACGAACCAATATGGGGGGCGTATTTTAGCTTAAATTGATTTGCCATAACTATAATGTTTGTAATATCTTCTTCCACAATTTATGCTGTTTTTCTACTTGGTCGAAAGCGTCGAATTCGTCTGTAAATGCCGAACCTTCGTATTCTGAAGAAATGTAGCCTTGGTAGCCTCCTTTTTGAAATACCTCAAAAATTTTAGGGTAATCAATCGAAGGCTCATCGCCGTTTTCGTCGAAACCATAGAATTTACCATGCACATGCACGACATAAGGCATGATTTCTTGCCAATTTTCGACAGGCTGACGGCCATTCATACTAAATGCCATGTTCAAACGCCCGATTTGTGGCGGTGTAGCTCCCATCGGAACTAATGTTTTAGCCAACTCGCCAAACTTGGCCGGGGTTGGAATATCTCTATGCCAAATCTCTTTGGTAATGGCAATCATCTCGTCCGTTACACCTACCGATTTGAAACTTGTAAGCAAGGCATCTGGAATCGCACGCATACAAGTACCCATGTCTGGAACAAAACCTAAAACATGGGTTTGAGCTTTATCAAACATTTCAACCATTTTAATCACCGAAGGATGGTCAACGCTGTAAGGCGTATGCAGCTCTATGCCCATGATTACATTGGCTTTTTCGGCAAAAGGTATAAGCTTTTGATAGACTTCGGCAGGGGCGGTAGTTTGACACCGTAAAATGGGAAAACCTAACGTTTGGGCTGCCAAAATCTGAGGTTTGATGTATTCTACTGTTTCATCAATACTCATCATGGCGTGTCTTTTTACTCCCACATCTATGTTAGCATCCAATGCTACGGGGTCAAATTCGTACTTATCAAGTAGGTGCTTTACCTCTTTGACGGTTTCGTTTGAAACGTAAGGGAAGCCTCTAAGGCTCTGAAAACCAATTATTTCTAAGCCAGTACCCAAATCTCTTTTTCGAGTTTCGGCGATGACATCTTCTAAAGTATATTGTCCTGAATTCCATTCATAAGCGTAGGAAAAAAGGGAAGTAGCTAATTTCATTTTGGATTTTTGGTTTTGGAATAAATTATTGACATACCAAATTCTTCTTTACCAAACTACTCGCCAATAAAGGCGTAGCTTGTGGCCCTACCAGTATGTAAGGAATGTGTAAGTCGTACTTAAATTCTACATCATAGGTATTGCCTTTTTCTAAAGGGAGGTTTACTTCTATCGCTCCTCTATCCAGAATATACAACCATTCTTTGTCTAATTCAGGAAGCTGGTCATAGCTATATTCATTGCCATTTGCCTTGATGCTCAATTGGCTTTTTTCGATTTCTTTGCCATTCAGCTTGAGGCTAAAATCCATACATGAAAGCGGTAACGCTCGATACCAATGTGATTGAAACTTTAGCTGAAAGCCTTTTTCTGTAGCTTCCAAAGCATCTTCTTTTAAAATATATTTATCTAAAGGACCCATTTTTCAGTGATGAGTTAGGAGTGATGAATGATGAGCATTCTTTTGCTCTCCATTTCATTATCACTCGTAGTTAGCATTTTTTACTTATGAATAAATTGTATTCAACTGACTATCAATATAATATCTTGATAGTGCCATTGAGGCGAGCAAATCGGGCGTACCGTCTGTTTCGATAGTAATCCAACCCTTGAACTGGTATTTTTTGAGTAAATGATACAAACCTTTGAAATCAAGTACGCCTTCGCCTGGCTCCCAAAACCAGCGTGTACCATCGTCCACAATTTCAATATCTCGACTATATCTAATTTCGTCGGGTAAACGAGGCGTTGCCGTATCTTTCAAATGAAAAGTACAAATACGGTCGTGGTACGTTTCATAAAATTCTAAAATATCTTCACCTATCAAAGCCACCTGTGCCGTGTCGAGGCAGTAATGTACATAGCGTGGGTCGGTGAGTTCGAGGTATTCACGATGGTTTTCTTTATTGATTGCCAAGAAAAATTCGTTGTGAATGCCAATTTGAACACCTTTGTCGGTAGCATATTTGCCTACTTCGGTAATGATTTCGGCAGAGGCTTTGACTTGCTCACGGCTTAAAGGCCCTAATCCATAATAGTTGTTAATCGGAGCTGAATTTAATTGCGTTCCGCCAAATGCTACCAGTAAATCTATGGCTTGTTTGCTTTCTTCAAAAGTTTGTTTGTGATGCGTTCGGTCGTATGGTTTGTCTATCAAATGAAACATGCCACTTACTTCTATCCCCCGTTCGGCAGCAAATTCTTTAAAGGCTTTTGGTGAACCAAAAAGCGGTAACATTTCAGGAAAATCCCATGGAGCTAACTCGATGCCAGTGAATCCCAAGGCTTTTTGATAACGCAAGATTCTATCCCAATCGGTGTAATAAGCCGAGTTGGTTTTGTCTTCATAGTAAAATTCACGGAAGTTATCAATTTGCCTATATGGAATATTCTTCCAGTGATTCATGTGAGAATATTTGATATTTGGGATTGCTGATTTCGGATTTCGGATTTGTTTGAAACCGCTATCTATTTGTTGATTTTGTAAGTCCATATTCACGATTTTTTCAATTATTTTTTGATTCCAAAATCCCCAATGTCGAAGGCGACCCCCGCCAAATCCGAAATCGTTTTTCTGCTTCTTAGCAAAGCTCGCATGGGTTCACGGGTTTGACGGTTGCTTACAATCGTCCAGCCATCGTAGTTGATATTTTGAAGCGTTTGGTAAAACTCCTTCAAATTGACATTTCCCCAACCTACATCTTTAAAAACCTGTGTCGCTTTATGCTGTGGATATTCGGGTAAAGGTGTTTTCCATGTCTCGTTATCATCCACAAATGCCGTGTCGGTCAGAAACACACTACCAACTTTAGCTCCTAAATTTTTCAAAACTTCTGAAGGTTCTTGATTTGCAATGCTGAGGTTGGCGGCATCTACATGCAGCAAAATGGAATCATCCAACTGTGCTAAAATAGCCTGAAAGTCATGGTTGCGAAACATACTCCAATACTCATTTCTAAGCGAAAGTTTGATGCCACATTCTTGAGCCACTTTAGCAAATCCATTGATTAACTGAATGGTACGATTGACAAATACACTTTCCCAATCTGGGTTCTTACCATGATAATGGGCTATCAAACCGAATGGAGGCGTTGGCGTAACATTGATATAGTCGCAACCTAACTCTGCCGCATAACGAATAGCCTCACCTCCGAAGTAACCCGATGCACCAAAATAAAAGTCAAGATTTTCATTTCGCATAAAAATGCTTGGGTTAAAATGAATCCCAGCCACTTTTTCGATGCCTTGCGTTTGCAAATGAGTCACAAACTTGGCTACCTTTTCAAATTTTACTTCTACACAATACTTGGTAAAAGGCACACCCGAACCTCCCCTAAATATCCAAAATGGGTCGAAGGGAATCTCTACGGCTGTAAAACCTGCCGCTACAATCATTGGGTAAAGTTCGTCCCAATAATACTTGCTCTCATATCTGTTACGATTAGGCTCTTGGTGATGAACATTCACCATATCGAGGCTTATTCCTATTTTCATTTTCTTTGTGTATAGAGGATTTGAGAAGGTGAAGTGGAGAAATTCAAATTTTCAAATCATCAAATTTTCAAATCAAAAATTCACTTTTTTCTCGGCTACTCTGATACTCGGAAAAGGCATATAGCCAATGCGAAGGTTGATTTTTAGTCCTATGGAATGTTCTCCTGCTGGCAAATCGCCTGCATTATCAATAGAGAGTGTGGCTACTTCGCCCATTTCCCAACGGTCGTCCAATTCGTTCTCTCGTTGCTCAAGGTTATAGGTATTGCCGTGAACCGTGATGGAGACATCGCTTTGTGGTAAAGTTTCACCATCCAAAGAAACTTCAATTTCTTCTACCATCGAAAGCGAAACACCTCTGTAATAAGGTAATCTTGCTCCTATTTCAAAGCCTTTTTCGGTCTTCTTAACCCGTTCAGGCACAATCATATATTTTTCGTACATCTCTTTAAATTATGAATGTTGAATGATGAATGATGAATGTTTTCCATCAATTCATCATTTATAATTAATCATTTATCATTCTACTAAGCATCACCTGATGACGGCGAACTTGCTCCACACTATCTACTTCATAAATATCTTGTATATGGCGATTACCTTCGTATTCGGTAGCGATGTAGCCATTGTAGCCATGTTTTTGTAGTACTGGTACCACTTCATTGTATGGAATACTATATTCGGTGCAATCTTCCAACATTTCTAAACATTTGCCATGAATGTGTACGATTCTGTCGATGTGTGGCACTAAACTCAACGGATTGACGAATGTATTATGTCTCGACATTTCCGCTACGGCCATATCTATACGTTTGTTGCTCATTTTTGAAACTTCATAAATCGTGTATTCAGCCATTATACCTTTTTCGTGTTGCTCGCAAACGTATTTTGCAATTTCTGGGTCAGCACCGTTGCGAATCATTCGCTCAATTTGCACACGAGGCAAACGCCGAGTAAAACCGCCCATATCTGGAATAAATCCAAAATGTTTTGTACCCGTTCTTTCCATTACTTCCCAATGACGTTCCATCCACGCACTATTGATATTCCAGGGTGCGTGAACTTCAATACCCAAAATAATATCGTGTTCTTCGGCAAAAGGCAATACTTTTTCAATGATTTGTGGCGTAGTATTCACAATCACACGAATGATTTTGAACCCCAAAGCTTTGGCAAAAAGTATGTCTTTTTTGAAAGACTCAACCGCTTCTTCGTCTGACCAGTAATGACCTTTTTTCTTGTTATAATCTAAAAACATATCGTGGGCAACAGGCGTAACTTTGTACTTATCCATCCAACCAAACCATTGGTCAATAAATGCTTCTGATGGAATTTTCGGACAACCCTGTACACTCTGTTCACCTACCATTTCGATACCTGTTGCACCTGTAGCCGCAGCCGCAGCGATGCAATCTTCAAGACTCATTTTTCTTAGAAAAAACTCTTCTTGATAGCTGTAAAGACTTACAGCACGTTTAATTTGATTTGTCATTTAAACTATTTTTTATAGAATTGATATAGCCTCATTATACTTCTTTCATCATAAAGTTGACAACAACCATGACAAGACAAACGATACCAAAGATTAAAAACGCATTTAAGATTCCGCCTGAAAGATTACTTACCATGCCCACTATAAACGGCGACAACGATAAACCCAAAAAGAAACCACTTCCCCAAATACCCATGCCACGTCCTCTGAATTGAGCAGGAATAGCTCTTAATCCAAAAGCAATAAGTACAGGAATAGACATCCCACAGCCAATTTGTTGCACAACGGCACTCGCCATAATTAAAGGAAGCGTTTTAAATACACCAACGCCTATCAAACCAAGTCCAATCAGTGTAAACATTATTCCAAATTGTACTTTGCTATTTTTCTTCCCAAATATTTTGAAAAGAACAGCCCCTAAAGGAAGCATCAAACTGGCAATAGCCGTGATTTTTCCTACTTCTTGAGGGTCGCTCAGGCCTATTTTATCCAATGCCAACGAAAAATGCAAAGTGTAAACATAGTACAAAACAGAGGCAATGAACGTGGTAACAAACACCTTAATAATCAAAGACCTTGATAGTGTTTCGGGAGCTTTGTGTGATTGATTAACACTTGAAGCTGCTTTTTGTGTAGGCTCAAAAATGAAAAAGAATGAGCCTATCGGAATCAATAAAGTAATGGCATACAGTAAGAAAGGATATTGCCAGCCGATTGTTGCCAAATAACCACTACCTGTAATAACAAAAAATCCAAAAGCAGGGCCAATAATACTTTGTATCATAAGCCACGTATTTCTTTTACTTTCTTCAAAATAATCACCTAATAAAATATTAGATACCGTCAGAATAAACGCTTCTCCAATACCCAAAATCAAACGTCCAATAATTAGGAGTGTAAAGCTTTCTACAAAAAAAGGAATTACCCCTCCGATGCCGTACAAAAACGAAAAAATGAGTAAAAGTTTGCGTCGGCCCAATTTATCCGCTAAATAGCCCGCATAAGGTGCAAAGAGTGCAACACATAGCCCTGGTGCCGAAATCACAAAAGGGGCAAGGATTTCTATGTGTGGAATATCTTTAAAATTATTCCTTAATGTAGGCACTACGGGCATTAGTGTGATAACTGCCATCATAGGCAAAATACTAATGAGCGTAATAATAATTCCTTGCGGAACTCCAGCGATGCGGGTTTGCGAGTTTGGCATAATGGTAAGTTAAATTAAAGCTTAGTAAACATTGGAGGAGAGGCGTTCTCTCCTCCAATGCAGTTTATAAATGGAGATTCAACTGAGCTCCAATCAATCTTGGCGAGCCAAATATCCAGTTATAAGTATTGATAGTACCACCATTAAAACCTGAAAAAGTAATAATACGGTTATCTTCAAGGTTTTGGGCAAATATGCCTATATCAAATTTGCCTCCTTTGGTCGTATAAGTTAAATTAATATCTGTTTTCGTATAAGCTCCTTGTTTGTCCATAGCATAGTTGAAAGCTGTGGCATAATAATCCGACTTAAACAAAGTTTGAATACCTGCGTTCAAAATGCCTTTCCCTATTTTGAAATCGTGGTTATAGCCTGCCGTGAGTGTCCATTTAGGAGCCATAGGTGCAACATTACCTGCTAAATTTCTTTCGATTACTGTAGCCCCAACTCTATTCGCAATAGTTTTTAGGTCTTTATAAGTTGCATCCAAAAAGTTAATTGAAAACCTGAATCTATCTGCTTTAGTTGCCACATATTCCCCATCAATTTCTAAGCCATCGACTGTACTAACGCCTGCATTTTGGATAGCACCACCGATATCAGTTGAGATAAAAATGGTAACTTGTTGGTCTGTGTAATCATAGTGAAATGCTGAGGCATTCAAACGTAATTTGTTATTAGCAAACTTATTTTTAGTACCTATTTCATAGGCGACAAGGCTCTCAGGATTATATTGACCTAAGTTGTCAAATCCACCTGCTTTATAACCCGTGCTTACTTTTGCAAACAACATTTTGTTGGCATCTATCTTATATTCTAACCCAGCCAACCAAGTTGTTCTATTCCAACTTCCTTCGGTTGGAATTCCCTCAAATGGCTTCATTCCAGCTTGAGTAGCAGAAGTAGGTACGTTTGGATAGAAGAATCTGATGATTGATGGCGGACCAAACGGTGCAGAAGCTAAGTTGCCACCTCCTAAAACTTTTTTATCGGATGTATTTCTAATACCAAGGGTCAAACCTAATTTCTCATTGATATTGTAAGTAGCTTGTCCAAAAATAGCCGAAGTTCTTGAATTTACATCTCTGATGAAGAAGTTAAGAAAAGGAACTTGTCCATTAAAAGCCCCAGCAGCCGACACCAATAATAACCCACGAGCCGTATTTTGGTCTTCATCTCCGTAGAAACCACCTACCTGCCAACTTAATTTAGCTGTTTCTCCATTTAATCTAAGTTCGTGGCTTTGGGTAGATGATTTAATATCATTATGAAAACTATTAGTTTCTGGCAGATACCCATTAAGTGGCTGGTAGCCAGTCATATCGACTTTGCGATAACCAGCCGAGTAGGTCAAAGTTGCTTTCCCAAAATCATAAGCAATTTTTCCTCTGATAGCCGATTGGTCTATTTTCATGAATCCAGCCGTAGCAACTGGGTAATCGTTTGGTAAAGGGGTTGTCCAAGAAATCGGCTCTTTATCTTTTAATTCGGTAAGATTTCCCATTGGCACACCGTACTGAGAAGGGGCTTGTTGGTCTATTTTACTAATTTCGCCTGCTGCATACATTGATAAAGCCTTGGTTGGATTTATGTTAAAGCCCAATCGAGCGGCCCACATATTTCCATTATCAATTCTTCCTACTGTACCTCCGTCACGGTAGCCATCGTGCTTATTTAAAATACCAGCAGCACGTACAGCAGCTATTTTTCCTAATGGTAAATTTACCATTCCGTTCAATTTCAAGGAATTATAGTTTCCATAGCTCAGTCCTAAATCAGCTTCACGTGTTTGTGTAGGCTTTTTCGCAATGATATTTACCGCTCCAGCGGTAGCATTCCGTCCATAGAGTGTACCTTGTGGTCCTTTCAAAACCTCAACACGGTCAAGGTCAAACAAAGCAGCGTTTAGGGCTACGGGTCTATTGATGTATTCGCCGTCGATTCCAACCGTAACGGCTTGGTCTGAGAGTTCGGCTGCACCTTGATTACTACCCACACCCCGAACATTTATTTGATTGAAAATGGTATTCGTAACAATATTCAAACTCGGGGCAATCGCTTGCAATTGAACCAAATCTGTAATGCCCTGTTTTTGTATTGTTTTCCCCGAAACCAAATCCATTGTAATTGGTACTCGCTGTGCCGAAACCGAACGGTTTTCTGCCGTTACCACTACTTCTTCAAGGCTTTCAGTTGCTTCTTTTAAGGTGATGTCTAATTGCTTTTTGTCACCAATAGCTACTTCCTGTAGTTCATAGCCTACAAAAGTGAAAATAAGAGCTTGATTTTTACGTGCCTCAATCACAAATTTTCCGTCTTTATCGGTGGTTGTTCCTTTGGTTGTGCCTTTGATGGCAATGCTTACTCCCGATAGTTTTTCCCCATTGGTTGTTCTGACGCTTCCACTGATACTTTGGGCAAATGACTGAGCAAATGAAAGCAGTATTATGATGACCGAATAAAAAGTTTTAGCTCTCGGATAGCTAAAAATAAAGTTTTTTTTCATAGTTTGGGCTGTTTTTGAATTTTAGCGAGTTTGAAAATCATCCAAAGCCGACTCTATTACCAGTAGAGTTGGCTTTTTTATTGAATAATTACAATAATTTGTTAAACAAAATTAATATTGATATAGTCTAATTTTTTATCAATATTGTATCAATATTCTACATATTCAATCATTTGTCCTTAAATGATAAAATATAGTCTTGAAAAAATATACAAAATGAGGGATGTGCTTATAATAGATATTTAAAAACGTCTAACAAAATAGCATTATTAAAGAGTGGTAGGAGACTGAGAAGTGTTTCAGCGGAAGTATCAACGTGCCGAGTTACGCAGTATCAAAAAGAGCTTTGGCAAGTTTAGTAAAAGCACTGGCAAACGAATAAGTCGGAAAAGGTGTAAATTGTTTACAAAATAGTTGAAGTCGATATATTTGTACATAGTTATTCATTTGCAACTAAGTAAATTTATACTTTGAATACTATACAAGTATTTTCCATAAAATGGAATTAACTTAGCTAATATTCATTGGAGTTTTAGCAAACTCAGAAAAGTCTAAATAAACGTCCGTTTGATTGGACTTATAGAATTTTATAATTTCAATAAAAAACTAGTGAACAAGCTTGAATTGCATAAAATTTATACACTAACCAAAGTATTATTTTTTATTCAAATAAGTTGAACTTATACAATTATAAGTACCCGATATAAATAAGTTTATGTTAAATTCGGTGAAATTAATTTTCCAAGATTTTCCTAATTGAGCTAAGCAACGATTGACCGCATAGGAAAGAGTTTCTTGATTGAGGTAATCTATTGGGTCAATTTGTTCTTTTTTAATTTTACGCCACAGTGTTTCAGCAATGTTTAAGTGTGGTGAATATGGAGGAAGGAAAAATAGATATAATCCTCTTTTCTCCCAGAAATTTAATTGCTGTTTTATGATTTTAGCCTTGTGAATGCTTGCATTGTCAAGAATAATCACCGTTTGTTTTTGTATTTGAAATGACAATTTTTCTAATTGCTCGAATATGAAATTGGCATCAATGTTTTTTTCAGTGATGACCCAATGATTCATATTGTTTCGGTTAATGAGTCCCCCAATATTGATTTTATAGCCCTTTTCTACGGGAATATAAATTTCTTCATCAGGGAATTGCCCAGCATGGAATGCCAGCCATAAGGAACGTAACCTTTGCTACAAACATGACTTTCATCACCATAAAATAGGTCAAGGAGTCCTTGCTGAGTATTGCTCGTTATTAATTGCTATTCAATACACTTTGTTTATCAGCCTGTCATTTTCCTATCTTACGATAGAACAACCCATTGAAGACTTTACTATTGGTTGATTTATTCTTGTACACCTGCACAGCATCAAACTTCACATACATAATCTCTTAATTCACACCCTAATAAAGTGCGTTCGCATACTTTACCAAGATTCTACAGAATGTAGCCAGTAAATAATAATTACTTTTGTCATCATCCTATACGATGATATTTATATCGATATGATACTAAGTAGTAAACCAACTTTAACATGAAGCTAACCTTACCCGAATCAAGTTCTATGTACGTGTTTTTCAGAAAGTTTCTCGTCTTATTCCTGACATGCCTGCTTACTAGTAGTGCGTTTGCCCAGGTAAGTGTTACAGTACAAATTATTCCACCTTATCGGTATAGAATCACTGATTATACCTCCCATCCCGAGCAGATTTTAATCACAATCTTAAACACCACTACCAGTGAACAACGTGTTCAGCTAAGAGGTACCATTACAGGAGATAATGGTATTGAAATGAGAGTTCGCTCAAATTTTAAAAGCAGCTCACCACTGGTGATGTCTCCGGGTGAGATGAAAGTCTTGAACGGTGGAGATTTTACCGCCTTTTTTAACCTCGATAATATTGACTATGTGGGGATTACTCAGGCTGAAGCCATCCGTGGAAACGGTTTGCCTGAAGCTAACTATCGTTTGTGTATCCGTGCTTTTAACTATGATACCAACGTTCCTTTAAGTGCACAAGAACCCGCAGGTTGTAGCAACAACTTCAGTATTACCAATATAGAACCGCCAGTGGTTGTATCTCCAAGCGACGGCATGGAGATTACAAGCACATCTGTACAATTATTAAACCTTAGCTGGAGTACTCCTCCGGGAGCTCCCCCTGCTACTTGGTACAGAATCCGTATTGTTGAAATTACGGGAAATCGTAACCCGAACGATGCCATTATGAGTGCTACTCAGCCTTATTTCTTTGAAAAAGAAGTAATGGGGAATATGTATGTATATAGCCCAGCTGACCCGCAATTGACACTCGGTAGACGATATGCTATGATGGTAACCGCCTATGACCCTAATGGTTTTACCAATTTCAGAAACAACGGACAAAGTATTGTTACTAGTTTTAAATATGGTACAGTACCAGCTTTTTCAAATAGTGTTGGAGGTGGTGGAGCACCGGGGGGAGCCCCAGCCCCAGCTGGTGGAAGTGGTGGATTACTAGTCGAAACGACGGCAACACCTGTTGTAGCCGTAAACAGTATCATAAAAGGGCAGGTTTCTTTTGCGTATTCGTCTGCTGAACAAAGCGATGAAACAGGCACAGCGACCCTATTAGGCACAGCCCCTATCGCAGAGGCTGTTAGCAGTCAGCCCCTTAGTAACCCAACACCAGGCACAACTAAGTACAACTTAAATAATGCACAGGTTACGTTGTACGGAAAAATGTTTTCAGGAGAAATAACTGTTCTTGGTACAGCTCAGTCGGGTTCAGATGGCAACTATAGTATTAGCATCAACACCGCTTTGGCTGATAACTGTCAGGAGTTTTATATCATAGCAAAACATACTGACAACCAACTTTATCCTGCTTTTCAAACGGTAAAATTGATAAGAAATACTACTAGTTATGATACTAACATCGGAACGGCTGTGTTACAGATTATCTCTATGCAGGTAAAGCCTTTTGTAGTAAGTAAAAGTGCTACCTTCTCTGGACTATCGGTCAATTTCCTGTTAAATCAAACGAAATACAATGCCTCGCCAGTAATGAAGCAAGTATTTGGAAACAGCCCTGAGACCGTAAGTTATAACAGCGTTACTTATGTAGTACTGAGTAAACGTAATAACGCAAATACGTTTAAACGTTTGTTCAGAAGTACTGTGGTCGACGACTACCTAGTGCAGATAACCAGTTCTGGAGTAACGCCAATGTATTATCCTTTAGGGACATTGCCACAACTAAGTACTTCGGATACCACTAAAAATGTAACGCTTATAACGAAAAACTTTGTTTATAATCCAAGTAGAAACCAGATTGGTGGCATTTTAACGTTTTTGGGAGTTCCTAAAGGTGGCACAAAAATTACTGCTACGATTACACTCGCTAAATCTATCAGAGACGGCTCAACGCAAACTACCTTCGAGTCCATCACCGATGAATCAGGTTATTATCGGTTCGCTAATCTGCCATTTGTTTTTGCAAATACTGAGATTAAATTAACGGTTTTCGATACTCGTTTTATGGAAGTGCCGTCGGACATATTCGTAACGACAAAGTATGAGGAACTACTACAGACCAAAAATATTGACATAAAAATGCCAAAAGGAGTTATTGTTGGCAGAGTAAAGTTTGGCAAAGGCTCATACGATGGTAAAGGCGGTGTTAGGGTAGTTTTAAAGGGTACAAATTTAAGTACTACTACAACAGCAGAGGGCTTTTATACCATAAAGGTTCCCTTCCCGACTGTATCGCCAAACAATGTAATTGAATGCTATGCAGATGGCTATGTTGATGCCACTACAAAGTTTTATCAGTCTTCCTCGTATATTCCTGCAAGTGGCATTGGCGATGCCAATAGTTGGGCATCCTATATGACAGGGTTATATCCCTTAGGTGTATATAGAAGTGGTAGGACTACAGCAGATATGTTGGGGATTGGTACTGGTACAATGAGTGATAACTATAAAACTTATTTCCCGCAAGGAGAAGAATTTAGAATTGCTTACGAAGCTCAAGAGATTATGCTTACTCCAATACCTAGGGGTGGTTATATATTAGAGTTTAGTTTAAGCAACAAAAAGATAGTTGGCGGAAAAGTAACGGTAGATGGCAAGGATGTTTCTTTTGCATCAGATAATAGCAAATGGTATTACGAAGGCACACCAGGAGAGCATAGTTTTGTGATAGAGCCAGTGCCAGGTGGGGCTACATTCATGAAAACTTCTGGAATATTCAAAATACTTGATGGTGTTAATTATTTAGAAATGAAAGTGATATTAACGCCAGCCATGGTGATTACGGGTGTAATAACTGATAAAGATTTGGGAAAAGGATTGGCTGGAGCAAAGGTATATGTTAACGGTCTTCCTTATGAAGCCACCACCGATGCTAACGGAAAGTACGTGCTGACACTACCTACAGGCAAAGAATATACAGTGAGTGTAGTGCACCCATCGTATATTGCACCTATTGATGTTAAAATAGCAGCTGGAGAAACCGCCAAAACGGTAGATTTCCCCGTACAGTTTATAGATGCTACCGCACCAAGGTTACAAACGTTAGCAGGTTTCCCGGTATCTATCACTAAAATAACCAAAGTGAGTGATGGGAATTTTACCATCACTGGCTCGCTAAAGGTGGCATCTAATAGTCTATACAGTGTAGAACCAAGTAATGCTACCCTAACCTTTAGCGATGTGCCTATCAAGGCCAAGCCTTCAGACATTAATGGTATCCCTCAGGGCGATGTTAGCTTTAAGGAAGCCGTGATGAACGTGAAGGCATTCAACTTGGCCAATGTGGAAGTACAAGGTAATCCATCCATTAAGCTAAAAACTATAACAGGAAAATACATCATTGGTGGCGACCAACTGGTGCTTCGCCTTAGTGCATCGAGTGCTACTGATAACCTACCTATCAAATTGCCCGATGCCTTGGTGAAGGATAGTTTATTGTTGTCTAGTACATTCAATTATGTATTTAGTTCAACTGATATACCCGAACTAAGCAATAGCAGAAAGCTAAGAATGAGATTCCTAGAATCGGGTCAAAGCTTTTCTTCAACGGTTTCTTTCCTACCAGCGGCAACAGGTAACCTAGAAATTAAAGCAGGCACTATTGGTAGCTTATTAGTAAACAAAAGTACGCCAAGCTTTAGTAATACAGGATATAGTTTAAGTATGTATTACCAATTACCAAATATAGCAGGATTGGTACTACCTGCCAACACGACCCCTAGTTACGAATGGTTTAGTATGAAACCTACTAATATTATTCAAACCGTTATGGGGGTAAGTGGCAAGCCCTTTACGGCTACTATGCAAAACTTTAGGTTGGTGGTTAGCAAGATGGATTTGTCAGGCTTAGGTACAACGAACCCCAATTTAACCATGTCGGGAAAGATTACCGTTTTTGATGGTGCCAATGAAGAAAACGGAACACTTACTATTAAATCACTTTCACTAACAACCAAAGATGGAGCAGGTACTACCCTAGCTGGGGTAGTACAACTGCCTTCCTCTGGATTGACCATGAATGGCTTAAACTTCAAAACAACTGGTACGAATGGTACTATTGGTATAAGTTACAACTTTGATGCAGGAAGCTTTGAATTTAAAACCTCTGGTACGTTAAATTATAGTGCTGCTGGGGGCTCGGAAGGCATCAAGTCGTCAATGACGGGTGTATTCCCTATCGTGGTTAACCAGTTCCAATTACGTAGTAAAGATTGGGACTTATACATGGTGGCTTCGCCCAATGCCGTCATAGACTTAAAGGTAGCTAGGATAAATATCAAGACCTTCCTTGTGAATGTAGGTAACGGTATCTCGATGCGAGCCATGGCTCAGGCACTTACAGATGCTGCCAAACCTGTTAAAACACAAACCGCTAACAATGTGCAGCTTACCCCTGGACAGGCTACATGGGCTATCGGACTTTCGGGAGGGGTTACCCTTCCACTTGAGGGACTTACTACTACTGCTTCTGCCTCGTTTGTGGTAGGGAATGTGGGCAGTGGGCCTGAAATAATGTTGAATGATTTTGATTTGGAAATGAAAACGCCAACATTCAAACTGATGGGAAAGGTGAAGTTGCAGATTGATGATGAAAAACAAGGCTTTGAAGCAGCCGCCAACCTGAAAATGGCAACGAAAGAGTTTGGAGCGGCCTTTAAATACTATAACTATACCAAAGGGGGCTTCCAGATTGCAGCCAGTATTACAACCAATGCTGGTGTGGCTACGGGACCCATTATGTGGCATAATATAGGCGGGGGATTCGACATCGATAGTAGAATAGGGAAATACGACGTATTTCTAAAAGGAAGCTTTGGCCCGATGGGTGTACCCAAAACAGTGGCCATGGTAAAAGATGCCACAGTGGGGATTCTGTTTGATAATTCTAAGTGCAACGACAACCCAGTGATATACGGTAGTGGCGGACTGATGATGAAAGATAAATTGTGGGGTACGATGAATTTTAACGCAGACTTCTGTAGAAATTCGCTACTGGTCACTGTTAAATCTGGGCCAAACAATATAAAATTGGTAGAGGGGGTTGAATCTAAAGTAGAAGGGGTACTTTATGCCTTGGCACCACAAGGTTCATCGCCAGACGGAGCATTGTTTCTGGGCTTCAATGCTCAAGCTTACGCAGGGGCTATCTTGAAGGGAAACGCATTTATGGCACTGGGTTATAACTTTAGTAACAGTACTCCGGGTGCTCCTGAAGAGGCCAAAGCCATGTTGACTTTAGTCGGTAAAAACGGACTTGATAACAATGGCACTATGAATGCCATCTATTTGAAGGGGTCATTAATAGTACCAAACTTCAATGCCCGATTCGATGCCGAAATAGCAGGTTTTAGAGCATTTGGTTTCTATTATAAATATGTTTCTTCGGGTAATGTAGAGATGTACTATAAATACGCTGAAAACAAGTTTTACGCCAAGTCAGCATTTAGTTCTTCATCCGATATGAGGGTTACGTTGATGGGAATTACTCTGGGTGCAATGGCTGGAGTTAGTATGAATCTAGAAGGAAGTTACGACGGATCTTGGTTTGTAAGAGGTAGTGCTAATATGGCGGCACAATTTTATACAGATGAGAGAGCCTCTTGTAATAGTATCAACGTTACATTTTGCTCGCCACCAGCAGTCTGTCCATGTTTTAGTTATTTTTTTGGCATTCCCTATCCAAATGGCAGTTTTAATTGTTCATGCGGAAGTAGCTGGATTCCTTGTGGTGTAGGGTTTAAAATATGTACCAATATCGGAGCAGACTTCAATATTTCTAGTGCTGGCTCTAGCGTTAATGTTCGCTTATACTAATTCTTGAATAGAAAAAAACTTATGAAAAATATAGTAACGTTTATCCTTTTAATCTCGTGCTGGGCTACTGCCAATTTGCAAGCCCAACAAGTATCACCACGTGTACTAAAAGTGGCTTCGTCTAAAGCAGGAAATTACATTTATTTGGCTGGGCGTGATGAAGTAGTTGGAAAAGACACTACGCTGATGAAAGCGACTGACTACTTTATCATTAAAAGAATGCCCTTTGTATTGGTGACAGATTCTACCAAAGCAAAAGCTGCCTTGAAAAACTTTAAAACCATTGGCAAGGCTGAAAAAGCAAGTACTGATAAAGACCTAAAACAATTATTTAACGAAAGCGACCTTGCTGATGTAAAAAAGTATCTAGGTACAAAAACAAACAAGGAACTCCTTGACTTTGTAGATAAACACATAAGTGCAAACGATTATGGTTTTCTGTATTCTATTATAGAAACCCGTATGATGTTAGGACAAGTGTATTTAGATACTGACGTAAGAGATGGTGAAGTAATGTATTATCAGGTAATCAGGGTAGATAAAAACAAAAAAGAATTTCCTTGGGGTGTAGCCGTTGCACAGAGTAAAGTGGGTAATTATGCCTTGCCTTATTTAAAGCCTAAAATATCAGCGGTTCAATCGAGTGATAGTTCTGTTAGCATTACTTGGAAACTAAAGGTTTCGGAAGCCATGATTAATAAGTTTCCCAAACCAACTATGCGTGCCTCTTTTGACCCTAACGGAGATTTACTATCAGTACCATTTCCGCTTACAGCCCTTAGTGGACGAGTAGTTCCTGCAAGACAAGGGATTGTTGTGCCGGGTATCAAAATAATTCCTAACATCAATCGCACCCAAGATACCCTTACCTATAGTTATTTAGGTACCGTCAGTAAAGATGAGCAATTCACTGCTTATTTGATGGTTGAAGATGAAATCTATAATCAAGGAGCTCATTCAGATACTGCCATCGTTTTTGGCGTTGGTGCTAGAAGCATACCATTAATTTATGGAATTAGAGTAACCGAAGTAATGAATGGTATTCGCATTGCTTGGGATAAACTACCTAATAAACCTTATATAACAGGTATAGAAATCACACGATATGACAGCGAGGATAAATTACTACAACTAGGCATATTATCAGCAATAGATACTACCTATACAGACTATGCCATAAATGTGGGTGATCATTATCGTTATCAGGTAAGAGCATTGTTTGTACATGGTATCGGCATTACGCAAGTAGCACCAGCACAAGGAGTAGGGGCATACACTAAGTTCTCTAAACCCTTGCCACCCTATAACTTAGCCGTTGCTAATAAAGGAAGCAATGTTGCGTTGACATGGCAAGCCACTGATGAGCCTGGGTTTTATGGATATTTTGTATATAGAGGTACATCGCCTAAAAAAATGTATTTGGTGGCGGGACCTATGAAAGACAAAAAGTACACAGATACTTCTGAATCATTAAGTGGTAGAAGTCAATATTATTACGCCGTGAAAAACCAAAACTTAAGAAATGATACCAGTATGTATAGCAACATCGTGACGATTATCCCTATTAAGAAAATCGATGTTGTTGCCCCTACTAATATCGATTTTTATTATGTGAATGGAAAACTGAGAATACAATGGGATGACTCCAGAACACAAGACAATGCGATTGAAACATTCTTGTTACAAAAAAGAAAGAAAGGTGATACTGAATATGTTACCATGAAACCTAAAGAAGTTGGTAATGCGTTTTTAATGGATAGTCTTATCCAAAGAGGCACAACCTATCAATACAGGGTAGCATCGGTGGCTTTTTCGGGTGACATTAGTGCCTATAGTGCGGTCACAGAATATAGTCTTGCAAAACCTAAGATAGAAACTGTAAATGAGTTTTATGTACGTAACGTCACCGCAGGTGTAGAGGTTGGTCTGCCAGAAATAGTGTATTCAAACCGCAAGGGATATACTATTTACAGACGTAATGCTGCAAGTGGTGATTTTGTAAAAGTGCACACCATGCCATCTGATTCATTTGTCTTTACAGATGAAAAAATAGAGAAAGGTCAAACCTATATTTACGCTATTAGCATTACTGAAAATGATGGCAAAGAAGGTGAAATGGGATTTTCTAGGTCTGTGTCAAGATAAGATGTTATTCGTTTTTTGAGAATAGATTTCATTGTTAATTTAGTAAAAAGCACTGTTAAATTAGGCAGTGCTTTTTTATGATTTTAGCATCCATAAAATTCACGCTTACATCCATAAATAAGTTGTTCAAATACTTTGGCTCGCATTATCCCAATTATTGTCCATACATTAGTGATTATTTTTCAACAACTATTTTAATTGTGTAATCCAATAAAAACTAGGATATTATTGTATTGTTAGATTGCCATCAACAAATTTATATGTTTAAAAAGACGATTCAATATTTTTTTATATTACTGTTATGCGTTTATGGAACAGTGTATGGCCAAGGTAGTAATACCAAAGGCAATGAGAAAAGCTATAAAAACGAACTTGATAAGTTGGTAGAGAAGTCTCAAAAACTTAGTAACGATTCGCTATTATTTATCGTAAAAGAGTTCTACGCATTACATACTACCTATCAAGACCAAGCTTCTTTAGTGTATGCTTCATTCTGTAAAGCAAACGACGAACATCTAAAAGCCAATCATGTTGATGCTATGCGTCATGCTATAGATGCTTTAAACATCGCTCAAAAATACAATGTAAAACAACCCATACCAGGTATATATATGCTTATTGGTAATTTACACAAAGAAAATACCAATTATCCAATGGCGTTTGAGGCTGCCGGAAAGGCACTACAGTCTGCTAAATTAAACAAAGATACTTTGCGAATTATTAGTGCTATGGGTCTCTCTGCAATGTTTAGAAGGGGATATGTCAGACACTTTGGGCTTTCGATAGCCGCAGATAGTAGTATTTATACACAATTTGAAGCATTAAAAATGGCTGAGTCGAGCCCTAAATATGAACGTGAACGAGTAAGCTTTTATCATAACATTGCCCAACATTATAAAGATATGAAGGATTATGATAAAGCAATTATGTATGCTAAAAAAGGTATTACATTAGCTACAGCCTTAAATAAAAAAAGATCATTGACCTATGGTTACTGCTGGTTAGGCGAAGCAAATTACCGTAAAGGCAATCGTGAACTTGGGACAAAGTATATAGAAAAAGCCATTAGTATAAGTAAAGAAATAAAGCAACCATATAGAACGATGGAACTTTATGAAACAATGGCTAATTGCTATAGGTCATCAGGTGATTTAAAAAAGGCAATACCTTTTATGGACAAGTACCTAGAAGTTCATGACTCATTGAATGTACAAACCAATGAAAAGCTTATAGGAGAGCTACAAATTAAATACGAAAGTAGCAAAAAAGATAAAGACTTAGCTTTAATGCAACAGGCTGATCAGTTAAAAAGCAAACAAATGATATGGCTGATTGCTGGCATTATTATTTTTATGGTACTTAGTGTTACTCTTGTTTATTTTTATACGATTATTCACAAAAGAAATAATACGCTAAACGATAAAAACAAAAAAATTAATGAGCAAGCAGAAAAACTACAAACTTTAATGCAAGAGCTTCATCATAGAGTAAAGAACAACTTACAAATTGTATCGAGCCTGCTTACCCTACAATCAAACAGAATGGTTGATAAAGAAGCAAAGCAAGCCCTTGATGTTAGCAAACAGCGTATAGAAGCCATGTCAATTATTCATAGTAGCCTTTATCAGAAAGAAAATGCTAATATGGTTGATATGAAAGAGTTTGTATCTGTACTATTAAATAGCATAGTAGAAAGTTTTGGTGTAAACCGTGATAATATTGATATGATAGTTGAAGTAGGCGTTGATGATATTGATGTAGATGTAGCTATGCCATTAGGATTAATAATGAATGAATGGATTACCAATATTTTTAAGTATGCCTTTAAAGATTGGGATGGGCGACCATTAGTAATTATCTCCATAGCTCAGACATCGTCGAGTATTCGATTAAAAATTAAAGATAACGGTGTAGGCATGCCTCAATCATTATGGGATAACCCAACAGGGTCTTTTGGGATTAAGATGATAAAAATGTTGACCAAACAAATTGCAGGATTATCCAATATTATAAATAACGATGGTACCACTTTTGAGTTAGATATTCCATTGGTTGTAAATAAAAAAAACACTAATACACTATAATTTATGTCAATAGTAAGTATTTTGATTGTTGAAGATGAGGCCATAGTAGCTCTTGAATTGCAAGAGAGCCTTGAGCAAGAAGGGTTTAAAGTAGTAGCCATTGCAGATAATGGAAGAGAAGCGCTTGAAATACTTAAAGGAGAGGAAATAGATTTAATATTGCTTGATATTCATATTAAAGGAGATTGGGATGGTATAGAAACAGCCATTCACTTAAATACCTATAAAAAAGTTCCTTTTATTTATGTGACAGCCTATGCCGATAATAGCACGTTTGAAAGAGCTAAGGCTACTATGCCTTCGGCTTATCTAATTAAACCCTTTCGTATTAATGACCTACGCAAAGCCATAGAGCTTGCTATGTATCACTTTTCGCAAAAGCAACCACCTATATTAGATACACACGAGAAAGCTGTTGCTAAAAAAGAACCTATTGAACAAGAAGGTATCTTACACTTTAATAACGCTATATTCATCAAACAAAACTATAAATATACAAAAGTGGTTTTTAGCGATATTCAATACCTAAAGGCTGATGGTAATTATACCTATATTCAAACTATTGATAAAAAGCATGTTATTAAAAACTCGTTACAAAATGTGATTGATCTTTTTAATACCGAAAAATTTATACGTGTACATCGCTCATACGCCATTAACGTAAATTACCTAACTGCGTTTAATGAAAATATGATTCAACTAGGGGAAGAAGAAATCCCGCTTGGTCGGAATTATAAAGATGTTTTTCTGCAACTATTTAAACTATTGTAATTATTATTTTCTTCTTTAAAGTTTACACTTCATTTATACTGTAAACTCTCTTTTGCACACACATACAAAAAGATACTATTTGCATCCCAATTAGTGTAGTTCAGATACTTTTACCATTTCGATAAACAAAAATTAAGTAATCTTAACACATAATAAATAATCGCCTAAATTTTGCAATAATTAACCTTGTATGAAGATTAACTTTACCTTAATTAGATTATATCAAAAAAATATCTTTAGCTGCATAGTATTGTTATTTGGGGGGGTAATAATTACTCCTACACATGCTCAAGATTTTTCGAATATTCGAGGTCAAAAGCCTGTAACTCTTAATGGTAGTTTTGAAAGCCGTGGGACATTCTACAATGCAAACGGAATTGCAAATCGTCGGCAGCCATTTTCATACCTATTTAATGTAGCTGCTACGTTAAATATTTATGGGTTAAGTATCCCGTTTTCTGGAACTTACAGTGAGGCAGATCGTTCGTTTAGGCAACCCTTTAATCAATTTGGTATTAGCCCTACCTATAAATGGATAACCTTACATGGGGGATACCGTAATATTGATTATTCTCCTTATACGCTTGGTGGGCATACTATGTTAGGTGGTGGAATAGAACTACATCCTGGCAAACTGCGCTTAGGGTTTATGTATGGTAAATTGAATAGAGCTACTACCATTGATACTACCACGCAGGCCTTGGTACCATACTCTTTCTCAAGGACTGCCTATGCTGGTAAAATAGGCTATGGTACAGATCGTACTTTTTTTGAGTTCAGTTATTTGCAAGCTAAAGATGATAGTACAACCATTTCTCGTAATTCCGTAAAGGCAGATCAATATATTGCACCAGCATCAAATAATGTGTTGGGTTACAATACTCGGATTACTTTTCTTAAAAGGTTTACTCTTGAAACCAGAGGAGCAGTGAGTATTTATACACGTGATATGAACTCGCCTATTACTATCTCTGAAAAAGAAAAAATAATTAAAGAGTTAAAGAAATACATGGAGGTGAATGGAACCACCGAATTTTATACTGCATTGGATGCGTCTTTGACTTACAGAGCCAGAAACTATGGCCTTAAAGTTGACTATAAACGCATTGATCCTGAATATAAAACAATGGGTGCTTATTTCTTCAACTCGGATCTTGAAGCATGGACGTTCGGCCCTAGTCTAAGTATTTTTAAAAATAGACTAAGATTGAGTGGTAGTGTGGGTTTTCAACATGATAATTTACTGGATCAAAAACGTTCGACGAATAAGCGTGTTATTGGCTCAGGTAGTTTAAGCTTAGATATATCTAAGGCTTTAGCAGTAGATATGAACTATAGCAATTTCTCAAATAATCAGACTCCCAATACCTTGCGTCTATACCCAGATTCATTGCGCATTGTACAAGCTACACAAAATGCCACAATTGCACCAAGGTACACAATTATGAAAACCAATACTATGCAAATTGTTAGTGTTTCGGCATCGCAAAACAAATTGAGCGATTATAATCAAGTAATTACCAGTGGAAAATCATCAAATAGTACGATTGATACAAAACAGTATTTCATTAATTATTCTATAAACTTCTTAAAAAAAGGTATAGGGGCATTTGTGAATGTAAATAGAACAGAGTTGACTAGTATTATATTAAACAATACTTATCAAGGGTTTACAGCTGGATTTTATGGAACGTTTCTAAAAAAACTACAGGTAAACCTCAATAACTCCGTAACACAAGGCATTACTCAACAAGGCAAAAGCTTAGTATTAAATTCAACAGCCATTGTAAGTTATAATATAACCAAGAAACAACAATTTAGGACATCATTATTTTATACCTCTAACAAACCTAGTGTAGAATCAAAGCAAACTAGTTTTAATGAATTTAGAAACGAAATTAGCTATGTTGTTAACTTCAGATAATGGGTTGCAAGTACAAATCGAGGTATAATGTAAGATACAACCATATAACCTGCTGAAATACAGAAAGTTATATGGTTATTTTTTAGGCAGATTTTTTATATTTCCATTCCTTTTATTTTTGCAAATAAAATTGTAATTGCCTGTAATTCAGGAGTTTGCTAAACTGCACCCGAGTAAAGTCGTACACGCCTAATAGATTAACATGACTCCATGCCACAACGGTTGAGTTTCTAATGATGTCGATTAATTCCAAAGAAAATAGCTTTTCCAAAACGATTCATCAACTCAATGGGGGCTAAAATCTTCTCAATATGATGTCTGAGTTCCAAATCATCGTAGTAACGTAGTAAAAAAGCAGTTCGAGTAATCTTGCCAAATTCTTTCAAGGCTTTGTGAAGAGGATTTTGTTGGGCATAAGAATTGAGCCGTTTAAGTAACTCTTGAGCTGATGTTCTTCCTAATTTGAGTGATGCGACAACCCTGAGAATATCGTCCCAGTGGTCTTCAATGAGCTTTTTATTAATGTAATCATAGAATCACAAGATTATGCCTAGAAATATTGCTTATTTAAGGGTCTCGACCATTGACCAAGACCTTGAACAAAGCTCAGATTTTATATTTAGCCAATGATAAAATTTTGGGCATGACCACTCAGCGACTTGCCTTAGATGAAATGCTCTCAATGTTGAGAGAAGATGATACGGTTGTTGTTGCCCGTTTTTTTAGGTTGGGAAGAAATAGAGACCATCTGATTAATTTAGTCAATGAATTTTCTAAAAGGAAAGTACATTTTAAAGCTCTTGATGTAGGTATTGATACAACTACACCCGCAGGAAAACTTATCCTGTCAATTTTTGCATCTCTGGCAGAGTTTGACCGTGAAACCATTTTAGAAAAAACAAGAGCTGGCCAATTATTAGCCAAAGCCAAAGGAAAACATATTGGAAGACCAATTGGTATTAATCAACAAAACTATGAAAAGGTTAAAAAGGCTTTAGAAAAACACATGTCTGTTTCAGAAATTGTAACCTTAACAGGAATTAGTATTTCCTCTGTGAAACGATACAAAAAAAGAATTGAATGTAAATAGAATAACTAACCTATTAGTTTAAAAATTGGATTTTCCGCAGATTTGGAAGAAGAACCTCACATTGAGCAGACTTTTGAAGAACATCACTACGATGTTGGAGGATGCTACTATTTCAGTTGATGGACTATTTATGAATGCCGACACAGGGTGGTTCGCCGATGCGATTTAACACAACGCTTTCAAGTTGGATGGGTTTTAACTTTATCGCTTTTATTATCTTGGCAATTAAGAAAATTAAGATGACTTCAGTATATCGTTGTATTAGTAAATATAAAAATACGATATTTCGTATTTTTATATTTTGTCAAAAAATACTAATACACTGTATTACAGCATTTTAAAAAAATGGCACATCTTTTGGTTAAATATAAATAAAATAAAGATGAAAACTATTTATATGATGAATCAACCTAATATTGAGTACCGAAATGGTAGTTCGTTTTTCCCTTGTTATATCGATAAGCTATAGTTAAAATAAGTAATTTCTATTCTTGTTCTAGTTCAATGAAAAGTAAAAATTGAAGTACTAATTTTGAATCATCAAACGAGATAAATCAAAATTATAAACGAACAAAACGAAGTAATTTCTATTCTTGTTCTAGTTCAATGGAAAGCAAAAATTGAAGTATTAATTTTGAATCGTCAAGTTAATAATCACAACATTTTTATTCTTTAAAAATCGGACATAACATCATTACTTCTTCAAATAAGAGGGTTACTGTTTACGTCCAAATTTTTCAAAAAATCAATTTTCAAAACACATACAAATAATTTTAAACTAAACAAAAATCATGAAAAAGACTATTCTTACTCTCGCATTCGCTGTAGCATCATTTGTTGGATTCGCTCAAAAACCTTCACCAATGTTACTTAATCCAACAAACCATGCTTTAGTATTAATCGACCATGAATCACAAATGGGATTTGCGACAAAAAGTATTGAAATGACTGATTTACGCAACAATACAGCCATCGTAGCAGGTGCTTCAAAAATCTTTAAAGTACCAACGGTAGTAACTACGGTAGCTGAAAAATCATTTAGTGGTCCAGTTTTTCCTGAAGTTTCAGAGTTTTATCCACAAGCTACTTCTAATTATATCGACCGTACCACGATGAATACTTGGGAAGATGTAAATGCACACAAAGCAATTGTAGATAAAGGCAAGAAGAAAATCGTTTTAGCAGGTTTGTGGACTAGCGTTTGTATTGTAGGCCCAGCTTTGTCAGCCATCAGCGAAGGCTATGACGTATATGTAATAACGGACGCAAGTGGTGACGTTTCAAAAGAAGCTCACGAACAAGCGGTAACTCGTATGGTTCAAGCGGGAGCACACCCAATTACTGCCATCCAATACTTATTAGAATTACAACGTGATTGGGCTCGTAGCGAAACTTATGTACCAGTAACCAACCTTGTAAAAAAATACGGTGGTTCTTACGGTATCGGGATTCAGTACGCTCACGAAATGTTGAAACACTAAGCGATAATTAGCTAAAGACTTTAGGTTAATCAGTAACCTAAAGTCTTATTACAAAACTCTTTCCTCAATACCCTTCTTCTTACGAATATGAAAACTTTATCCTCCCTCGCATTTTTACTTTTTGCTTTGATTGGCAACGCCTTCGCTCAACAAAAAGCAGATATGATTCTTTTCAACGGAAAAGTTAATACGCTCGACGATACGCATCAAAAAGCCGAAGCGGTGGCGATACTTGGTAATAAAATCTTGGCAGTGGGAACAAACAAAGAGATTTTAAAACTGAAAAATGCAAAAACAAAATTGGTAGATGCTCAACAAAAAACCATTGTGCCGGGTTTGTTCGATAGCCATTTGCACGTGATTCGTGGTGGACGTTTTTACAATACTGAATTGCGTTGGGACGGTGTAAAAAGCCTTAAACGTGCTTTGGAAATGTTGAAAGAACAAGCCCAAAGAACACCCGAAGGACAATGGGTAAGAGTAGTAGGAGGTTGGAACGAATACCAATTTGAAGAAAAACGCTTACCAACTATCCAAGAAATCAACGATGCCACTGGCAATACGCCAACTTTTATTTTGTACTTATATGGCAAAGCATGGCTTAATCAGGCGGGAATCAAAAAATTAAATATCACTGGTGAAACACCGAATCCTATTGCAGGATTAATCGAAAAAGATAGCAACGGAAATCCGACGGGCTTGTTGGTAGCCGAACCAAATGCCTTTATTTTATATTCTACTTTAGCAAAACTTCCAGAATTAAATAACGAAGAAAAAATCAATTCTACACTGCAATATATGACGGAACTTAATCACTTGGGCGTAACGGCTGTGATGGATGCAGGAGGGGGCTTTCAGAATTTTCCTGATGACTACAATATTACTGACTCGCTCAACAAAGCAGGCAAAATTACAGTCAGACTTCCCTATTATCTTTTTGCTCAGAAAAAAGGTACAGAGCTAAAAGATTATACTCGCTGGACTGGATTGGTTGACCTTGAGCATCAGCATGGAAATGGCATCAATGAAATAGATTATCATGTAGAAGGTGGTGGCGAAAACTTGGTGGCTGATGCCGCAGATTTTGAAAACTTCCTTTTCCCTCGTCCAGAATTACCTAATTCGATGGAAAGTTCTTTGAAACCTGTTTTACAATTATTGGTAAAAAATCGTTGGCCGTTTCGTTTGCACGCCACTTATAACGAAAGTATTTCAAGAGATTTGGCGGTGATTGAAGAAGTAAACAAAGAAACGCCATTGAACGGACTAGTTTGGTTTTTTGACCATGCCGAAACCATCAGTGAAGAAAATATGCAACGCATCAAAGCTTTAGGTGGCGGTATTGCTATTCAGCATAGAATGGCTTTTCAAGGCGAAAGTTTTATTCATCGTTATGGAAAAAATGCTGCTTTAGCGAGTCCGCCCGTAAAAAGAATGCTTGAATTAGGGATTCCAGTAGGTTTGGGAACAGACGGTACTCGTGTGGCTTCGTACAATCCTTGGGTTTCCTTGTACTGGATTACTTCAGGAAAAACTGTCGGTGGCACACAAGTAATGGCAAAAGAAAATACTTTGGATAGAAATACAGCTTTAAAATTGATTACTGCGGGCGGTTATAACCTTATCAAAGAACAAAATAAAGGTAAAATTCAAGCTGGATATTTTGCTGATTTGATTATTTTAAGTGATGATTATTTTGAAGTAGCCGAAGAGAAAATCAAAGATATTACTTCCGAATTGACCATTGTTGACGGTAAAGTGGTATTTGGTACAACTACTTTCCAAAGTGTAGCACCGCAAGCTTTACCCGTTATTCCAAGTTGGAGCCCAGTGAAATATTATGGTGGTTATCAAACCAAATAGTTATGAAAAAACTGTTGTGGCTAATGGGAATTTTAAGTTGGAATACCTTAGCATTTGGCCAAAGTCCAATTTTTAAAATGTTGAGATACGATGAAAATTGGACTTCGTTCAAAAAAGATACAAGTAACAATTGGTATAATCATTTGAAATATAGTTCAATAGGGAATTCAAATGAAAGCTACATTTCAGTTGGTGGCGAAGTAAGGTTTCAATACTTCGCCATTAAAAACGAAGATTGGGGCGATACTCCTGCTGATAAAGACGGTTATGTTTTGACTCGCTATTTGGCTCATATTGATTATCACATTAATCCTACTTTCAGGGCATTTTTTCAAGTACAAAGTAGTCTTGCCAGTAGCCGAATCAATCCGAGTCCAGTAGAAGAAAATACTTTGGATATTCACCAAGCTTTTGCAGACGCTTTCTTATATCAACAAAAAGATAAATCAGTTCTGTTGAGAGTAGGTCGCCAAGAAATGACTTATGGTTCACAACGATTGATTGCTGTGCGTGAAGCCCCCAACAATCGTTTGGCTTTTGACGGTGCAAAATTTATTTTTCAAGCAAAAAATCTTAAATCAGATGTCTTTTATACGCATCCAATCGCCAACAAAGCAGGCATTTTTGACGACAGTTTTAATAAAAATACTCAACTTTGGGGCTTTTATTCGGTCATTAATCATGCTTCTTTTTTGAATAATATCGACTTGTATTATTTGGGTATTCGTAAAAAACAAGCCACTTTCGACGCTGGCAAAGGGGAGGAAATAAGGCATTCGATAGGTACAAGAATCTGGAAAAACAAAGGCGATTGGCAGTATGATTTCGAAGGTGTTTTTCAGTTTGGCACATTTGCACAGCAACAAATTTCGGCTTGGACACTTTCGTCAAATACAACTTATCAATTCAGTCAACTGGCATTGAAACCCAAATTGGGTCTGAAAACAGAAGCCATTTCGGGCGATAGAAATTTGGGTGATAATCGTTTACAAACTTTTAATCCGCTTTACCCCAAAGGTGCATATTTTGGTTTGGCAGCACTGATTGGTCCAGCCAATTTATTCGATTTTCACCCATCGCTTGATTTGGAACTGAACGAACGATTAGAGTTTGGAATTGATTACGATATTTTCTGGCGACTTAGTCGAAAAGATGGCATTTATGCCCCCAATATGTCGCTGATTTATTCAGGAAAAAATACCAACGACCAGTTTATCGGTACACAATTGTCGGCAGAATTTAATTATCAACTCAATCCATTTTTATTCTTTCGGCTCGAAGGCACTTGGTTTGAAACAGGTGATTATTTGAAAGAAGTAAGTACTGGCAAAGATATTTTGTTTACTGCTTTTACCACACAATTTAAGTTTTAGATACAATCAGGAATGCTTCTAAATTTACTCAATAAGGTTATGGATACTTTGCTTACTCTTGAATATCAGGTTGTTGTTTCAACGATAAAAACGTATCATGAAAGATTACAGACGGATGTTGAGCAAATGCAAGCAGGGCTATCTTTCTTGAACCAATATTGTTGGGAAGTAAGCGATGTTAAGGTGTTAGAAGAACTGCAAAAGATAAAACAAGAGTTGTTACGCTTATTGGAAATGTATTATCAGAACATCAGTATATGCGAAAAAATCTACCGAATTTTTGACGCTGAAAATGTAGCTCATTCTCAGCAAATAGCTCGTGAGATAGCCTTGATTGAACAAAGTTTTGTCTGTGCTGAATGCCAATATCAACGCCTGACCGAATATCTTAACAAATAAGTATTGCTTGATTATCAATAGATTATTGCTATGAAATTCATATAAAGTCAAGCCTCTTAAATAAACTATAAACATGGAAGACACAATCTTAGGTATTCACCACATTACAGCCATTGCTGGCGATGCCAAAAGTAATTTTGATTTTTATACGAAAGTATTAGGATTGAGATTTATCAAGAAAACCGTCAATTTCGACGACCCTTATACTTATCATTTTTATTTCGGAGATGAGTTTGGTAATGCAGGCACAATTCTCACTTTTTTTCCTTGGGGAAAAAGCGTCGGAAGGGGCTTGAGAGGAGCAGGCATTGCTACTGAAATAGGCTATTCTGTACCAAAAGGCAGTCTTGATTTCTGGATGGAGCGTTTTGAAAATCATGGCGTAATTTACAATAAACCAGCCGTGAAATTTGGCGAAAAGTACCTAACATTCATCGACCCAGATGGATTGAAGCTTCAGTTAATCGAAACCGAAAAGCCCGATAATCGCATCGCTTGGGAAACCGATGAAATCAAGCAAGCAGTAGCCTTGAAAGGTTTTCATAGTGTAACACTTACACTGAATGAATATGCCCCCACAGCCCAAATCTTAACAGCAATATTTGGTTATGAACTCATCCAAAAAGATGGCGTAAACTATCGTTATGCCACAAAAGCCATTGATACTGCTGCCATTATTGATATTGTTGAATACCCCGAAGAACCTCGTGGTTGGGTAGCGGGTGGCATTGTGCATCATGTGGCGTTTAGGGTAAAAAATGATGAAGTATTGATGCAATTCAGAGAGAAAATCAAAAGTATCGGATTAGATATTACACATCAAATTGATAGAAACTATTTCCACTCTTTGTATTTCAGAGAACCAGGCGGAATACTCTTTGAAATTGCTACCGAAAATCCGGGCTTTACGGTAGATGAACCTTTGGCAGAATTGGGCAAAAATCTAAAACTACCTGCACAATATGAATCAGATCGGAAGAAAATTGAGAAACAACTAGCAGTGCTTGATTGATTAACTAAGGAATTCAACGTAAAGGAATAAATCCCTCTCAATATATGAATGATGTAAAAAAAGATAAAAGTCTTATTAAAGGTTTATTATTGAATGAGTTGGAAAATAAAGGCCTGAGTTACTCCCTTTTGTTTTTCAGAATCGCTCTTAGTCTTGAATTAATAATAGTTCACGGACTGAAAAAATTAGGATTGAACAATGGAGTGGCAGAAGTAATTCCTAATCCTTATGGCTTTCCACAATGGATAAATGATAGTGTAGCTTTAGCCGCAAATTTTATTTGTCCTGTATTAATCATTTTAGGTTTATTTACCCGTTTGGTAACACTTCCAGTTTTAGCAGTAACCCTTTCGGGGTACTTTATTGTACATGGTAACGACAGTCTATTAGTGAGAGACGTACCATTTATGTATAGTATTTGTTTTCTTTTTTTAACGTTTACGGGTGCAGGAAAATATAGTTTAGACAATATCATATCCCAAAATACCATCAATCATGACTAAGTTTATATGGATTTTTCTGGTAGTCTTAGCAGGCTCTTTGCTACCAATTCAAGCTGGACTCAATACCAAAATGGGTAAAGCTATTGAGAGTCCCGTATGGGCATCACTTATTTCGTTTGCTGTTGGCACAATTGTGATGTTAATCTATGCAGGAGTAACCAAACAAGGCTTTAGCGTCTCCGAATTACGAAACGTTCCAGCACATACTTGGCTTGCAGGCGTGTTAGGGGCATTTTATGTAACAACCATTGTATTGGCATTTCCACGTTTAGGTCCAGCACTTACTTTTGGATTAGTGGTTGCAGGACAATTGTTTATCTCACTATTGCTTGATCATTTTAATATCCTAGTACAAGCTCAACATAGCATCAATATTTTTAGAGTTATCGGAATGCTTTTAATAATTGCTGGCGTTGTGATTATCCGTTCCTTTTAAATTGATAAAATCATAAGTGTAATACCAGAACATCATTTGTTAACAATTTTTATATCATAATTTATTATTTACAATTAAACCTTCAAAAACATGAGCAAGATTACAGTAAAAGACGGAACAGAAATCTATTACAAAGACTGGGGAACAGGACAACCACTTTTTTTTCATCACGGTTGGCCATTATCAAGCGACGATTGGGACGCACAAATGATGTTTTTCGTCAATCAAGGATTTAGAGTAATTGCCCACGACCGTCGTGGACATGGTAGATCTACCCAAACCGCAGAAGGACATGACATGGATACTTATGCCGCAGACGTAGCAGAACTTACAGAAGTACTTGATTTAAAAAATGCGGTACACATTGGTCACTCTACCGGTGGGGGAGAAGTAATCAGATATGTGGCAAAACATGGGCAAGGAAGAGTAGCAAAAGCGATTTTGATTAGTGCCGTAACACCTATTATGGTTCAAACAGAGAGTAATCCAGAAGGTATTCCGATGTCGGTATTTGACGGTATTCGTGAAGGAACAGCAACACAAAGACCTCAGTACTTTCAGGATTTTACGATTCCATTTTTTGGCTATAACCGTGAAGGAGCTAAAATTTCGCAAGGTATCAGAGATAATTGGTGGCGTCAGGGAATGATGGGAGGAATCGTTGCTCATTACAACTGTGTGAACGTATTTTCAGAAACAGATTTTACCGAAGACCTCAAAGCTGTGGATATTCCAGTACTTGTTTTGCATGGCGAAGACGACCAAATAGTTCCTTTTGAACTTACGGCGGTAAAAGCGGTTAAGCTTTTGAAAAACGGTACGCTTATTTCTTACCCAGGTTTTCCGCATGGAATGCCAACGACAGAAGCGGCTACAATCAATGCCGATATTTTAGCATTTGTTAAAGCGTAAAAATAATAACATAACTTTAGGTAATAGGCTTTTCTATTGCCTAAAGTTATCATCTTTTCGTAGAAAGAATACATTGTTGTAATGCTAAAAGGTATTACTAAAAACATTTCAGACCATGAACAAAAGAACGGAAATAGGCATTTCTGAAACAAATAGAGCAGATGTAGCCCTAGAACTTTCAAAAATATTAGCGGATGAATTTGTACTTTATACCAAAACCAGAAATGCACACTGGAACGTAGAAGGACCAGATTTTTATTCAATCCATAAATTTTTTGAAAGTCAATACGAACAATTAGACGAAGTAATGGATGATGTAGCCGAAAGAATTCGTGCCATTGGACATTATGCACCAGCTACTTTAAAAATGTATCTACAACTGACGCACCTAAGCGAAGAATCTCGTGAAGAAAATGATAGTGCGGGATACATCAAAGAACTTTTGTCCGACCATCAAACGGTGATTATTCATTTACGAGAAAACATCAATAAATTTGCTACGGAATATCATGATTTAGGAACGAGTGATTTTATTACAGGCTTAATGGAAAGACATGAAAAAATGGCTTGGATGTTACGAGTACATTTAAAATAATCATTAGAAAATATGGGAAAACACATACCCTTGTTCAACAAGCAAACTTTGCTTTTAGCCTTTGTATTGTATTTGGTACAGGGTATCTGTTGCCCACAAAAAAGTTTTGGTAAACGACAAGAAGAGCTTCGTGCGGTACGAGAAGGATTAAAAACAACAGCTGAAAATAGTAGCAGAAGAGTTGATTTATTACTTGAATATGGAAGATATTGTTTAGAAAAACCAGGCGAACTAAAAGTTGATTTAGATAGTGCCATTACTTTTCAATACCAAGCCTTAGAGATAAGTAAAAAGCTTTCTTATACCAGTGGAATTGCCGATGCGATGATTCTACAAGGAAAAATCTACTCAGAAATGGGGTTTCGGAACAAAGCTATTATTCAATTAAAACGGGCTTTTCTGTTTGCTAAAAAGAATAAATTGTATCAACAACAAGGGGATTTTTTTACAACTTTTGCACAATTTCAAAACAATGAACTCGACGGAATAGCCACAAAAATTGCCTATTATCACAAGGCTGTTCAATTATATCATAAAGATAATGCCCTAGAAGATGAAGCAACTTCAAGAAAAATGTTGGGCGATTATTACAGCATACTCGGAAAGTCTAATGAGGCAATCGAACAATTAAAAATTGCCTTGAAAATTTATCAAGAAATTCATTTTAAGGATTTGCAAGGTGTATATAACATTATTTCGGGTGTTTATACCCAAATGGGAAATTATGAACTTTCTATTAAATACGGACTTTTGGCAGTGAGAACCGCAGAATCACTTGGGGATGAAAGTTTACAACTCAGTTCTATCTATAATAAATTAGGACTTAGTTGTCATTACTTAAAGCAATATGATAAGGCTTTGGAGTATTGGAAAAAAGCAGCTTCCATCGCCGAAAAATACAATGATACCAATTATCTGAGAATCATTCTTGCCAATATTGTTACTTCGTATATGAAGTTAAAAGATTATAAAGCAGCCTTAAACCAAGTAGCATTTATTGAAAAAAAGTATCCACCTAACGATTTTCATAGCAAAGGCAGAATTCCATATCTCTATGTAATGATTTATTTAGAATTGAAGCAATTGGATAAAGCAAAACCTTACTTCAAAAAATTATTGCTACTTAATCGTTCTGAACCTAAAGAAAACATTCACCAAATGTATCTTAATCATGCCATTATCCGCTATTATTTAGATACTAAGCAACCCGAAAAAGCGTATTCATTTTTGATAGACCAAGAAAAGCTTTCAAACAGTGTCAAAAATAATAAGATGCTTTACGAAAATTACCTTACTTGGTTTAAAGCAGATTCTGCTACGGGCAATCTTTCCGAAGCCATTAAACATTATAAATTATATAAATCATATTCGGATTCGGTATTGAATGCTGATAAAACGAAGCAAATTTCTAATCTACAAATTCAATTTGATACTGAACAAAAAGATAAAAATATTCTATTATTAACCCAAAAAAGTGAATTACAGAATGCAACTATCCGAAATGATAGAATCATTAAAATTATTGCGATAAGTGGTGCTTTTGTGCTAATTATACTCCTTTTAATGGGGTATAATCGCTATCAACTCAAGAAAAAAAACAATGCCCAACTTGAGCAAAAACAGATAGAAATCAACCAGCAAAACGATTTACTCAAGAGACTATTGAACGAAAAAGAGTGGCTGATTCGGGAAATTCATCACCGAGTAAAAAACAATTTACAAATTGTTATTAGCTTATTGAATACACAATCTGCACATTTACACAATCAAGATGCCCTTGAAGCCATTCGGAACAGTCAGCATCGTATGCACGCTATTTCATTGATTCACCAAAAATTATATCAAACCGAAAATTTGGCAACGATAGATATGGAATGGTATATTAGGGAATTGGTGTCTTATATTCGAGAGAGTTTTAATATAGATAAAAGGCTAAGTTTTGATTTAATGACTGACCCTATCATATTAGATGTTGGGCAAGCCGTACCTGTTGGATTAATCCTCAATGAAGCCATCAGCAATGCCGTGAAATATGCTTTTCCAGTTGGAAGAGGCGAAGTAAGAATAATGCTAAAAAGTGAATCTGAAAAATTATGCAAATTAAGTATTTCCGACAATGGAATTGGTTTGCCGGAAGACTTTGATGTTGAGGAGAGTAACTCATTAGGAATGAGCTTGATGCGAGGTTTGAGTGAGCAATTAGAAGGAACTCTAGAAGTTCAAAACCAACATGGTTTAACACTCACGGTTGTTTTTCCACTCAAATCTGAATTGGAACATTCAGTTATTAATACCTAACGATTTACGGTTAATGATAAAAAAAGATAAAATACTGATTGTTGAAGACGAGTTTATTGTGGCTTATGATTTGAAAATAATGCTCACAAAGAGTGGTTATTTGGTTGCGGGTATCGCTTCAACGGTAGAACGTGCCCGTCAGTTAATCGAGCAAAAAAAGCCTGATTGGGTTTTATTGGATATTCTCTTAAAAGGCGATGAAACTGGGATTGATTTGGCTCATGAACTCTTAGAAAAAAAAATCCCCTTTTTATTTATTTCTGCCAATACAAACCATACTATACTTGAAGCAGCCAAAGCGACACAACCTTATGGTTTTTTGGTAAAACCATTCCGAGAAAGAGATTTATTTGTCATGCTTGATATTGCCAGATACCGTTACGGTATTGAAATGGGGCATTTTCATCAAAATGAAGATGAATCTGAAAAGTCAAATATAAGAATTGACGGTATTATTGGTAAAAGTCCAGCTTTATTGAATTCATTAGAGAAAATAAAAATTGTAGCACCAACCAATACTTCCGTCATTATTTTAGGAGAAAGTGGAACTGGAAAAGAACGAGTTGCCCAAGCAATTCATCAATTTTCTGCTAGAAAAGACAAACCTTTAATAACCATCAACTGTGCGGCATTGCCTATAAATCTGATTGAATCTGAGCTATTTGGACACGAAAAAGGAAGTTTTACGGGAGCCAATCAGAAACGTATCGGAAAATTTGAACAAGCCAATGGCGGAACAATTTTTCTGGACGAAATAGGCGAATTGCCTTTAGAAGCCCAAGTAAAGCTACTTCGTGTTTTACAAGAAAAGGAAATAGAAAGAATAGGAAGCGACACGACCATTAAAGTGGATGTCCGTATCATTGCTGCCACGAATCGGAATTTGGAAGAAGAAGTTTCGGGAGGACGTTTCCGGTTGGATTTATATTATCGATTGAATGTGTTTCCTGTAGAGTTGCCAGCTTTACGAGAACGGAAAGACGACATCCCATTATTAGTAAATTATTTTCTACTTAAATTCTCAAACAGCACAGGTAAAAAAAATACGAGAATTAGTGAATCTGCTCTGCAAAGACTTCAAGAATATGATTGGCCCGGTAATATCCGTGAATTAGAACATTTGATAGAACGAAATGTCCTTTTGGCATCTAATCAAGAAATAGGGGATATAAATTTGCCAAATATTAGCAAAAAACAAGTTATAAGAGTTTCTGATCAATTTATAAATACGATGGAAGAAGTGGAGCGTGAACATATTTTAAAAGTGCTCAGTACTTGTCAAGGTAGAATAACAGGAGTAGGAGGGGCTGCCGAAATATTAGGTATGTCCACACAAACATTGTATGCTAAAATTAAGAAATTGGGTATTAAAACAGGGTATAAGTAAGCGTTTTGAATTGTAAGCGATGTGTTTAAATACTGATTTATTACCGCTAATTTATGGTTACAAAATGTTCTTTTTTAATACCTAATTTTTGCATTTTTGAAATAAGCGTAGTTGGCGGAAGATTGAGTCTAACAGCTGCACCATTTTGTCCGAAAATTCTGCCATTGCATAATTTTAGTACTTTTAAAATATAGTCATGTTCTACGGCGGCTAAAGTCTTTATTTCAAATTCAACATTACTTTGCTGTGGAATTTCTGCAAAATTTATTTGTTTGATTACATCGCCAGTTGTTAGTAAAATACTTCTTTCAATAAGGTGTTCAAGCTCACGAATATTCCCAAGCCAAGGATGTAAGAGTAATTTTTCGAGGACTTTATGTGAAATACCTTTGATTTTTTTACCAACTTTAGGAGCATATTTTTCAATAAAATGAGCCACGAGTAAAGGAATATCTTCTTTGCGTTCTCGCAATGGTGGAAGCGAAATCGGAAACACATTCAGACGATAATATAAATCCAATCGGAAACGTCCTTCCGAAACTTCTCCTTCCAGATTCCGATTCGTGGCAGCAATGATGCGTACATTTACTTTTATCGTGCGTTGTCCTCCAATTCGTTCAAATTCTTTTTCTTGTAAGACTCTTAATAATTTTACTTGTAGTTCAATCGGTAATTCTCCAATTTCATCTAAAAAGAGAGTACTCTCATGGGCTAATTCAAACTTTCCAATTCGTTTCTGATTGGCTCCTGTAAAACTTCCTTTCTCGTGTCCAAATAGCTCACTTTCTAGCAATGAGGCTGGTATTGTAGCACAATTTACTTTGATTAATTCTCTGTTTTTTCGAAGAGAAGTATCATGAATTGCTTTTGCAACCAGCTCTTTACCAGTACCTGATTCTCCCAATAATAAAACAGTAGCATCTGAAATGGCTACTAAATTAATTAATTTATAAACTTCTTTAATTCTTGGAGAAACTCCTTTTAAATTTGAGAAAGGTGATACTTGATTAATTTTATTACTCGATTGAATTTGTGTTAAAAGATGTTCTTTGTTGATTATGAAGCAAACTCTTGTAATAATAATATGACTAATAATACTCAATAACTGGCGATGATATTCAGAAAAAATGGCTTGTTTTTTTGAATGAAGAGATAAAAATCCTTTCATCCCAAATTCGTTTTGAAACCCCACAATCATACTTTCAACAATGCCAGAATCTTTCATTAATTCATTATCTTTTAATAGGATAGGATTTTCACTTGAAAGTATTTTATCATCTAAAAATAAAGGATATTCATTTGTGAGGCTTTCTTGTAAATTACTTAAAAGAACAGAATCATTTTCTGGAGTATCTTGGAAGAATGACAAAGTGTAAAAAATATCACCGAATATTTGATGAACAAACGTTTCAATAATACCTTTAAGCTCAGAAATACTTTTCGCTTTGTTGATGTTATTACATAAATTATGTAAGCTAGACAAAGTACTTATTTCATGTCTTAAATCTTCAAGAGATAATTTATTTTTATTATTCTCAATATTTACTTTAGGAGAAAAAGAGTGTTGTTTTCCCATGTTTGAGTGCTACAGATAAGATGATATTCAAATATATACATATTCCGATGAAATTGAGTATCTCATTCCGATACAAGTTGCACAGGCAATTCCGATTTAAATTGAGCAGTTGTGGGTAAGTTGTCTGAGTTTTTCATAGTTTGTTTTTGATTGCGTAGCACAGAACGCAGCCAAAACGATCATGGCAAACCATACAAAAGTAATGTTTCAAATCAGACGCATTATTCAATTGCATTTACAAGGTACTTCCCGTAGTAGTGAGATAGCCCGAGGTTTGGCAATTACTGACAGGTATGGTAAACATACTACCATAATTACGGCTCAAATGCCCATTGCCAAATGGTATGAATATATTGCTGATCCAACCATCGCCGATGCACTCATGGATAGGCTTTTACATCACGCTCACAGAATAGAATTGAAAGGTGTATCTATGAGAAAAAATCATTACCAGTAGAAAATCAAACTCTTTCTATAAACTATCAGAGTGACTCGTTCATCCAGTTGGATTTTTGAATTAAGGTAACAACTCCTATGTTGTAAGCATAAATGGCCGCAGTGACAAAAGTAATGTTCAGATTCTCCAAGGTTCTGTCGTGGCCCCATTAAAACCACCGCTCTTTTTATTTCGGTTTCTTTTACAAAAGGATAAAACAAATCAAAATATAGTCTTTTTGACATATCCATGTACGTTTGTTGTACTTGACCTGAGAGCCACCAAGGGTTTTCGTACTGTAAACGTTCTATTCTTTTTGATGTTGGAATAACATTATTAAAAGCCATTATTTTATTTATTTTCACATTTGTGTAAAAATAAATAAAATAAAAAATTCTTATTTTTACAATAATGATAATTTAAGCTTAGTATAATCATTGTTGAAGGCTTATTTTACTACTCTACAAGGGTTCTATTGGCAAATAATTATTCTAAGAAATTATTACGATAGTCGTTTTGTTTGATTTTACAAGAATAGCATTTGTTTGTTGTAGTATGTATAAAGTACAAAGAAAGTGATGATGCCACCTTTTTTATTTTTTAAGTAATACCAGCAAAAAGTAAAGATGACTTCATTATACTTTATAGAAATGAAAAAAGTTTTACTACTCTTACTTCTTTGCATCACACCTTTTTTCTTTTGCTCAAGACCAACATCAATCGTTCGATTAAAAGTGAAGTAACACCCTTATACTTAAACCAAACCACGCAATTTCAATTCCTCTATGGTTCGATTAAAAGTGAAATGCTTAATCAGGTTGATTATAGTGATATTCCGTTTCAATTTCTCTATGGTACGATTAAAAGGCAATCCCGCAATAGTCTTCTTGGTCTATAGCCTCCAGTTTCAATTCCTCTATGGTACGATTAAAAGTGCAAGCAAAACTGAATGATTATACCTTCTTTAAAGGGTTTCAATTCCTCTATGGTACGATTAAAAGTACTTTTAGCATATACTCCATCACCATGTTCGCAGGGTTTCAATTCCTCTATGGTACGATTAAAAGGACGACAAAAAGATTGCATTTTTGGCAAAAGTTAAAAAGTTTCAATTCCTCTATGGTACGATTAAAAGTTCACAGAAGATGAACATATAGGGTTTATCGGTATGTTTCAATTCCTCTATGGTACGATTAAAAGATATTTTTCATTAAGAAATTTTTGGGTTGGATTCACTGTTTCAATTCCTCTATGGTACGATTAAAAGTCAGATGACAGATGCTCGTAGAAATATTTAAAGTGTTTCAATTCCTCTATGGTACGATTAAAAGACCAGCCTTTTCCCATTTCAAAGAATCTTCATCATTCGGTTTCAATTCCTCTATGGTACGATTAAAAGAAAAAATCAACCTCAAAGGGGTTGTATTTTTAGTTGTTTCAATTCCTCTATGGTACGATTAAAAGTTCATTTTGAAGTGTCTTTACAAGTGCCTTTTCCTCGTTTCAATTCCTCTATGGTACGATTAAAAGCTATCGGTATAGAATTCAATTCGTTGACAGGTATCGTGTTTCAATTCCTCTATGGTACGATTAAAAGGATTTTTGTTTTACCTGTTTCATCCTTAATTATTTTGTTTCAATTCCTCTATGGTACGATTAAAAGCAATTTCTTTCAATTCTTTTGAGCTGGTGCGAGTATGTTTCAATTCCTCTATGGTACGATTAAAAGATTTTATTGTTCTGAGCAACCAAGGCATTAATGTTTTGTTTCAATTCCTCTATGGTACGATTAAAAGACTATACAAAAGTTGTGAGACAAGGGGATTTGTGTAGTTTCAATTCCTCTATGGTACGATTAAAAGTTCATACGGAAATACTTCCAAAATCGGGGTCGTATGTTTCAATTCCTCTATGGTACGATTAAAAGGATTGTTGGGGCAAAGAAAATATGTATTTTCAGGAGCGTTTCAATTCCTCTATGGTACGATTAAAAGAACTATTTCAAAAGTAAGAATTGAACAATTGTAGTTCGTTTCAATTCCTCTATGGTACGATTAAAAGCTTCAATTTCTCATAAAACGCAGTTTTATCCCTTACTGTTTCAATTCCTCTATGGTACGATTAAAAGAACTTTTTATTCCATTCGTCAATGTCAAAGTCTTCAGTTTCAATTCCTCTATGGTACGATTAAAAGAAGTATCAATGTGGGAAAAAAATGCTCCTGAGGGCATGTTTCAATTCCTCTATGGTACGATTAAAAGAAATAGGCGAAGTAAGACGATACAATGCGTTGGAGGTGTTTCAATTCCTCTATGGTACGATTAAAAGTCGCACGAAGTACTAGAAACCATCATCAACCCCAATATGTTTCAATTCCTCTATGGTACGATTAAAAGGAAATAGAACGATTGCTCCTAAAAGAACAATTGTTCTGTTTCAATTCCTCTATGGTACGATTAAAAGAATTTAATCAAATACAAAAATGAAAACGAAAATATCGTTTCAATTCCTCTATGGTACGATTAAAAGTGTTGGTAGCTTCAAAGTGTTATTTTCTCTTTTCTGTTTCAATTCCTCTATGGTACGATTAAAAGGAGTAAATCAACTATTCCTTTTCCTATCTTTTCTGTTTCAATTCCTCTATGGTACGATTAAAAGAAAATGAGAAAGCAAATAGTAATTCAAGAATGTAAGTTTCAATTCCTCTATGGTACGATTAAAAGTATAGAGCTTGCAAAGTCTGTAGCACAAACACCATGTTTCAATTCCTCTATGGTACGATTAAAAGTGTGTAGGAAAAAGTGGATTAAGCAAGTTATCAGGCATGTTTCAATTCCTCTATGGTACGATTAAAAGCGGGTGGATGGCAAAGGGGAGTTTTAAACGCTCCCCGTTTCAATTCCTCTATGGTACGATTAAAAGAAAATACAAAATCAGGCAATTGCCGAATTTCTCGTGTTTCAATTCCTCTATGGTACGATTAAAAGATCCATACACATTAGTATTAGAAGACGACTGGACAGTTTCAATTCCTCTATGGTACGATTAAAAGTGATATTATAAATAAGATTTTAATTGCAGAAATTGTGTTTCAATTCCTCTATGGTACGATTAAAAGAAACTAAAAACCTTGTTTCAGCTACGACACCATTGGTGTTTCAATTCCTCTATGGTACGATTAAAAGAAGATTATCGGCAATGATAAGATTTCGATTGAATAGTTTCAATTCCTCTATGGTACGATTAAAAGCTCTTGAATCGGTGCTTAGCTGTTTGGGAATTACTTGTTTCAATTCCTCTATGGTACGATTAAAAGTCTTATTCTTACCTACCTGTTATAAAGCACTGTTGGTTTCAATTCCTCTATGGTACGATTAAAAGTAAAACAATTAGATGTTTTGTTTAATCCATATTTGTTTCAATTCCTCTATGGTACGATTAAAAGCAGGAATAAACGGAAATGATCCGGGCATATAAACGTTTCAATTCCTCTATGGTACGATTAAAAGAGGGGATAAAGGTTTAGGCTTGGGAGGTGCTAGAAAGTTTCAATTCCTCTATGGTACGATTAAAAGTAGTTGAAAATGCAGTAGAGAAGTTAGGGGGAACAAGGTTTCAATTCCTCTATGGTACGATTAAAAGAAAATCTCTGATAACACAGTAGTATGTCTATTAGGTAGGTTTCAATTCCTCTATGGTACGATTAAAAGAATTTCAAAGAAAATAGAATCAAAACCATTTTAGTTTAGTTTCAATTCCTCTATGGTACGATTAAAAGTAAAAATGGAGAGCGAAATTGTTACAAAGAAGCTTGGTTTCAATTCCTCTATGGTACGATTAAAAGTTTTTCTTAAAACCTTCATCTAACATTCCGATATTGGGTTTCAATTCCTCTATGGTACGATTAAAAGAACAGATTCGATGTTCAAAGAACATTTGGTGCTTTAGTTTCAATTCCTCTATGGTACGATTAAAAGGACAAACCTATTCGTCTTATTTTCTGAAAGCGTAAAATGTTTCAATTCCTCTATGGTACGATTAAAAGTTTAATTTTTTTTCCAATTTCCATATTTATATCTTTGGTTTCAATTCCTCTATGGTACGATTAAAAGTGAGCCGTACAATGGGCAAAAGATACTTGGATGGTGTGTTTCAATTCCTCTATGGTACGATTAAAAGTTTTTGCTTGTGCAATGGCTAAATCTATATCCTGCGTTTCAATTCCTCTATGGTACGATTAAAAGTGTACGTTGTATAGATTTCGGGAAAAGAAATCTATGTTTCAATTCCTCTATGGTACGATTAAAAGAGCCAAATGATCGGGATCATAAGGATGGAATCTTTGTTTCAATTCCTCTATGGTACGATTAAAAGGAGTCTTACCATAGCCCCATTAATGCTTTAAAATTCAGTTTCAATTCCTCTATGGTACGATTAAAAGTTGTTGAAAAGTGTTTTAACATCACCAACTCATGTATTTGTTTCAATTCCTCTATGGTACGATTAAAAGATTCAGCAAAATATATTTTCTCAGTCTGGTACAGTTTGTTTCAATTCCTCTATGGTACGATTAAAAGGAAAATGGTGGTTCTGATACTCAAATAGAGAATTTTGTTTCAATTCCTCTATGGTACGATTAAAAGATGAGGCAATTAATAAAAATAAGCAGTTGGCTCAGTTTCAATTCCTCTATGGTACGATTAAAAGAAGGTACAGGAAGCATATTACGCCCTGTATTCTGGTTTCAATTCCTCTATGGTACGATTAAAAGATTGTACAGCAAGCAAGTACAAATAAACTAATATTGTTTCAATTCCTCTATGGTACGATTAAAAGTTGCAATTAGCTTGCTATTGGGTAGTACATATAAGATGTTTCAATTCCTCTATGGTACGATTAAAAGAGTCGGTTTAGATGTTTCTTCGTTTGGCTCTGTTCCGTTTCAATTCCTCTATGGTACGATTAAAAGCAATTTGGTCGGTTGTACCGCCAAATTTTCCTTTGCCGTTTCAATTCCTCTATGGTACGATTAAAAGTCTTGCGTACAAGAAGTGCCATGCGAAAAATTGGATCGTTTCAATTCCTCTATGGTACGATTAAAAGGAAATTCCATCATCGTTCTGAACACTTCTTCGAAATGTTTCAATTCCTCTATGGTACGATTAAAAGAAAAAATTCTGAGGTGTTGGAGGAAATATTTATATGTTTCAATTCCTCTATGGTACGATTAAAAGGCTAAAGTATTGGGTGTGTTGGTCAATAAAACTGAGTTTCAATTCCTCTATGGTACGATTAAAAGCCGTTATAAAAATGGCTTTGAGACTCCAAAAATGCACTTTTTTTCTCGAAAATACAATGAAAAAATCGTCGAAGGCTAATGGTAGGTTTTTACCGTACCTTCGACGACTATTGAAAATCAGATACTTATCCTAAAATGGGCTTCTAACGCCTTTATAAATATCAAGATTTCAATGAACTTTTTGGGGTTCGACGTCTTACCTATATTGATATACGTTAGCGTCTTACAGGAAATTATCAGTACTCATTCGCTCTTGTCCAATCACTTCTTTGTCGAGCCAACGTTCGTTTCTACTCTTGAAGATAATCAAACTATCTTCGTCTTCATTCATTATTTTCTTGGCATCGTACAACATTTCTTTTAGTTTTACTTCGGTGATTTCGCCCTCAAAAACTGAATTTTGTATCCAATTCAAATACTTTCGACAATGTTTCAACATCTTGCCTACTCGCTTTTCTCCCATATCATAAACCAATATTACGTACATATCAATCAAAGTTTTAATTTCATCAACTTTATTCACTAAATCACTCACTCACAACTCATTAATTGATATTACCACATCATTTTAAAAGGTTTGTAGTTTTCAATACCTAAAATATGTTTACTAAGTTTATAACATTCCAACTTTACCAAATGCTTGTAACTCACATTTCTGCCTAAACTTCTATGCTTAAAGGTTTCTTTCAATCTATCTTCAAAAGCTTGAGTAAAGGTTTTGCGTGCTGAATCTTTCAGTACGCAACGGTTAGTATCTTGCCGAAAATCATTTGCTTGAATTTGTTTTTTGTTTAGTACACTAAAGATCGTTCTATCGACTAAAATAGGTTTGAAAATCTCTGCTAAATCCAATGCCAAAGAAAATCTTCTTACACCCGGTTCATGCAAAAAACTAATCGTTGGGTTGAGTTGTGTATGATAAATTTGGTCGATGCACACGGTATAACACATCATATTACCAAATGAAATCAAGGCATTTACTTCATTTTGTGGGGGCTGTTTGCTACGATTGCCCATTTCAAAATCATTAATGATTGTACCAAAAGCACTATAATAGGCTTGACGAATATTCCCTTCAATGCCCATTAATTCATCCACTTTTTTACTTGATTCTATTAGTTGGGTGTAATCTTCTATTCGTGCCAAAGCTTCAGAAACATCTTTCCCCCGACTTTGATAATACTTCAAATTTCGGCTCATATTAAAAGCCGCTCCGTTGATTAAAGTCTGGGCAATTACCAAACGCTTTTTATCCGAAATATAATGTTTAGTTTGGGCTACTTGCATTTTGCCTGCCAACAGATACTCTTTTGGCATAAATGAACCTGTGTAATGTTCGTAATAATCAAAAAAATGAACGGCTACATGGTTTCTCCCCATAAAATTATACAAAGCGCTGTTGGCATCTAAACTGCCGAAACAATAAAGATTATCGACCGACTCAATCGGAATATGTCGAGCTTGTCCTTCATTTCCATGCTCATCAACAGGAGTAAAACAGAGTGTATTGTCTTTCCGACTCAATCGTCCGGGATTAAATAGGTAATAAGATTTTTTCATGTTGAATATTTAGAATAATTGCTTTCTATATTAAGTTTGAAATAAATATTAAGCGTAAACAAGTACCTCAGAAAATTTTATTCTTCACCAACCCAACAAAAGTCAAAATAGCTACAAGACTTACATTTAGAAATCGGAAGGGTAGGAGGGCAGCTTTCGAGTTGAATAATTTCGGTAACGGCTGCAATCCACTTTTCTACTTCAACCATTTCCTCTTCGGGCAAATCCACTCGTTCAGTCTGTCGGATTTTCGGATAATCAATCAGACCATACTCAGCCTTTACTCCATTTTTGCGAAGTAGATACAAGTAAAACTTTACTTGGGCAACATGAGCTTTCTCTTTGGCGGCCGACTTTTTAGTTTCGTGAACAATTCCATTTTTGGCATCAAAGAAGTCAATTTTAGCAGAGGCCATCATTCCATTGTCCAATTCAGCTGTAATTTCCAATTCCTGATTTTTCTCGGCTCTTTGCGGATAAGTATCTTCACCGATAAGTTTACCTTCATAAACAATATCAGAAGTATGTTCCATCGTGATACCGTTGGCATGCAGCCATAACTCACGATGGCAGATATGGTAAATATTGATAAGTGTGGCGTTGATGGTTTTCATTATAAAAAGAAATTTTCGGTGGTCTGAATAGCACTCTCATTCAAGCCATGTTTTATCAAATAAACAGGGTTACTCAAATTAAGACCAGATTCAGTAATTAATAGGAATCCGTATTTCTCTTGCATGAATCCCAAAGTCTGTAATTCTGTTACAACTTTAGAATGAGCAAACAACGAAAAAGTAAATTTGGACATAATACTTTGTAAGACTTTAAAATCAATTTTAACCTTGATGTCAAATCCTTTTTCTTCCTTTTTATTTTTTATCTCTCTATCAATCAACGATTCATAAACATCCCATACATCTCTTCCATCCAGCATTCCAGCTTCTGGAAGTAGATTAAACACTTCCAAAAACTTTAATTCATCTTTAGAAAAAATATCTTCTTGTTCCCCTGTTATGCTTGATTCTATTTGAACAGGTAATTGTATAGGAACAAATACTGTTTCATTTTTCTGGTCGATGATTTTAAAATTTCTATCAATTTCATCAAAGTTTAATTTCTCTACATTATCCAGAATTTCTGCTCCAAAATTATCAGCATAAGCTTTTCGGTTATACAGGTTTATTCTTTCAAAAACCTCTTTGTAAAGTCGGTAAAATTCTTTTTTGTTTAAAATATCAGATATATCTTCTTTTGAGATTTTAGCTTTTGTATCTTTTGAGGTTAAAACCTTATACCGTTCATCTTTACCGTAAATAAAATTGGCATCATTCAATTTGAATAAATACACTTCACAGGTATCCTTACTTGCATTTCTATTAACACGCCCAGCTAACTGTTCATCGCTATCTAAAAGAGAAGTGTTTTTAAAGCCCAAATCCATGTCTATATCTACTCCTGCTTCTACCACTTGCGTAGTAATGAGTAAGATATTTTTATCTCGATTATCTTTATTTTTTATCGTATTGATGATTTTTCTTCTTTCGGGCTCCAATATCGTTCCAGAAAGGACAAAGATATTTTCTTCATCAAATAAGGTTTGTCCTGAATCTAAAATTAGTTGCCTAAAATTTGAAGCCGATTTTTTAAAAATAAATTCGATTATCGTATGAACGCTTCCTTTATTATTGGCATATATTTCTGATTTTTCTAAAACAAAATCTCTCAGTTTTTCAATTGTTAAATTGTTCATTAGCTCTTCATCAAATACAAATTGTACTCGTTTGCTAAAGTTTGGATTTGAGAGATATTTCTGAGCGTTAGGTAACAAATCCACAAACTCTTCCTTAAATGTAGGAATATCCAATTCGTCAATTTTCGGTAAAGTTGCCGACATTAGAATAAATCGAATATTAAAATAGGCTGAATATTGGCTGATAAAATACAGCATTTTATCCCAAATATTGGGGTTGTATGTCTGTACTTCATCAATAATTACAATAGAATTTGCGAGTCGATGTAAAAGATAATTGGTCTCTTTATTATTGGTTTTTAGAATATCAAAAAACTTCACATGAGACAGCACACTCACAGGAAACAATGCAAACTTGTTATCGATGTAATCTTTTTTCTCATTTCCATACTCTCCATCTTCATTTTCTTCTCGTTTGCTATGAAACCCTGCCTTTGAGTGAATTTCAACCAATTCATTATCATTAAGAATAAGAGTTTCTTTCAACGATTTGTACGTTTGGGTAATCAATGTAGTAAAAGGAAAAACATAGAATACTTTATTCAATTCAGGATTCTGGTCTAACAATTCGGTTAGAGCAATCATTGAAAGATTTGTTTTTCCGCCTCCAGTTGGAGCTTCGATATAAAAAAGCCTTTTGTCGGTATTATTCCGAATATTTCTAATAAGCTCAACCGCCATTTGCTGACGAAGAAGATTCAAGTTCGGTTTCGACATTTCTTGCAGTTCTTCGGCTGCATCATAATCTTTCCATGACTCTAATTCAGAAAATGTTTTCTGGTTATGAAGCTGACTTTTACGAATATTTTCACAAACTTCTACAATTCGTTCTCTGTATTTAAACACACCGAAATCTACCGTAGCTCCTTCTTTTCCATGTTCAGAACTATTCATATACTCATGCGTTGCCAAGTAATCGGAAGCAGTGAGTAAAGAAAAATTGAGTTTTAATAGTGCGTAAAGTGGGAAAGAGTCTTCATTCTGTTGTTCTTCACGAAACTGCTTCAATAAAGTTTCATAATCATCTCTAAGAATAAAATCAGAATATTCTTTATTAAATGTAAATCCATATTTTGATAAATAGGATTTCATTTCTTCATAGAATTTACCAAAATTTGAATCTTTAATTTTTTCACTAACGCTACCTAAATTACTGCTATGATGCATTAAAATAGCATAACTGAAAAAAGTAGTGATTGTAAAAAGCAAGCATTCATCATATTCCTCAAATTGTTCTTGAACTACCTCTTCTAAAAACTGACTATTAAAAATATATGTTCCTAACCAAGAATGTCCATGTGGGGGAGTAAAAGGGGATGTTGTATTTTTCCTAAATTTATTATTAGTCATTCTCAAAGCTTGAAAGTTTTCATTGATTTTACCATAATCATGAAAAACTATCGTGCTGACAAATAACTTTTTAATGAAATTTTCAACTTTTTCCTTCCCTTCAAATTTTAGCTTATTGCATAAATCTATAATCAAAGAATCAATAATATTTTCTAAGTCATGTTCTTCGATTAGTTTGAGGAAATAGGTATTAACTAAATGGCAATGTTCATGCAAAAGCTCTACTGATTTTTTTTCAGCATCTTCTTTATTAGGTAAGTGAGCTAAATAGTCACTGTGGTTTTTGAGTTGTTGCTCAATTGGGAGCAACAACTCAAAGATTTGTTTACAGGTAAGCATCTTAGAACAACTGGATGATTTGAGGTTTATCGTTATCCCTATAAATTTCGTATAATTGCCCAATGCTCGAATCAGCCGCAATTGTCCAATCTGTCAAAGCAAACTCTGCCATTTCATATTGAATCATTTTATCTTCTTCAAATCCAACAGGTAATCGCTCAAAATAAGTAAAAGTAGGTCTGTGTACTGTGTCTTTATTCCTGAGTGTTATTTTGACGTTTACTTTTTGATTTTTTAAAATACCACTTTTAATAAAAATTGAGCGAATAAAAAAATCATTATTTTTGGTAAATTCCTCATAACCATACTCCTGAATAAATCCATTTGTTGAAATAATCCACGCTTGAAACTCATTTTTTCCTAAATATGGTACATACTCAGCTTTACCATTTTTCAAATACTCATATAATTTCGCATGAAGTGTATCGTCCAAATCTAACAATAAATAACAGCGATACGCAGGCTTAACCAACATGGTTTCTTCAACCAATAAATTACCATCTTCGTTGGCATAACCAACGGTATTGGTATATTTTACAGACGTTTTCTGAAAATTACCTTTTTCATGAAAGCCCTCCAAAGGTTCTATGCCCACTGGAATATCTTTCAATTTGTGATAGTATTCGGGTAATTCTCCTTTTTTCTGATAACCTTCCAATCCAATAATCGCTCCTAAAATACCCAACAATGCGGGCTTATGAAGCATATTATAAGATAGAACAATCCCTACATTATGGTCTGGTTTCTTAAAAAAAGCAAAGTCGGCCTGTAAATCAAAAGAAATTAATTTTTGATTTGCCATAGCTTAATTAAGTTCAAATACTGTTGCATCAGCAGGTGCATTGATTAAAGTTGTAACAGCACTATCGTAGTACAACTCTATTTTCTCAATCTGACTTTTTACGCTCTCTTTTGCCAAAACAGCAGAAACCTTTGTAAAATCAATTGTTCTGTTATTATCATTATTTACCGAAACCAATTCAACAAAAGAAGGTAATACCAATTTTGAATCTTCTTTTAGTTGTATCCAAAGCAACAACTCGTTTTCTGTGCCAGCTTTAGCTGAAGAATCATAAAAAGACACACCCGAACGCATGGCTTCTTTCAAAATGCTAATGTCTTCACTCGTGACTCCATTGCTATATACTTTACTCGCCAAATCTTCTAAATTTCTGGGGTTGATAGAAAAATGATGAACGTAATGTCCTTCTCTCAATTTGAACTGAGTACCCAATGTCGTTTGCATCGAATCGGTACTTTTATCATTAGAGTTACGGAAGGGCGAAGAAATTTGCTCAGAATAAATAATTCCTTCTGGAAAACGATTTACACCGTGCGTAATTTGTACAGATCCATGCAAAGAAATATTGGCATCTTTACTGGCAAAAGTTCCTCCAAATAAGCGAATATCAATACACTCCAGTAAATTCTTTAAGATAGTTTTACGAACTTTTAAAGCAGCATCTTTGCCAGCTTCTTTCTTAGGGAAATCTCCAAAATGTTTGGTGTAAGTCTGGTCAAGGTCACGAGGTTGCATCTCTTCGTTCAGACTTTTGAAGTAGAATATTTTTTCACTACCAAAATTCTTTGAAATATAGTTTCGGATACTGTACTTAAAAGTTTTATCCGTTGCATATACTGTTCCATCAGGCAAAGTACGTGGCTGATGCGAAAAATCTGCATTATAATTTGAATTAATTGATTTAATAATGGCACAGCCAAATACACGGTTTTTGAATGAGTTGCTCATTGTTGAATGTTGTTAAAAGGTATAAAAATTATTGTTCTTCAGTTTTTGTTTCTTCACTTGATACCACTTCTTTATCACTAAAAAGAGCATTTTTCGAGAAAATACCAGCCAGCAGTGTTGGCATAAAATCTCTCATATTCGCCGTGGTTTCATAATCCATTACTTCTGCAAATGGATTTCTGAAATTAGCAGAAAATGGCTCATGTTTATAAGTATCAAAAAGTCTTGCAATTGCTTTGTTAAGTTCTTTAGCGTGAACTTGTTGTACAAATGGCTCAAGGCGTTTGTAACTTGTGTCAGAGGTTTTACTTTTAGTAAGTAGATAATAAATCACTTGCCCAACTGCAAAAGCATATTGGTCATCTGATTCAATAGATGTTTCTCCTTTCGAGAGTTTTTCTATAAATTCTCGATGGACTTGTAGTTTGCTTGCCATACTTTCAGCGTTTGTTTTATTGTTTTGTAAATCAAATTTTTCGTAAAGACTAAACCAAATATTGAGTTTTTGGAGTATCGAAAACCTTTCTGAGTGATTACCGTTTTTAAGTTCATCTAATCGTATATCATCTAAAATACTGGTACGCATAATATCATGAAACATCAATGATGTAACTGCTTGTCTTTTAGATTTATAGATGAAATCGTAAAACGCTTTTCTGTATTTATTGACTAACAGGAAAGTATTGTCTGATTTACAGTACTTTGAGTCAATATCATCAAAATAACGATATTGAAAATCTCCTGTTTTAGTCTTCATTACCAATGAATTATTAAAGGCAGGTTGCATTACAGCAAAGTGTAAATCGAAAACATTATCTAATGTTCTGTTATTTTTTACACCAAATAAATCTTTTATTTCCCATTTATTCCCCTCTCTGTCTATTAATTCATATTCAAATTTTGAGACAAAATCAAAGTCTTTAATTTCTCCGAAACTGTAAAAAAGTAGGTAATAATTGCCGAAATCATCCTTGAAGTCGTTGTACAATGTCTTTATTATCTCTTGATATTTAATACGAACACCGTTTATCGCTTCTTTTTTGAAAAGACTTATACTTTCTCCCAATAATGTTTTTTTATCTACTCTATTAAGTTCTTCTCTATGAATAAAAATGGGTAGAGGATTCGGTAAAATATTTCTCCCGATTATATCCTGAAATTCATACAATGATTTGGCATCGCCGGCAGAAATTCTTCCAGAAATATCAAATGAAGCTGACTGATGCGTCAAAAAAGCCTTTTTGGTTGGAAACCCATTGAAAAAATCACTTGTACCAAAAACTGATTGTCCAATTTCAACATTATACTCACTGGTATTAAAAAGCTTATCTGTCAAATACTTTTTACTAGTTGTTTGGTACTTTTCAATCGGCTCTTTCAAATAGAAAATAACGTAATCCGAGTCTTTCAACTCAGACCAATATCCAGAGCTTTCTACCCAAAATTGAAAACGCTCTTCTGTGTTCAAAGCATTCTTGAAAATCTCAATGTACTGTTTCTCTTCTTCTGATTCCAGCAACTCTGAGGCTTTACCAAAATAGGCATTGATACGTTCATATACTTGCGATTTTTTACCAGAAGCATTGCTTGCATATTTTTCTCCGCCAACCAAGTTTTCACGTTTGAGAGCAAGACAATAGGGCGAACAAGAGTGAATAGCCTTAATAGGTAAATCAAAACATTTGTTAGTATTTACGCACCAAGAGAGCTGGGTTAACGTTGACGAATACTTTATGAGAGTATTGTCTTCAGGTGTTATCTCTTTTTTGCGAGTAAAGACGACTTCCATTTTTTCATTAATCCAATGACGTTCACCATCATTCTGAACTTCCAAGAAAATATGTAGCCCTTCTTTATGTTTCATTCCTAAAGCCTTAAATTCAGGGTCTAAAGAATCGGTAAAGTTTATTAGTTCTCTAAGCATAGGTACTTGGTTTATATCTTATAATTATGTGACAAATATATAAATTTCTCATAATAATAATTAATGCTTTGCTTAATTATTAAAATATTTTCAAAATACTTTGTTTTTGTTTTTTAAGTGTAATACTTTTGTGACGTTGATTCCTAAATAGGTTTTGAAACTAATAATAATTCACGCTAGGCTTAGCGTAATCGTACCACATAGGAATTTAAACACCAAAGCCTAACTGTTACAGCAGTTAGGCTAATATTTTATCTTTTTGCAACGCTTTAAATATTTTCATAATGTAGTTTCTATTAATTCTTGTACAATTTCTAAAAAAGAAAATAAAAAACCTTGATAAAAGTCAAAAACTTATTAAATGGTAATTTTTATTAATTTTCAATGACAAAACAAAACCGATATATATTTATTGATGAATGTGGTGACCCAGAATTCTATGGTAAAGGCAAACGCCTTTTAGTTGGCACACAAGGTTATCAACCATTACTAATTATCGGTATGATTGAAACTGAAAATCGTAAAGAGCTAAATAAAGCTGTTCGTGAATTCAGTGAGTCAATTCTACAAGATACTCTTTTTAAGAGTATCCCATCAGTAAAAGACCCAAATTGGTTTCTTCATGCCAAAAATGACCACCCAGAGGTAAGAGCTGAGTTTTTCAAATTTCTACGTCAGTATCAGGGTATTAAATTTCATGCAGTTATCGCTCGAAAAGATATAGGTATCTTTAACAGAAAACATAATAATAATGCCTCTGAGTTTTATTTTGATGTTATTCGTAAATTACTTGAAAATCATTGGACAGAAAATGTAAAGTATCATATTTACTTGGCTCATAAATCAAAATCTACTACAGAAAAATTAATTAATTCTATTGAAAAAGCCATTGATAAAAGTAATCAAAAAAAGGGAATTATTGAGCAGATAGACTATCAATGTACAATTGAGAAAAGTAATTTTCTTCCAGAACTTAGTGTCGTTGATTATTTTTTGTGGGCATTACAACGTTATATCTATAAAGAAGAAAGAAGGTTTTGGGAAACCATAGAACCATTAGTTGGCACAGTGATTGATTTATATGACGGAAACAAATTATATAACGAGAACGATTTATTTCGTATTGAGAAAGCCTATCCTTTTGAGCAAATCCTATAAAAATAAAAAACTGATAAATCCCTTTACCCTCGTACCAATACTGGTAACCCGCAAGTAGTTATGCGTTCTGAGATAAAGACACTTATCAGTTTTCTTTACAAAAATACCTTTTTAATCGTTTATTTCCAATTCCAATTATCTTTAATTTATTTCAACACAACCACAGCCCATACTACTCTCTTTACCAAAACCGCCAAAATAGCCAACTTTCAATAAAGAAACTGGAGCGGTTACTTCAAAGCTAAAGTCATAATAGCCAATTACTTTTGTCTCATCACGGAGTTTGCCTTCTTTTACCGTAAAGCCTCGTTTCTTTATCTTGTCTGAATCTGAGAGAGGTTTAAATTTTACAATATTTTTGGCAAAAGTGGCATCAACTTTCATTCCTGCGTTGCCATCGATAGTACGGTGTCGGTCAATTAAGTTAAGTGCAAAGAAATCAGCAAATTGCTCGTCGCTTGGGCTTAGGTATTGGTCTAATCCTTCTTCTTTTCGAGCAACCACCATGGGCGAAATCGTTTTGAAAGACTGCGTAACAATACTTCCATCTGGTATTTCCTCAAAAGGATTTGGCAAGGTTTCTACTCGCTCCACCACAAAATCTGCTCGTAGTTCTCGGTTAAAAATACTTAGTTGCTGATTTTGGAACAATCCCATGATAAAACCCTCTGCGGCTTTGTCGATGTAGAAAGAAACAATCAGGAAACTATTCTCCGAACTTAATAGTATATACGTATCGCCTTTTCGCACAGCTTTGGCTTTAGCGACTTGTAAAGAAGAAAAAGTAAAATGTTTGAAGGTTTTAAAACTATCAGGCACGGAATAACCTTTGTTGTGTAAGAAAGAGGCATAGCTCTCGTCTGCTTGATATATTAATTTATACAACCATGCTTGAAGCGGATATTGGTAGTTGAAGAGTAATTTTTGTCTGTCTTGCACAGGTTTTAGATGTAATTTGAATCTCATTGTGTATTTAGGTATTATTATTTATAGGGCTATTAAAAAATCATCATCAATTTGGTAAATAATCTGGACAATCCAAGAAAAAATATTTTGTTTTTTGCAGATGTCATTTTTTGTCCAATTTTACCTATTTTAATAAAGAAGTTAGCGGTAATCTTGATAAGTGCCAGCTCAATGTGTGAGGGTGGAGTTTTATGGCTGACCTGGCGGCTCCAGCTATAGAGTTTTGTCGGGAAGAAGAGCAATCAACGGTGGTTGTGGCTTGCTCTTAACCCTATCAATAGGCAAATTATAGCTTTTCACGTAGGAGGACGTTCAGCCGAAGATGCAGCACTATTTTATGAAAAAATACCAACTATTTTCAAAGGTAATACAGGCTTTTAGGACTATCCATTTTTAAGATGATTTTACTATCCAATAAGTTCTGATAAAAGTATTTGATTTATTTTATTCGGGTAATAAAATAAAAAAGGTACTTTTAAAAAACCATATTAACTGATTTACTATAACACTTTAAAAGAAATGAAAAAAGTTTTACTACTCTTACTTCTTTACATCAACACCTTTTTTTCTTTTGCTCAAGACCAACATCAATCGTTTTCATGTGGAGTCAATGATGCTGTGTTATCTAAAGAAATTCTTGAGCAGATGAAGATGGCACCTATTTGGTTAAAACAACGTGCTTCCGCTCGTGTTGCTACAAAAGAATTATATGTTTGTAGGATGGCAATAGAAATTGACTCTGACACTTATGAGCAATTTAATAGAGATACAACTTTTATTAAATATGAAGTTTATAAACAAATTGAGCGAATTTCTAAAATCTATGAAAAAGAAATCAACACCCAATTAGTTGTTACCTATATTCATATTTGGAAAGATGCTACTCAAGACCCTTACAGAGGCGTTAATAATATTTTTACTATGCTTGATATCGTTGATAATACATGGGGAAACAATGGTTCACTAAAGTCATTAAGTTCTCGTTACGATAAGGTAATGTATATGGTTAGTAAAGGATTTACAGGGGCTGGAGGTATAGCTTTTCTTGGTGGTAGAGAAAGTGTAGTTCCGTTGGGTGACGACGGAAACTCTAAGGGAATCATAGTGGCTGCACATGAATTAGGACATAACTTTGGTTCTCCACATACCCAAAACTGTTCATGGCCGGGTGGAGTAATAGATTATTGTGTTCCTGCGGAATCAGATTGCTATCAAGATGCAATTGAAGCCATCAGAGGGAGTATTATGAGTTATTGTAGTATTTATATTCCAACATTTCATCCTCTTTGTCAAGTAGTTATGCAAAACCATGCGGCTTTAAACTTCCAAAGAATCAATACTATTCCTACTGTACCTGTTTTACCATCATTATCTACTTTTGATAATAATACGATATTTACGTGGGAGTCAATACCATCCGCAGAAAAGTATCAGGTTGAGATTTCTCAAATGGCTGACTTTAGTACCAAACTGTGGTCTGATTCTTCTTCTATTAATGCTTATAATTTTAAGGCATTCAAGAGTAATCAACAATATTTTATGAGAGTGAAAGCCATAAATCGTTTTGGAGAATCAGCCTGGTCTAATGTCAATACATTGTTTATTCCTGATGCTACTTTGTTACCACCGGCTTTGACATTCCCTTTACATAAGGCTGCTAATTTAGTCCGAAATGATATGCTTACCCTGAGATTTTCTACTGTTCCTTTTGCAAAAGCTTATGAAGTAGAAGTTACTTCATACTATGACCAATTCTTTAAAAATCCTATACAAAAACAAACTGTAACCACGAATGAGTTTACCTTTAAAACGACCTATTATGAAGCACTTTTATGGCGAGTAAGGGCTGTTGGAGAAACTACTAAAAGTGCTTGGTCAGAAATGAATATAATGTGGCTTCGAGAATCTGGAGCAGAGGTAATTAGCCTACCAAATAATGGCGTAAATCTTCCTTCAACCTTTCCTATTGGATATTTCGGAAACTATAACATTGCTGGAGCTACAATAAGGTTTACTATTTCACTAAAAGAAGATTTTTCAGATGTGGTTCAAACTAAAAGCTTCCCACCCACTCAACATCCGAGCAATAGCTATGTATATATGGCAGAAAATTTATCACCTAATACTGATTATTTTGTAAGAGTTGAAGAGATATACAAACAAGGAGACGGATATGAATATTCGAGAAATGTGCCAATAGGCGTTTTATTTCAATACGACCGACAGTTTAGAACAGGTAATACTAAAATTTCGAATCAATGGTCTTTCTTTAATAACGATAAAATCTCAACGTTTGCACGTGATGTCAGTTCATTTACTATTGGAACTAACAGTATCTATATTAAGAATAGTCGAGGCTTAGTTCGGATTAGTACTGATAGTTTAACAACCAATATTTTAGATAGAAACAGCACGAATGGTTCTATCGGAAACAGAATATTGGGGTTAAGTACTGTCAATTCCGATAATTCTCTTTGGGTTATGAATATTATCAGTAAAATTAACGATTATGATGGAGCTTTTGCCCAAACCGCCTATTCTTTAATTCAAATGGATCAACAAACAGGTAAAAAAATCACAGAATTAGACATTAGTAATCCAGAAGATACTTACCTAATGTCTGCTGACATCAAAAGTAATTTGATTTTTGGTTATGCAGGAGGCAACTACACATTATCCCGCATCATTGATAGCAAAATCACAACAATATTAAAACTTAATATTAGTGATAAGGCCTTTTCACGCTTGGATTGGAACAGTGATTATGCTTGGTATGAAGTATATGATTCAATAAAGGAAACATGGGAACTTTGGCGTTATGATTTAAATAATAAGACTTATACGGTCTTTAACAAAGAGAATATACCCATATTGGGAAATTATATTGAAGAATCAAAATTAGATTCTAAAGGTAATTTATGGGCTATTGTATCTAATAATGGTATCAAATTGTTAATAAAGTTTGATGGTACTACTTGGAAAGTGTTTGACAATAATAATTCATTGATTTCAAATCCAAATAAACTTGGGATTGATCAAAATGATAATATTTATTTGGTTGATAATGTAAGAATACTAAAATATGACCATGTAAATTGGAAAAATTTAGGGGAGTTTCCCCCCTTAGCGAATTCTAGTTTAGCGGAAAAAATGTATATTGATAATTTTGGAAAAATATGGTTTAGCAATGTTTTCGGATTACTTCGTTTTAACCCTTGTGAAACAACAGCTATTAAACCAGACTTGTCTGCTGAGAAAATAACAATGGAGTTTGGAGAGAATAACTTACTGGTAGCCAAAGGCTGTAAAAATGTAATTTGGAACTGGCAAAATGCCAATGAAAGTGTTAAAGACCAATTAAAACTATCAACTAATGTATTAAATATCTCCCCAACAATCAATACCACTTATACAGCCCAATGCTATGATGATGGTTGCTTAAGTAAAGAAATGGATTTGAAAGTAACAGTTTTACCTGTTCTAACAATTGGAAATGTCAATAAAAAACAAGTTTGTCAGGGTGATAGCATAAAAGTAAGTCCCCAAATAGCTGGTCAGTTTGATAGTGACAATCAGTTTAAAGTATATTTATCAGCAGATAAAGTTAATACGTCTATATCCTTTACTAAAGTGAATGAAGACAAAGACTTTCTTTTTTCATTCTCTAAATCTCTGCCCGAAGGAAAATACTATTTAAAGATAGAAAGTTCTTCGCCCAAAATAACATCCAAAGATTCTGTTGAAATAACTATCTTAAAATTACCTACTAGTGTTACCAAGAATATTTCAGCTTGCATGGGCACAGAAATTACCTTAAATGCGACAGGTGGTGGAAAATATATTTGGAAAGGCCCCAATAATTTTAATTCAACATTACAGAATCCTAATATTACAAATGTAGCTTCTGCTAATGCTGGAGCATATACTGTAGAGGTTACAGGAGATAATGAATGTAAAAATACGTCATTTGTTGATGTAATAATTAACCCTAATCCTAATGTAAAAACTTCACTTTCTTCAAATACCACAGGAGGAATTATCTATACTGGCACAGATGTTCAATTATCTGCTACTGGTGGGAATTCCTATCGTTGGGATGGACCAAACAATTATATATCTAATGAACAAAACCCAATACTAAAGAGTGTTAAAATTGAGGATGGAGGCATTTATAAAGTTGGCGTTACAGACAAAAATGGTTGTATTACAAAATCTCAAATTGAATTGAAAGTAGAGCTTATTTTAAGTAATCAGAGTGAACCCAACAAAGAATTTAAGGTTTTTCCTAATCCAGCCAATGGTATAATTCAAGTCCAAACAGACATGGAAGGATACACAACATTTTTTCTTTATGATGCTTTAGGAAGAGAAGTACTGTCAAACACTTTTATTAAACAGACCACAATTCTAGTAGATGGACTAAAACCGGGAACATATTATTTAAAATTTCAACAAAAAGAACATACAGGTACTACTAAAATCGTATTGGAGTAACCAGAACATTATTGTATAGGTCTGGTTTAAGAGGTTTATCGCAGAGCAGATTTAGCACAATGGTCTAAATCTGTTGATCGTCATATCCATGCACTTGTAAAAAGTAATGTGCTTCAAAAGCTGTCACAGGGACTTTATTACTGCCAAAAGAAAACAGTTTTGGGCAAACGCCACCAGACGAAGAAATCTTAGTACATCAGTTTCTGAAAGATGACCGTTTTTTAGTGATGTCCCTAACCTCTATAATTATAATACTTTAGGCGTTGGTACTACCCAACTCTATAATAAGCGTGTTGTGTATAATCATAAGCGTCATGGGGAGTTTATGCTTGGCAAAAGAACCTTTTCTTTTTGTATAAAGCCTCATTTTTCAAAGAAAGTAACAAAGGAATTTTTGCTTGTTGACCTTGTTAATAATTTAGAAAATTTAGCAGAAGACAAGGAACAAGTTTTGGAAAAGGTTTATTCAAAGAAACAATTCTTTGATGTAAAAAAATTAGTACAAGCTACTAAAAATTATGGTAGTGTTAGAACAAAAAAACTTTTAGGAAAACTTTTATCAGCAGAGTTCAATACAGTTTATGGCATCTAAATATTTGCACCATCACCGAAACTTTGTTGACTTGCTGAATACTCTTGAAGAGGAAAAAGGCATTCAAGCAGCATTGATTGAAAAAGACTATTGGATTATGCACGTCCTTCATGGACTGACAAAGATAGGTATTATGACCTCAAATTTTGAAAAATGAATACTTTTCCAATAGTATATGTTTTATTTTATAATTGATATTATGTTAAATAAAAGATTCCTATGACAGGTTATAATGTATCAAAGTGTCTCGCCAAAAATGGCTCTATCCCATTCTTTTTATTTGGCAGTATTGAATCTGTCTTAAAGTTTTATTTTTCTAGTTGAATAAGTCCATTGAAAATAAATTGTTCAAGAGTTTCATCCATAAAAGTTAAAAGCTTATTTTGTTCAATTTCAGTTTGAATTTCAAAATTATTTAGAAACGTTTCTTTTGCATCTTTGATTGACGTTCTTTCATAAAATGATTCTAAAAAAATCAATTGATTTTCTGAAAGTCCTAAAACTGTTTTTTGCTCATGATTAGGTTTTACTTTTATTGCTCCATAATAATTAGAAGGAGGTATTAAAAGGCTTTCACTTAAAGGCTTTCTATCCATCTTCCACCACTCCCATTTAGACTCGAACAAATAAACATTATCAGCAATCATAAACTGCTTTGCAAGCAAATCTGATTCTTTTAAATTAAGTATATGGTTTGCCAACGAAAATTGAACAATCTCTTCTATCTTTAAGAAAATCTTATTCGTATGTTTGGCAATACATTTCCTATTAAATTGTTCAAATTTTAAAGAATTTTTAAGTACTTTTCGATTTTGATGCGTTTTAAAAAAACTACAATTTTTTAATATGTTTTCAAAGGTTTGGAAAAAGGCTTGATTGTAAAATATACTATTCTGCATCAGACTAGAATCAAAATAGTTTCTTTCAAGATATTCCAAAATGAACATAGTTTGCGGATAGTATCGCATAACTAAAGATTTTTGAATACGATGTTCAAGGTTTTCAGGCAGACAATCTGTTAAGTTAATGTTGGGTAGTACATCTAATATATCGACATCATAGTCATTCGTGAGGCATAGTAACAAAGATAATTTTAAAGGAATGGTTAAGCCTGTTGTATCTAACAAACTTATAATTTTTAGTTCATATTTTACATTCCCAGTTATTTTGTAGAGCTTACAATATAAATAACATAATTCCTTAATGTTATTTATATTATAAGTATCACTTTCTTTACTTTCAATCTTTGTCAAGCATAGCTCTATTTTATGTACCAATTCCTGATTTTGAACATCTGAACTCAAGATATAATTAGCAAGTGAAATACAAATGCCTAAAGAACCTTCCCAAAAATTTGTATTTACCTGAGGCTGTTTAAAAAAATAAATATCGTCTGAATTAAAGTGTTCGATTAAGTTGAAATGTTCTTTTGTTGTAGATATTTTCAACAAATTATCATTCCAACAAAGCCTTTTTTTGTTCCATTGTCCTTCCAATGAAGCTAATAAAGACTTTATTATTTTCTCTTCTGACGTAAGGTACTTCTTTGATGATAAAAGATTAAATACCCATATTAATCCCGCATTTCCACTTCCCAAACCAGTTAGAGAACTTTTATTAGAGTCTGGATAAAAACTTGTTATACCAAACTTATCGACTATTAGATTCTGAATTACTATATCAAAAGTTGAATTAATAATATCTTCTAATACTAATTCTGGACTGAACTTATTCAAATAATGTAATATTAGTAATACTCCAATTCTACCCTTGAGAAGACAGTTAGAACGTTGAGAGTTGGTTACGTAATCTATTACTTTGGATTTCGATATAAAAGTGTTAGCATAATTCAAATACTGTTTGTCCAGTAATGCTTCGTAAACTTTTAAATAAGTATATATTACTCTTCCCCTACCGGTAAACAAACAATAAGTATGTGGTATTTCAGCTTCAATTCGTTGTAGTTTCTCACATAAGCTTTTTAATTGTATTTCAACATTCCTGTATTTTTTATGTATGGCTAGTAATAGCAAAATATCATCTGTTATATCGATATAATTTTGTGTATTAGTATCATTAATCTTTGATTTGTTTTCCTCTATGTAAATAGGTAGCGTTTGATTAATAACCTCCCAATATTTTTGGTTACTTTCCATAATTTTTTTATTATAAGTCTCCACTTTGAATTAATGCTAAGATATGATAGTAATAGGCAGGAAATTCTAACAGTAAACGAGATTCGAGCCAGTTTTCTGAGTCAATTTCTTTCTTATAAGAGCCTATGATATGAACATACGAAGTTCTATATGATACTCCTTGAAAGTCACATAAATACTTACGATATAAATTTCCAATATTATGGAAACGATAAGCAATATCTATTTTTTTTTTCCGAGATAAACAGGTAAACAGATACTGTTCAAATATAATATTTGATAACCCAATATTGACAAAAGGTAATTGTTGGATATTTTTATTGATAAAAGTAAAAGCTAATTTGGAATATTCTTCAAAAAAAACAGTGTCATTGCCGCCTATAACGCCTGCGTTTGAAGAAATTAATTGTTGAGGAAAAGTCTTTGATATTGGCTCTGGGATGTATTCAAAATTTTCTAAAATCTCCGATAAGATAATCTTATCATAGTCAAAATCTATCTCAATATTTTGAGCTACAAGAGGTGCATCTAAAATTGAAGATTCAAACTTTTTCCAAATGAAAACGTCACTATCAAAATGCAAAAATGGTTCTTTTTGTATACCGTAGCTGTATATTTTTCCTAATGCCCACAAATCTTCATGGTAATTATTAAGACAATCTAATTCTACCTTAACAGACGAATATGGCAGTTCTAAAATATCAATAAGTACATTCTTACCTTTTGCGTCGGTTATTAATTCTGTATTTCCAAAATATTTATCCAGTAATAGACAGCTTAATGCCCAGCTCATATAATAATACTTACGATGTCGCCAGCCGCCCATTTTTCGTCCTTCCCAGCTATCAAGTTCTTTCGTATAAAATGGTTTAGTCCAATAGCTTTGTATAATTTTCATAGGAATTAAATTTCATTCTTTTCAATCAACGCTAAAATATTGTAATAAAAATCTGGATATTCAAACAACAGTCGATTGGCTAAGTTCTCGCAAGCAACAAACTTCTTTTTAGCATTTCCTACTGCATGAACATAATGTCTACGATTAGGAATAGAAGCAAATTGAGTTATTTTATCGTAGGAAGACGTCATGGAATCGAATAAAAAAGAAACTTTTTTATTCTTAGCTCTTGCTAAACACGAAAATAAATATTGCTCATAGATGAGAACAGTGCTGCCTAAATTAACTTTATCGTAATGAGCCTTATTTTTTTCTAAAAATTCGAAAGCCTCAAAAGCAAACTCTTTCAAAAAATTCACATCACTACCTCCAAAAATCCCAGCATTACACGAATGGATGGATGGTTCCCGTTGGTAATCACTCATCATGTACGTTGGTATATATTCAAAATTTAATATAATATCATTCCAAACGGTTGTATAATATTTAAAATCAATATCTTCATTTTGAGCAATTAAAGGCTTGTTATTAACTTTATCTAATATCTTCCAAATATATACATCCCCGTCCACATGAAGAAAAGGCTCATTCTGTAATGTATAACTATGTAGTTTTGAAATAGCCCATAAATCCGGATGATAATTATTATAGATATCTAACTCAACCCTAACGCTATCATAAGGAAGGTTAAGTTTATCTATAAATAATTTTTTGCCTTCATTATCTGTAACTAGCTCTATAAAACCGTAGTGTTTTTTAAACTGAAGACAACTTAATGCCCAACTCATATAATTATATTTTTTGTCTAACCAACCGCCCATTTTTCTATCTTCAAAGCGTTCAATACTTTTATCCAAACTTGGTTTAGACCAAAAACTATGAATAATTTTCATTTTTAATAGCAGATTTGTCGGGTTATCATATTATAAAAATTAGTTTTTATTTTAAGTCACTTAATAGATTCAGAACTTCTTCTCTTTTGCGAGTTGACACAGGGATTTCTTTGGTACTCCCTGTTAATTTATGTTTGAGAATAATAGAACAATTTTCTTTTTTAAAGAGGACGATAAAATTAATATTAACAATAAATGATTGATGTACTCTTAAAAAAGTCGTTTCTGGCAATAGTATTTCGTATTCTTTAAGAGGTTTTGACACAACAGGTTTACTCCCATCATTTAAAAAAAAAGTAGTATAACCACCATCTGCCTCGCAATACATAATTTCTTCCAACCATAATATGTGTAATCCTTCTCTTGTATTGATAGTTATCCTTTGGGGTTTATGCTGCAAATGTTCTGCTGCTACTTGGTATTGCTCTATAGTCACAAGTTTTTCTCTAACTTTATCAATAGCTAGATGAAAATCATCTTCTCCAATTGGTTTTAATAAATAATCTAATGCCCCAACTTTCAATGCTTTCAAAACATATTGGTCATAAGCTGTAATAAAAATAACTTTAAAAGAGAAATTAGGGAATTGTGCTAATAAATCAAAGCCTGTTTCATTACCTAATTTGATATCTAATAAAAGTATATCAACCTGATTTTTTTTTATCATAGCTTTGGCATCAGAAACATTTTCGCACTCACCCAATAATAAAGTATCAGTACGATCGGCAAGATATGTTTTAGCAATGATACGAGTAGACTCTTCATCATCAACAATTAATATACGGAGAGCTTTATGAATCATGCAACGGGATTGTTATAGTAACATGAAAGCCTAGATCTGGAGCTTCTTTTTTAATAGTATTTAACGAAGACTTAATACCTGTTTCTTTTGAAAGTAAATTTAATCTTTCTCTTGTAATAGATGTTGAATGAGAGTTTTTTGCAATTTTTTTTGCAGATTGTTCGCCTTGTCCATTATCATCAATTGTACAAACGAGTTGAGTTTCTCGTTGCTGAAAATTTATCTTTAAAAATCCTTGATAATTGATATTAGAAAAACCATGTTCAATAGAGTTCTCAATAAAGGGTTGAATTAACATAGGAGGAATGCATAATAGTGAATTCTTTAATTCAGGAGTATATTCAATTCTATAATCAAATCTATTTGAGAATCTAATTTTTTGAAGTGAAAGGTAATGTTCTAAAATGAGTAATTCATCCTCTACATTAATATATTTTTGCCTTGAATTTTCTAAAATCAATCTCATTAGATCAGCATATTTTGTAAGATAAAGATTTGCTATTTTCGTATTTCCCAAAATAATTTCCTTTTGTATTGCGCTCAAAGCATTAAACATAAAGTGGGGATTCATTTGTGATAGCAATAGTCGCTGTTCTAATTCAATATGCTCTTTTTCAGCTTCTAATTTTCTTCTTTTTACCAAAAGGTAAAATAACAACACTCCGCTAATACCCAACAATATCACAACTACCATAATAATATATTGCTGTTTTACAATTTCATTTTTGAAAGTTAGTTCTGTTTGTAGTTTATTTATGGCATTTTGCTTTTTGCCTATATTGTATTTCCCTTCCAATTCTCTAACTTTTAAATCATGCTCTTTAGTTTGCCTTTTGTAAAGTAACTCAACTGCTTTTTTATTATGATAATAAGCTAACTTGTATGCCTTTTTTCTCAAATAACACCTTTCCAAACCAAGAGAATAGCCATACCTAATATCATCCCATTCAATATCTTCAACTTTAACTTTTCGACAAATTTCTTCACTATTCTTTAAATAAGAAATAGCTTTATCGATTTTATTGAGACTTATATATGTTTCTCCAATATTGCTATACAATCTAGCTTTTTCGAGATTATTGAGCATTTTATGGGCGACTAAATATCTTCCATCAAGTTCAAAATAGTATAAAGCACTATCTGTTTTTTTCATTTCTGTGAATACTCCAGCAATAGCAATGTATGAGATATGAACTCTTTCTGCTACATCAGATTTTTTGGCAAAGTAAAGTGCTTTTTGGGCATTGAAAAGAGCTTGCGGATATTCTTTTAAATTAATTAAACATAGTGCCAAGTAATAGTATGATACACTCAATGTACTGTAATTATCGCTTTTTGTATATGTAATACATTTGGTATAATAACTGATAGCATTCTTGAAATTTTGCATCTCAAAATTTATCATTCCCATAATAGAATAAATATTAGCAAGCTGTCCAGTTTTTGAAGACTCTTCAATTTCTTTAGCTTTTAAAATATATCTAAATGCTCTCCCTAAGTCATCTTTATAAAGATACAAGTAGCTTTGAGCAATTAAAATCTTCACCTTAATTTCTTGATTTTTTATATTACTAGCGAATGACTCACTTTTTTTTATTTCTCCTTCCGCTCTTTCGTCCTGCTTTTGGCTAAAATAATTTGAATATAAATAATGAAAATAAGCCTTTTCTGTCGCTGAAAAATTTTCATAACAACATTTTTCCATAGAATCTAATTGAGATTTAACCTTATTAAGATTATTTTCATCAAATGAAGATTTGATGAAAATAAGTCTGGAATAAGACTCTACTTCTAGTTTTTCATCCTTTGTCCTGTTACAAGAAATAGCTAAAATTAAAACAGTAAAAATAAATAGAACCAATTTCTTCATTGTATTTTTTATTGAATAATAATTACAAATCTAATGACTTAGCCCAAGTATAAAAACTACAATTTTAAATAACTACTCCTCAGAAAATTATTCTTCTCAAATAATAGATATTACTATACTTATATAAAGTATAATCCAGCGAATAATCAATGACTTCTTGTCTAAAATTATTTTTAGATACATTTGACAAGGGTAAATTAATAGTTGTTCACATTAATTCTACTTTAACATATTTTAACATTTTAACAATTAATAACATGAAAAAGAAAATTGCAAGTAAACTAACATTAGGCAAACGTTCGGTAGCTACTTTATCTGAAGAATCAATGACACAAGTTAATGGAGGAAATTATACACAAAGTGGTGTAACTGGTGGGTGTGGAGCTGGTAGTGGCGGAAATACTATGACTTGGGGACCTAGTACAAGTATAATGTGTCCAAGACCAACTGATAATTGTGTAACCTTCAATCATCAGTTTACATGTCTATGATAGTTTAAATTTGTTAAGATTAAAGTGTGCCTTTAATCTTAACAAATTGTAATAAAACGAATATTTTTTATTTATTCGTAATTTTCAAGTCAATAAAAAGATATTTATGATTAATAAAAGGGGTTATTTTGAACATCTCTGGTGTTAAATATCACTTTAATTGCCAGAAAACCCAACTTTAGTCTGAACAAAGTCTTAAAAACATCTAAATCACACGTTTCTCCCTACTAAACCTATAAATTGATTACTCTCTCTTCTAAACAAAATAGCCTTTTGTGAGGTAAAGTAGGGATATTGTGCTTTTAAAAACTATCCGTTAGCAAAAAGCTATGATTAAGTCTCTTTGTTATAGTCTAAAATTTCAATTAATAAGTTTGTTAATTTGATAATGAAACAGCTAGAAAAAAAATTAGAGGATATTGTACAAATCTTTAAAAATAAATATACATCAGTCAATCAACCTAACTTAATAGGCGGTGACCTTGGAATCATTCTATTCAACTTACATTTATATGAATATTCCCATGATAATCTATTGCTCGATAAAGCAGTAGGGAAAATAGAACAGTATCTTTCTCAAATGATTGTTGAAGACTATGACCCGACTTATTGTAATGGAGTTGCAGGGTTTACTTTTTTTTTGGAATATATCGAACAGAAAGGATGGATGGAAATAGACACCAATGAAATACTCGGAGAGATTGATGAATATCTTTATTTGCAAATGATGAGAATGATAAAAGCGGGCAATTATGATTTTCTACATGGAGCAATCGGTATTGGTTATTACTTTATATATCGTAGCCGTAAAACAAAAATAGCAAGACAATATCTTGAGGATTTTGTAATTGAATTAGATAATCAAGCGGTCATTAATAATGATTTAAGCATGAAATGGCCCTTTTATGATTTTACGAATAATATATCCCAGAAAGATGAATTTAATATGGGGCTTGCTCATGGTATTCCAAGTATACTTTCCTTTTTATTAAAGGCTTATAAAGAAGAAATAATGCCTGTTAAAACACGAAAAATGGCATTGGCAACTACTCAATACATACTTAAAAATCAGCTTGACCCATCTATTTATTATTCACAATTTCCAGATTTTACATATGGAAACGAAAAAAGCAAGAAATCTAAGCCAAGTCGTTTAGCATGGTGCTATGGGGATTTAGGAATCTGCTGTTCGTTGTGGCAATCTGCTCTTGTCTTTGATGATAACATCCTTAAAAATATTACCATCAATATTATGGTACGTGCATCTCAAAGAAGAAGTTTTGAAGAAACAAGAATTAATGATGCAGGGTTATGCCATGGATCTGCTATGGCGGCACACATATTTCAGCGATTTTATGATTGGACTAATGAATTAACTTTTAAAGAGACCGCAGATTATTGGTATGATGTAACTTTAAAAATGGCAATTTTTACTGATGGCTATGCAGGATATAAAAACTTTAGCCCCAAAGAATACGGGGGTGAACAACCTTCTTATAATTTTCTACAAGGAATTTCAGGCATAGGGCTTGTTTTATTATATCGAATCTCTGGCTTAGATCCATCTTGGGAAGAATTGTTATTTATTCGTTAATTCTTAAACGTTAAACAGTTGAATTACTCATTTTTCAATCAATTTATTGTTAGAACACCTCTTTACTCTATCGAAAAGTTGCAGGTAGTCCTCTCTCAAAATAGTTTAGAGGTATCTATGAATGCCCTTTTCAATTTTTTTCAAGAACCTATCAACCAAGAGGCTCTTTTTCTTGCTTCTCCAGACTTAAAGAGCCGTTTATTGGATTATTATAAAGGTGAAATCAAAGAACAAACCAAAGTGAAAGCTCTTGCCTATTCTTTAATGAAATACTTCCAAAGGATGACAACTAGATGTACTCCATTCGGTTTATTCGCAGGTATTGGTGTAGGTGATATTAAATCAAATACAAATATTATTATTGATACTCAAATTGCCAAAAATCGCCATACAAGACTAGATATGAACTATTTGTGTGCTTTGGCTACCGCTATTGTACAGATTGATGTTATTCAGGAAGAAATCAAGTTTTATGTAAATAATAGTATTTATTTAATAGGTGAAGAAGTTAGATATGTAGAATATCATTATCACAACACACGCCGAATTCATCAAATTTCTTCGGTAGATTTTTCAGAATATTTACAGAAAATATTTGAAGTCGCTAAATCTGGAGCTACTAAACAACAATTATCTAATGCTATCATTAATGATCAAATTTCTCAAGAAGAAGCAGATATTTTTATTAATGAAATTATTACGAGTCAGTTATTAGTTAGCCAATTAGAACCATCTGTATGTGGTGAAGAATTTATTTTTCAACTTATCAACACCTTAAAAGAATTACCTTCGGATAAATCGTTTACAATCAATGAACAGGTTATGTCAATTGGCTCATTGGTTCAATTGCTTATTTCTATTCAAGAAAAACTTGATGAATTAGATAACTCCGAGTACAATGATGTTCATTTATACTTAGCATTTGCAGAAAACTTAAAACAGTTAGGCATTGAGATAGAATTAGGAAAATTGTTTCAAACTGATTTTGTAAGAAAATCAGACAAATGTACTTTAGACGAAGCCATATTGACTGACATAGTATCAACGGCTCGTTTTCTTAACAAAATAAGTATTAAATACGGAGAAACTAAGTTAGAAAAATTTGCAAAAGCATTTTATGAAAGATATGAAGATGCAGAAATTCCTCTCTTGTATGCACTTGATGTAGAAACAGGTATTGGATATATACAATCAAATGATAATCCGGATAATAATAAGAATAAAATTTCGTGGAGCAAGCTAGATGAAATCTTGTTAAATAAAATACTTCAATCAAAAGTATCCAATACTTTTGAAATTACCTTAATAGACGAAGATTTTAAAGATTTCAAAGAAAATTGGGATGACCAGCAAGATACTATCGGATTTATGGTTGAGTTATTGAAGGATAGTGGTGGTCAAATTAAAACTGTAATGTCTAACGGCGGCGGGTCAAGTGCGGGAAATATTTTAGGGAGGTTTTGCCACGCAAGTCAAGACATTGATGCATTAGTCAGAAGTATTATTACCAAAGAAGATGAATTAAAATCTTCAGATACCATTTTGGCCGAAATTGTTCATTTACCTGAGTCAAGAACAGGAAATATCTTGATGCGTCCAACGATTAGAAATTACGAAATTCCTTACTTAGCCAAGGCTTCAGTTTCAGATGAATTTCAGATAAGCCCAGATGATTTGTATATTTCGGTCAGAAGGTCTAACGTATTTTTAAGGTCTAAGAAGTTAAATAAAATAATCATTCCCAGACTTACCAATGCCCATAATTTTGGACATAATTCATTACCAATATACAACTTTCTCTGTGATTTGCAAACCCAGCATAGTAGAGGTGGAGTAAGTTTTAACTGGGGAGCGTTAGAAAATAACTACAATTTTTTACCAAGAGTAAATTATAAACAGTCAATTATTTCCCCAGCCAAGTGGATACTTCGCAAAGACACGTTTGAACATTTGCTTAAAATTGAAGATAACGAACAGTTGATGAAAGGTGTGCAAGACTGGAAGAGCGAATGGAAAATGCCCAATATTATTCAATTGGTTGATTTTGATAATGAATTATTGGTTGATTTACAAAATATTTTGAGTACAAAAACATTTCTAAATACGATAAAAAAACGTGACTTTGTTCAACTTACGGAATTTCTGTTCAATAAAGACAATTGCCTAATCACTGATTCTGACAACAACCACTATGTTAATCAATTTGTCATTGCATTTTACCGAAATGAAAAGTTGAATAAAAATGAATCACTTTATGAGTTACCTCAAATTATCAATACTATTCCAATAAAACGTTCTTTTATAACAGGTGAAGATTGGCTGTACTTTAAAATTTATTGTGGTGCCAAGACTGCCGACCAAATTTTAAAATATGGATTAACAGATGCCTTAAGACAGTTACGTGAAAACGGGTTAATTAAGAAATGGTTCTTTATTCGTTATACAGACCCAAAAAATCATCTGCGTGTTCGTTTTGAGGTTACAGATACATTCCAAATTTCCGAGGTTATAAAAATTTTAAAGGGTAGTCTCTCTTATTTTTTAGATAATAAACTCATTTGGAAGACTCAAACAGATACATATAACCGAGAGTTAGAACGGTATGGAGCATCTTCAATTGAATTTTCAGAAAGTCTATTTCAACTAAGTAGTGAACAAATAATACAGTTCCTGGAAATACTTAATGGAGAAGATGAAGTCAGAGATAATGAAATTAGTTGGTTTTTTGGATTAAAAACGATTGATATGCTCTTGGATAGCTTTAAATTTGATATTTATGCCAAAAAGGATTTGTTAGAAAATTTATCAGAAAATTTTGGAAGAGAATTCAATATGAACCTCGAACTAAAAAAACAAATTGGAGAACGATTTAGGAAAGAACGAAATACGATTGTTAATTGCTTGAAAAATGAATATAATTTGGATGATGATTTTAAAACAGCATTCAATATTTTGCACCAATCCAAAATAATGTGTGATACAATTGCTCAATCTGTTTTAAGATTACACCAAACAAATTTACTTGAAACGCCATTGTCTCAATTATTAAGTAGTTATATCCACATGATTATGAATCGTCTTTTCACCTCTAATCAAAGACATACGGAGATGATTCAATACCATTTGCTTTGGCATTTTTATCGATCAGAAATTGCACAGAGAAAAAAGCTTGATTAAAAAACATTAAAATTGGCAAAATTTCCCTCATACATTCAACACGATGAGATGGACTGTGGTCCAACTTGCTTGAAAATCATTTCAAAATACTATGGAAAAACTATTCCTTTAGCACAATTACGTGTTTTAAGTGAAACCACAAGAATTGGAAGTTCTTTATTAGGTTTGGCAGGTGGAGCTGAAGAAATAGGGTTTAGGACACTTGGAGTAAAAATTAGCTACAAACAACTTTCAGAGGAGATACCCTTGCCTTGTATTGTACACTGGCATAAAAAGCATTATGTTGTTGTTTATAAAATAACCCCAAACAAGGTTTTTGTATCTGACCCATCTTTTGGATTAATTGAATACTCACCAAGTGAGTTTATCAATAATTGGATAGGGAATTATCTGTCAGAAGAAATTGAAGAAGGAATTACATTAGCCTTAGAACCCTCACCAGAATTTTATACAAATGAGTTTGAAGAAACAAAAACACGAAAGCTAGTTTTTTTAGTAAAATACCTTAGTCCTTATAAAAAACTCATGTTTCAACTGTTTTTGGGGCTTTTTGCAGGTAGTATTTTACAATTAATTTTCCCCTTTCTTACCCAAAGTATTGTTGATGTTGGAATTCAGAGCCAAGATATTCATTTTATATATCTAATATTGGTTGCACAACTTTTCTTATTTTTAGGAACGACATCAATTGAACTCATTAGAAGTTGGATTCTACTACACGTAAGCTCAAGGGTAAACTTATCAATGCTTTCAGATTTTTTCATTAAACTAATGAAACTTCCAATTGCTTATTTCGATGCAAAGCATACGGGAGATATCATGCAAAAAATCAATGATCACCATCGTATTGAAAGTTTATTGACGAGTTCAAGTCTAAATATCTTATTTTCATTTTTTAATGTCGGTATTTTGGGAATTGTTTTGGCAACCTACAGCTTTAACATTTTTGCCATTTTTGCCATTTTCAGTATTATATATATTATTTGGACTTTATTATTTTTCAAAAAAAGAGAAGAACTCGACTACAAGCGTTTTTCCCAAATGAGCCAAGACCAAAATAAGGTGATTGAGTTAATAACTGGGATGCAAGACATTAAACTTAGTAATGCCGAACGACAAAAAAGATGGAGTTGGGAATATATTCAGGCTCGTAAGTTTAGGTTGACTCTTCAAAGTACAACACTATCTCAATTTCAAAGTACAGGTGCTATTCTAATTGGACAATTACAAAATATTTTAATATCAATTGTTACTGCTAAAATGGTTATTGATGGAAATCTTACCATAGGTATGATGCTTTCTGTATCTTATATTGTTGGACAACTCAATGCCCCTATCCAACAATTCACATCATTTTTGCAAATATTCCAAGATGCCAAAATAAGTTTAGATAGGATTAATGAAATTTACGACATGAAATCAGAAGATATCATAGATGAATTTACAACCTCTCCAGAAGAGATTAATTTTAATCAAGATATTGTTTTTAATAAAGTAAGTTATCGGTACCCAGGAGCTTTAAATGATGCAATTGAAGAGTTATCATTCGTTATTCCTGCCAATAAAACAACTGCAATTGTTGGTAGTAGCGGCAGTGGGAAAACGACTATGATGAAGATGTTACTCAAGTTTTACCCTGTAAACGAAGGAAGCATATCTTTGGGAAATGTAAGCCTTAATGACATTCCTCAACATATATGGAGAGACTCTTGTGGCGTTGTAATGCAAGAAGGCTTTATTTTTAATGATACCATTGCAAATAATATTGCTGTTGGTGAAAATATAATTGATAAGAAGAAATTATTGTACGCAATTAATATTGCTAATATTCAAGATTTTATTGAGCAACTTCCAGCAAGATATAATACAAAAATCGGATCAGATGGTGTTGGACTAAGTACTGGACAAAAACAAAGAGTTTTAATTGCAAGGTCTGTTTATAAAAACCCTAAATTAATTTTCTTTGATGAAGCAACTTCTGCCTTAGATGCCAATAATGAAAAAATTATTATTGAAAATTTGAATGAATTTTTAAAAAATAGGACATCGGTTATCATTGCACATAGACTTAGCACCGTCAAAAATGCCGACAATATCATCGTTTTAGATGCTGGTAAGGTAGTTGAAACGGGGAATCATGACATTTTAGTACAAAAACAAGGATATTATTATAATTTGGTAAAAAATCAATTAGAATTAGATTCAAAATCAACTTCATAAAAATGACACGAGAAAAAGATATCGAGATTCGTTCTGAAGAGATAATTGATTTTATGTCTTATACTCCTACATGGCTTATAAAATGGGGGATTAGTGTAATTTTCCTTATTATCATCATCTTTTTTATATTGGCATCAATTATAAAATATCCCGAAACATTAACAGGCCAAGTAACCATCACGACCTTAAACCCAACAGTTACTATCGTAAATAAAGTATCTGGACGTTTAGAAAGAATATCAATTAAAGATGAGGCTTCTGTACATATCGGAGATATTATAGCAACAGTCGAAAGCCCCGCTAATAATTTAGATGTACTTACTTTAAAAAAAGCATTAAACTCTATTGAGTTAAAATCGAATGAACTTCACATTAATTTATCAAAATTCCAAGATTCCTTACATTTAGGCGATTTGCAAAATGAATATTCTCAACTCATAACAGATTTAAAACAATATCAAGAATTAACCCTAAACCCATTTTATAACGAAAAAATCAAAAGTATAGAAAGTCAGCTTAAAAATCAATCAGACTTATTGAGCATTAATCATGAGGTTTTAAAAATGGCTGAAAAGGATATTGACAATGCACTGAAAAAAAATGGCATTTTTAAAAAACTATTTGACGATAAAGTTATTCCTCCTTTAGAATTTCAAGAGAAACAAGATGAGTTAAGTAGAAAACAACAAGATTTTATTACACTAAAAAAGAATATTATCCAGACTAATGTTGCTATTACAGATTTAAAACGCCAAAAATTAGAGCTAAACAACGAAGTTAGAACCAAAACAAAATTATTAGAACAGAGTATTTTCCAAAAAAAGAGCAATTTAACAAATGCCATTATTAATTGGCAAAAAAATTACTCTATCAAAGCATACTCAAACGGACGTCTTAAATTTTTACAGAATTTGACGGACGACCAATTTGTTAAAGCAGGTGACCCTTTATTTTTAATTGTTCCAGAACAAACAACTTATATAGGATTAATTACTATGTCATCTCTTAACTCTGGGAAATTAAAAAATGGGCAAAAAGTATTGATTTCACTTGATAGTTATGCTGCTAATGACTTTGGAAAGATAACAGGTATTGTCTCCAAAATTTTTTCTGCCACCAATCAAAACTCTTATACTGTTCAAATAAGTCTAAAGAATGGTTTAAGAAGTTCTTTAAATAAAGATATTCCCTTTAAACCCCAAATGAATGGCGTTGCTAATATCATTACTGATAATACTAGCTTAACAGAGAGATTACTAAAAAAAATAAATCTGGTCTATAATGATACTGCTGGAATTTAATGAAAAATGTCAACAACACTTTATACTTTATGATTATAACAGTACTAAAATGAACTTACATTTTTAATATAAAATATGAGATATTAAGCCAATTTTATGTTTTTAAATCTCGAATAGACTATTCTGGAATTATAAGAATTATGACACTCTCTTGAAAAGCTTTTACCCCAAAAAATACAATTGTTAGGGTACCATACCCTATATAGTTTCTGTAGAAATGGCATAAGGGAAAGATGATAGAGTATCTAATAAGTAAATTAAAGATACCTTCATTTTGATAAATTAACAAAATGAAGGTATTAGAACAAGGGACGTTAGCTTAGATGATATGATGCAATAAGTCTTTCTCTAATTATTTTATTGGTTTGATTATTGGATGATTTATTTGATATATAATTATGTTAAATAAAGAATAAGGCTACAACATAGCTATTCTTTAAATATATCTAAGTGACTATTTCTTTTGCATTGATATTTCCCCGATGTGAAATTTTCGGATTCTAGTGTACTACAGTTGTTATTTTTGGCTAAGTAATGGCATTTTTAGCTTATTAAATACAAATGGACATTTCATATTTGGAGTGATTTTGTCTTTTATTAAAAGAACAGTTTATCACTATTAATAGAATCAGCGATATTTGACGGATTTGTTTCAGCATTGAAAGATATTTTGGACAAAAACTTTGGCACAACTAAAATTGATTCATTAGTCAATAATGTAGGAATGGGCTATTACGCTTCTATTGAAGATACGACAGAGGCTGGCTTCGACGAAATGGCTACTACTCATCTGAAAGCCCCTTTTTCCTTACTCAAAAATTACTTCCATTCATTAATGAAGGCGTGTGTATCGTCAATACTTCTTCGGGTTTGACTCGTTTTAGCTATCCAAACTATGCAGCTTATGCCATCATGAAAGCTATTGCCACTGATTTTGGTGGTGGGGCTGTCAGAGATAACCAAGCTTTAAACGATATGATTGCAGGCAATACGGCATTAGGAAGAGTTGGTTTGCCCAATGATATTGGAGGTGTTATTGTATTTATTTCTATATTCAGAAGAGTCAAAATGGATCAATGCCCAAAGAATTGAAGTCTCGAGTGGTATTCATTAATGAAATTTCTACACAGTATAAATCTACAAATTAGCATTATTGTATAAAATCTCTTCGTTAATATTAACTCTGCTGCTTTGTTAGTAAAATTCTTTCTTTTATTTCAGCAACAAGACTTCTCTCCTACTCTTTTCCTTTCTCCTGTACTTTATAAATTTTGTTTACTACATTCTTTACAAGCCTTGTGTCATTTTAACTTCTTTAGTGAAAAGTTACTACGGTAGTCGGAATGCAATTATTTTGTTGTAATCCATCAGGAGAGTAAAACGATGAGCCAAACTTACTTGTATTAGTATAAATAACGTAAATTTGCATCAGTGCTTGAGCAAAGTACATAATATCCAACTTTAATCCTCCAAAACCGACTCCTAAAACAGCAAATGCTCAAAGAATTTACCTATAAACAGTTTGGTAATATCAAACTATCAGAAATTAATAATAATGATAATTCGCTCTCTGGTGTTCATGAACACATCAAAATTTTATTTTTACCAGCAAATTTCAAGATAAAGGTTGATTTTCAAGCGTTTCATTTAAAGACCGATGCTTTACTTTTTGTCAATCCTAAAGTGGTAATTCAGCCATTAGGTGATGCCCCCAATGATGGCGATTTAATTTATTTCAATCGAGATTTTTATTGTATCGAACTTCACGACCAAGAAGTTGCTTGTGACGGTATCTTGTACAATAATGTTTTTGAAGTTCCTTTTATTGAATTAGACTCCAACCAATCCGTAAATATCAAAAATATCATTGAAGAAATTCGTTTAGAAATGATAACGGATGATGCTAATACGGAAGAAATGCTACGAATCTTACTGAAACTCATTATTTTGAAATCAACTAGGATTTGGAAACAACAACATCAATTGGCCGACGACAGTAAGCACGTTGATGTACAGTTTTTAAGAAAATTTAGCAAGCTCGTAGAGCAACATTACAAAACGCATCATACCGTAGCAGATTATGCTGACATGCTGTTTATAACCCCCAAAAACCTCAGTAAAAAAATCAGTTTACTGAGTAAAAATACACCAAACGATATTATCAAAGATAGAATAATCCTTGAAAGTAAAAGGCTTTTGGCACATACCACACTCAGTGTCAAAGAGATTGCCTATAGCCTAAACTATGAAGATGATGCCTATTTCGTTAGGTTTTTTACAAAACATACGGGTATATCTCCAACATCTTTTCGAAAGCAATTTTAAAATAATTACATAAAAATATCAACAAGGCATGGCTCAAAAGGTCATGCTTTTTTTGTGTTTTGTGAACATCAAAAGCAATTTTTTATCAGTGGGGAAAAAGTACAACCAAAAGCGAAAAGTGTCCATTGAGGCACAAGACAAATTGCTCCAACTTTGTATCATCAAAAAACAACAACAATTCTAACAAATACAAACATGAAAAAGACAGTTTTAGCAATCGTAATTTTAGTTTCTCTTTTTACTAATAGCCTAATCGCTCAAACCAAAAGAGTGCCAGCTTCGGCAGGGAGAGCAGAGTACATAGAAGTAGAAAAAAATGTACGCTTACACGTAACTGACCTCGGCAATGGTAAGCCTATCGTTTTGATTCACGGGTGGCCATTGAGTGATGCCATGTATGAATATCAATATCAATATTTGGTTCAAAAAGGATTTAGAGTAATTGGTATTACATTACGTGGCTTTGGAAAATCTGATAAACCTTATGGTAAGTATAATTTCGATGTATTTTCAGATGATATTAAAATTGTACTAGAAAAATTAAAGATTCAAAATGCAGTTTTAGGTGGTTTTTCGATGGGCGGTGCAGTTGTGATTCATTACATAACTAAATACAATGCTGCTCATGTAAGTAAATTGGCTCTTTTTGGTGCTGCTGCCCCTTCTTGGAAACAAAGAGATAGCTCTCCATTTGGTGTTTCTGAAATTGCTGGTGCGAATTTAATCAACCAAACCCTGACTCAGCGACAAGATTTAATTGCTGGTTTTGGAAGTGCCTTCCCTGCAAAAGAAGGTAATATTTCTAAAAATGTTGAAAAATGGTTGGAAAGTATCAATTTAGAGGCATCTCCTTATGCTACAACACAATCTATGAATTCCTTGCTTGACCTCGACTTGCGTCCTGTATTGGCAAAAATTAACATTCCAGTAGCCATATTTCATGGAACACAAGATAAACTCTGTCCTTTCCCTTTGGCTGAAGAGTTGAACAAAGGAATAAAAAATTCGTACATCGTAAAATTTGAAGAAAGTGGACACGCCTTGTTTGTAGAAGAAGCTACAAAGTTCAATCAAGAGCTTGAAAAATTTGCCAACCAATAATAAATCAGAAATCGCCCTTATGACGTTTCGGTCATAAGGGCGATTTCCAGTAAAAGCAAAGTCAAAAAACGATTCGATGAAATCTTCTTTATTATTTTGCCTTTACCTTTATTATTAAGCTAATGCTTGAAATTTATTCAACTTTTAAAGGGGAAACAAAGTAAGATGATAAACAACAGACAAACGCAACCTTTACGTTTTATACCTTAATTACCTTATCACTATCGTAAAAAAAACGGAGTTGTTTTACTCTCTTTTTTACTAATTTATTCTTCATCGGTTCAAATGTGGCAACAATCTTACCTTTTTCTTTGACAGTAACCACGAAAGGTTGCTTTAGTTTATTGGTCAGATGGTAAATAGACAAAAGTTCTGCAATATCTTCATGCCATGAAGCCATTCCATAAAGTGATGGAAACGGGGTTTTCTTGAGTGCATTATATATTTCTGGGGCTGATGAAATTGGTTGAACCTTACCACTTCTAAAGCGTGTATTCTCTAGTAATGGATTAGTAAATTCTGCTACTGGTGTATTCATCTTACTCCATATATTTTTAGTAAATGTCGTATGTACAACTAAAGAGTCTTTTTTGTCTGGATGTGAAGCAAGGTTTAAAATGGCATCTACAACATGTGTAGCCTCATGCAGTAAAACATATTGGATGGCATCTAATTTCCCTGCATCTATCAGTATTTCAAATCCTGAGTTTGTTGGATTGTTAAAAATGGTTTTTTCTTTCCATGTTGCCCATTCTGAAATCGTTTCGTTGAGAATTCCCGCTCGAAAAGTAATGTTAAATTGTTTGGTAGAGTCACTCGTTTCAATGGGCGAAGTCAGCGCCGTATTGGGCATATTGTCCATAAAACTAATACTCTTCAAATGCTCTTTCAGTACTTTTTTATACAATGGAGGTAATATGGCAAAAGCTTGCTCTACTTTCTCTTTTTCGAGGGATGTCAATACATGGTTTGAAGGCTCCATTCCAGCTTCAATAAACATTTTAAATACACTTTCTGGAGCTATCAAAATACGATTTTCAGGAAAGGTATTCTCATCACTTTTGATGGACTGAGCTGTAAGTTTATTCAATAATAGAGAGAAAAAAAGTACAATAATTAGGTTTTTCTTGAGCATATAAATATTGATTTTAATTACTGAGGATAAGACAGAGAAGTATTCAGTCTAAATATAAATGGTAAAATAGCGATTATTAACTACTGACTTCCAACATCTATGCGTTTTAAAATAACCGAACGTAAATGTGCCTCATTTGTATCACCCCACTGACCCATAGCAGAAAGTATTGGAATTAAAGTTTGACCAAATTCAGTAAGACTATACTCCACTTTTGGTGGAACTACAGGATATATTATCTTAGAAACTAAGCCATGTTCTTCTAATTCTTTCAACTGAATATTTAATACCCTTCGGGTAGCATCGGGTATTTTGCGTTGAAGCTCACTCGGGCGTTGATTTCCTTCATTGATAAACCACAACAAACGGATTTTCCATTTGCCGTAAAGCACCTCGCCAATCAAATCCAAACCGCAATTGAGGTTCGGTAAAATTTTCCTTTCATACATAAAGCAAAAGTAAACCACAGTTCCAAATTGTGCAATAAGGGATAAATTTATCCCTATGTGAATCGTATTTCCGTAATTGTTTCATGTGTATGTATGTCAGAAATTTGCTCAAAAAAAGCAAACAATGGAACAGGAATTTAATTTCAATAATGAATTATCAGGAAAAGTTGCTTTGGTAACAGGCGGAACAAAAGGTGCTGGGAAAGCCATTGCCGAACGACTTTTAAAAGCAGGTGCAAGTGTCATCATTACCGCTAGGAATGCCCCCGAGGAAGCAAACGAAAAACTACATTTTATCGCTGCCGATTTAAGTAAACCAGCAGGAACAGAAAAAGTAGTAGCAGAAATTTTAGCAAAATTTGGCAGATTAGATATTCTAGTCAACAACTTGGGCGGCTCTGAAACGCAAGGGGGTGGCTTTGCTGTCTTGACTGATGAAGATTGGGAACAAACTATTCAAACCAATTTATTAGCACCTGTTCGTTTAGATAGGGCTTTTTTACCCGAAATGATTACTCAAAAAAGTGGAGTTATCATTCATATCGGCTCTATTCAAGCGAAGTTGCCTTTATACGATTCGACCTTGCCTTATGCGGCTGCAAAAGCTGGCTTAGTCAATTACAGTAAAAGTTTATCAAACGAAGTAGCACCCAAAGGAGTTCGTGTACTTGCTGTTTCGCCAGGCTGGATAAATACCAGTGCTTCAAAAGCAATGATGGAGCGAATAGCTGAAAGTTCTAACATAAGTTTTGAGCAAGCAACAAAAAGTGTAATGGACGCTCTGGGTGGAATTCCTTTCGGCCGCCCAGCCCAACCCGAAGAAGTTGCCGAATTAGTGGGCTTTTTGGTTTCGCCGAGAGCCAATTATTTAACAGGAACAGAATTTGTAATCGACGGCGGAACAATTCCAACAATATAAAATCAACCATAAAACAAAAGCAAATCATGAATAATTTACCCAAAGTAATCGCAGATTTAGTAAAAGCACAAAACAATTTTGACAGCACAGCCTATGCAAATTGTTTTACCGAAACAGCCGGAGTTTTTGATGAGGGCAAAACGCACAATGGAAGAAAGGAAATAGAAAATTGGATAGAAAAAACAAATAAGGAATATCAAGCAACGATGAAACCGCTTGAATATTCTGAAAACGTGCAAACTTTAAAAGCAGAGGTTTCTGGAAGTTTTCCAGGCAGTCCTATTGTACTGACTTATTTGTTTGACATTCAAAATCAACAAATTCAAACCCTGAAAATTGTTTAATAATTACGTTTTAGCGACTTAAAAAGTATTGGCAAAAGCAGAGTTGACGAACGTAGATTCTCTTACTTTTGCCAATACCTAAAACGATACTAAACTCCATTTTGAACACAATAAACTGCATTTTAGACACAGCCGAACTTTTTAAGCTTCCGACCTTTGTACTTCACAATTAAATAAAACGATGAAGTACAAAATTTTAGGAAATACAGGCTTGAAGGTTTCAACTTTGTGTTTAGGAACAATGAATTATGGTGGAAAAGGTTTTTTTGGCTATATGGGTAATCTTGACCAAAATGCTGTTGATGAACAAATTAAAACTGTGACTGAAGCAGGAGTTAATTTTATTGATACCGCAAACATTTATTCAGATGGGCTTTCGGAAGTAATGATTGGTCAAGCAATCAAAAATCTTGCTATCAACAGAGATGATTTAGTTTTGGCTACAAAAGTAAGAGGCTCAATGGGTAAAGGTGAAAACGATAGAGGTCTTTCAAAAAAGCATATTATTCAACAAGTAGAAGACAGCTTAAAAAGACTAGGAACGGATTATATTGACCTCTACCAAATTCACACCGCAGATCCATTAACACCTATCGAAGAAACCATCAAAACGTTAGATGATTTGGTTAGAAGTGGAAAAATCAGGTATTTTGGTGCAAGTAATATTGCTGCTTGGCAATTAATGAAAGGCTTGGCTTATTCCCAGTACAATAATTTAGATAGGTTTGTTTCTCTTCAAGCCAATTATTCATTGGATGTAAGAGATATAGAGCGAGAAATCGTACCTATGTTACAAGACCAAAAAGTAGGCATGTTGGTTTGGAGTCCTTTAAGTGGTGGTTTGCTAACTGGCAAGTACAAAAGAAACGGACAAAAGGATGTAGGCAGATTAAAGAGTTTTCCATTCCCACCATTTCATGAAGAAAGAGCATATAATGTGTTAGATGTGCTTACACCAATGGCAGAGCAAAAGCAAGTTTCAATTGCTCAATTGGCATTGGCTTGGTTGCTATATCAATCTGTAGTAAGTAGTGTAATTATTGGTGCAACTAAAATTCACCAACTTAAAGATAATTTAAAATCGGTGGATGTAGTATTTACGATAGAGGAATTAAATCAGTTAAATGAAGTAAGCAAATTACCTGTTGAGTATCCTGCCAATGTTTTGGAAATAATGACAGCCGACAGAAGTGTAGGTGTTGATTTTCTAAATGCTTAAATTGATGACGTAACAAAGTAGGCGGTGAGTCATAACCGCCTATTTCTTTATAAAGATGAAAAATACAGAGCCAAATATCATAAAGATAAATTCTATAAAAGAACTGCATTCTTTTATACGTATATCAAGTGCGGTAAATCCATTGATAACAATTATAGACCATGCTGAAACGCAACATTCCAAGCTACTGGATTCCCAAAAATTACTTTTAAACCTCTATAATATTTCAATTAAAAGAAGTTTTAAAGGAAAGTTGAAATACGGGAAAAATCATTATGATTTTGATGAAGGTACAATGTCATTTATCGCACCTAATCAAATTATCAGTGTTGATAGTGAAGAAGATAGAAACAATCAAGGTTGGTCATTATTATTTCATCCTGATTTAATTAGGCAATATCCATTAGGAAAAGCAATTAAAAACTATGGCTTTTTTTCCTACACTGTAACCGAAGCACTGCATCTTTCAAGCGAAGAAGAAGCAATAATAGAAACAATTGTTCAAAATATTCAAAAAGAAATTACTTCACGTTTAGATAATTTCAGCCAAGATATAATTGTTTCAAACCTTGAACTCCTGCTCAATTATAGTCATCGTTTTTATAGCAGACAATTCATTACAAGAAAAATGGCAACAAACGATTTACTAACAAACTTTGAAAATACTTTAGAAAAACATTTTACCGAAAATTCAGACTTATGTTTACCTACCGTAGAAAAATTGGCGACCGAACTAAATGTTTCTCCATCGTATTTAAGTGATATGCTCAGAAGCGTAACAGGACAAAATACACAACAACATATACATGATAAACTGATTGAAAAGGCGAAAGAAATTTTAACGACTACTAGTTTAACAGTAACTGAAATTGCTTATGAATTGGGTTTTGAATATCCACAATCATTTAGTAAACTTTTCAAAAGTAAAACCAATTTCACACCCATTGAATACCGACATAGTTTCAACTAAAAAAACCTAAATAACTATTCCTTAAAAAACTAATTCAATACCGTTTGTAACAGTATTGTTAATTCTTACAATTTTGATGTTTCATGATTCTTGAGCGACTCTTCTGATAGAATTACGAAAAAGCCTTTTTATTTACTTCTAAGGTAGCTTTTAGGGCTATTTTTAGCATTAGCCTTGAAAACTTTTGTTAATTTGGGCTAAGTAGATCACAAGTGAATTAACTCAGTATTTCGAGTTATAATATTGTTTTTTTAAAGTGTATTTTTGTTAAATGTCCAATTCCAATAAATTGGACTTGTTTTTTCTATTATTGGACTAAAAAAATGCGACAAGATTTGTGAGGATTTGTTAAAATCAATAATTTGGCTACGTATATTATACATCAAACAATATAAAAGTTATTAAACTTAAACATGAAGAAAATTCTCTTATCCGCCGCCTTAGCAGTAGGCTTATTTACTGCAAACCAATCTTCAGCACAGTCAACTGCAACTAGTACATTTAACGTTGTCTTAGAAGATGTAATGTCATTAAGCATTAATGGTAATACTACTACAACTGTAACTTTTAATAATATTGATTCCTATTTAAATGGGATCTATGGTACACTTGATGATTATTTGACAGTAATAAGTACAAAAGCCTATAGAGTAACCGTTAAAGTAGGAACTGTTTCGACTAATCCGTCGGCATTAGGAGATCACTTAATAGTTTTAGCTGCCATTCCAAGTGATAATTCCAGAGGTAGAACCGATAACGTGACAGATAGGTCAGGCACTTCTATTGATGGTACAGAGCGAAATTTTATCTTGGCTAGTGGAAGTACCTTCAATAATTCGGAACAGAATGCAGAAGCGTTATTTAGTATTAATTATAGTGTTTATGGAGGTGAAAAAGTATTTGATAAAGCCGCAGGTACTAATATTATCCCTGTTGTATTTACGATTGCAGCACCTTAATTCATTATCGCTATACATTTTAAATGCTCTTCATAAATAATCAATCAGCAGTACTCAGTAGATTTTTTTTTCTATTGAGTACTGTTGATATTTTAGGGGGTAATCTCATCAAATATAATTTTTGAGATTATCATGTAATGTCAGTTTCTATGAAAATCAGAAGATATTTTTTTACAGTTGTTTCAATACTACTCTTAACAAATCTCCAGCTTTTTGCCCAAGATGGAATCATGGTTGGCCCTAGTAGGATTTATTATAAAGTTGATGCAGGTGGCATGGGTACACAAAAAGTAACTGTGACTAATCCGAGTGATAAAGCTATGGATGTTGGTATTGCTATTAACGACTGGGCTTATAATGCTCTGGGCGATAATCTTAGCTTTAATCCGGGCACACAACCAACTACTTGCGCTGATTGGATTCAGATTTCTCCAGGTGCTTTTTTTACTTTACAAGCAAAAGAAAAAAAGGTAGTCAACATTATGCTTAATGTACCTCAAAATGCCAACAAGGATATTCCTGTTCATACAGCGATGCTCTATTTTACGCAATTGACCCCTGTAGATAGCAAATCCCCCAATGGCGCAATGATGAAAGTAAGTATGCGGATAGGCATAAAATTGTATCATTCGTTTAGTCAACAGGAAGAAAGAGATATTGATATTACCGATTTTAAGGATGTGGCAGACAGCACCAAAAGCAACGCTGGTCGTTTGGAATTAGCTTTTCAAAATAAAAGTAAAGTATGGGTAGAAGGTAAAGTAAATTGGGAGTTACTGAATACACAAACAGGTGAAAAACAAAAGCTTGACGATTTAAACTTTTATTCATTGCCAGGCGATAACCGTATTCTAAAACAACCCTTACCCGTAAAACTAGCCAAAGGGAAATATACCGCTACGGCCATCGTCACCTACGGAAATAAAGATGAGTTGAAAATAGCCGAACTTGAATTTGAAAGATAACGAGCTGGAAACCACTAACCAATGTATAAATTATTGTATTACACCTTGTTCGTGACATTGCTTTGTGCGAAGGGTATTATATGTTACAGTCAATCCACGAATAATTGTGACGGAATTGCCATTTCTGGTAATACTGGTGCTACTTATAGTTTTAGTGACTATGAAAGCCAAATGACAGGTGTAACGATTACAGATGCCCTAGCTGTACAATATAACCCTAATTCAAGCACTTGTAATGGTTGGAGTCTGCGAGTACGAACTACAGATAATTTTACTAATGGAGCTAATTTTGTGGCACCGCAGTATATTTCGTTACGCTTCAATCGAGTGAGTCAGGGTTCGCCAACAGCTTCAGAAATAGGCGTAAGTAATAACGACTACCCTCTTAGTATAAGCGATGTAACACTCATCAGTAATTCAAACGCAGCTTTCAGCGATTATACAGAACATACATTTGATATGGTTATTCAAGGTGGAAACCATTTACTCGTTCCTAATGGCACTTATACCAGTAGTCTTATTTTTACACTGTATAACCAAAACAATCAAGCCGTATCAACAGTCACGATACCAGTTGCATTTCAGGTTCAAACCACCGCTAATAACAGTTTTACGATGTTATTGCAAAATGGTGCAGAAATGGTTAATATGGTATTCAATACTGTAAATGATTATAGTTCAGAGAAGTCGGTTAATATTGCCAACGGTTTGAAAGTGATTGCTTCTGCACCTTATCAGGTTATTGTAAAAACTAGTACGGATGTTCTTACTTCTAGTACTTCTTCGGCTACGATTCCTGTTAATGTAATAAGTTTAGAAGCATCTCAAAGTACAGCCACTAATGCAGACATTTCATTTTATACCAGACAGTTATCACTCAACGAACAAGTACTTATCAGTACTGCTAATCCTTTGGACATCAGTCAACAAATGGTAGAATATAACCTGATATATGCTATTTCAGCGAATACCTCCAATCTTATGCAACCCAGCGGAAGATACAGTGTAAACATAATTTTTGTAGTTCTGCCTCAATAGTGAAAATGAGTAAATATATCAAGATACTGGCATTACTCATTTTTATTTGCTCTGTTGCTCATGCTCAGCAAGGAAAATTATTTGGATTAACCACAGCCAATACTAATATTCTTGCCAACAATGAAGAACGTGTGGTGATACTATTGAAACTGAGTAATTATTCAGAAGGTACTTTAAACGGACGCATTGCTATTACAGCCGATGCTGGATTGACTATTATTTCCAAAAATGATTTTCATGTAAATGTAGCACCGCATGATAGTAGCTTTGTTTCTGTATCAATATTTGTAACAAAGAAAGCAAAAGCTGGTGTGGCGAATGCTATCAAATTTGTACTGTACGATGAACATAAAAATAAACTTGCAGCAGTAGCTTCTGAAATCAATGTTTCGCCGAAGCGTAAGGTAAATCTATATGCCGCTGTCTCCAGTATTTTATTGGATAATCTTCGTGATACAATTCTCATCCCTGTTCAGGTTTTTAATTCAGGTAATACTGTGCAAGCTATTACTCTGGTATGCACTTATCCGTTAAGTATTGATGAACAGGGTTTTCATCAAAACATAAAGCTGACCTTGCCAGCATCAACAGATACGACTATCGTTTTTTCGAAGCCAATCACTAAACGTATGCTCAATATTGAAGCCTTTGATATTAATATTACTGGAGTCTATGCTAATGGGGATGTAGTGGGCAATGCTTTAGTACAAGTACAAAGTGCCAGAAGTACCAGAAATTATCGTGATGAATTAAGTAGCAGTGCTTTTACAGATAATACTTTACAGATAGGCTCACAAAATTTATTCAATAGCAATCAGTCGTATTTAGTAAGAGGGCGTGGTGGTTTTGAATTGGGAAAAGATAGGCTAAGTTATAGTTTAAACCTTTCTAGTTGGCAAAATCGTGCTTCTCCAATCTTGATTCAAAATACTTGGTTAGAGTATGGCAATAAGCAAAGAGGAATAAAAGTTGGTAATATTTTTCGTTCGCTCGACCTTAATTTAACAGGTCGGGGCGTAATGGGTTACCTGAGTACTTCAAAAACTGATACTTGGGAAGTAGGTTTTATCGACAAAGAAAACAACTTACTGGGTCGTCAAAATAATCAAATCAACATTGGGGGGAGCAGGGCTGGCTGGATTGCTTTTAAGCATCAAGACAAACAATGGCGAACCAATCATTTTTTTGTTTTGGATTACGACGGTATTCAGGGCGTTCAGAATCAGCTTTTAGGAAATGAATTTCAGTACACCAGTAATAAAAAAATGGTTTATGGACTGAATTTAAACGGAGGCAGAGTATCTTCTTTACAGAATAGCAATGTAGAAAAATACGGGATGTCTATGACTGTAAACGTAAATGGGGCTATCGGGAAAGTGAATATTAATAGTTCTAATTACTTGAGTACTGGATATTATCCGGGTCTTCAAAGAGGCGCTTTGAATCTGTCTGAACGAGTGAATTGGTCATTGCCCAAAGCAAACATTTGGTGGTTTTTTAATTTTCGAAACTTTTCTCCAAAACAGATTTCGCCAGACCAATTCGTATTTGCTACAAGGAATTTAAGAGCTGAGTGGGGAGTATCTCTAAAAAGCAAAAAAGTAGCGATTTCACTCGCTCCAGTATTTACCCATGAAAAGGGTAATCCATTGTACTCCTTTATTGGAGAAGCTCGGCAACAATCGCTCAACGCATGGAATGCACTGTTTAATTTTTCACTTCCTTCTGCAAAAAATCAAAGTTTTTTCATGAATTCTGAGATGGGTGCGTATTCACTTAGTAGCGACTCTACAGCTAATTTACACCTACGCACTAACCTATATTATAAAAATGGTATTTTTAATTTGAACGGTTCTATTCAGCTAGGGGCTTTTTATTTGAGCGAAATTCCTAATAGCGCTATGGGTTCTACGAAGCAGAGCAATATTTTCAATTTCGCTTCATTTGTTCAGAAAAGCTGGTTTTCTAAAAAGCTAAAAACCAATACTGGAATTTCATTTACTTATCATTCTAACTTTGGTTCTAGTCAGTTCCTGACCGAAAGAATGGAATATGTGGCTGGAGATAAGACAAGTATTTATACCAATCTCAATTTAAATCGATATAACAATCGCCAAAGAAGTATCTTAGAGCTGGGGCTTATCCATCATTTTCCGACGATTAAAGTAAATGTTAAAAGTAGTAATTTGTTAGAAGTATTTGTTTATAAAGACTTAAACCAAGACGGAGTTTATAGTAAAACGGATTCAATTGCTGGTGGTTTAATGGTGAATATTGATAAAAAATTATTCATAACCGACAAATCAGGGAATATTATCTATAAAAATCTACCAGATGGTATAATGACGGTTTCGGTACCTTATCAGCAAGGATGGCACGCTCCTGAACAAAAAATTACACTTCAGAAAAAAACAAAAATAGGCATTCCTTTACAGATAACAGGCACGCTGAAAGGGCAGCTCAGTTATGTTCGTAGCCAGTTTAGTTACGAAACAGACATAGATTTGTTTGGTATTGTGATGTTGGCGGTAGATAAAACTGGTAAAGTATTTCGTACCCGAACATCCTCTGATGGTCGATATGCGTTTTATATGCCTTTGGGTGAATATAAAGTGAGTGTTGATACCTCTTTGTTATCTTCAGAGCTAGAAGTACCTAATAATGGCAAAGATATAAAAATCGAAAATGGAAATATTACCACGACTGATTTCATCATCAAAGTAAAACAAAGGAAAATTGAAATCAAGAAATTTACTTCTCCTTCGGTATCACCTTCTAATAAATAGCTGACGTACATACACTTGCGTTAAAAGTTATACTTTGTGCCTTCTCGTAAAAATATTTTATGGATTAATACCTTTTGAATTGATGTAGATAATGTTGATACAAATTCCTATATAAATGAGTCGATAGCCATTTATACAAAAAGGCTATCGTTATAGGAAGCTTTTACTTCTAATAATGATAGCCTTTCTGTTATACTTTGGTTTTTATTATGGTAAAACGTTCATCGTATACCAAGCTTCTGTACTCCACAGATTATTGCCATTTTGACTAACAATCGTTTTTCGGTTCAAATGGATATAAACAACGTGTTTACTTTTCATACCAGCTAGTTGTAGGGTTACTTTCTTGCGGTCGCTAGATACATTTACTGATTTTACAGGTAAGCTTTCATTATCTAATTTAGGGCCACCATAATTGCCAGTTGGCTTAAACCACCATTGACGAATGTCATAGTCTGATGCTTTTTCGCCAACACCTTCTTTCAATGGTTCTGTAAATTCAATTTCTACACCATCTGATTTGGCACGTACTGCCAGCATTTCAAAGGCTATATTATTATTATTATTAATATTAAACTATGCAGGAACTACAACTATTCCAGATTTAAAACATGGCGACTTTTACAAAATACCTTTTTTAATAATATCATATCAAGAACAGAAAAGTATTGCTAATCGAATAAAATCAGTTGATGAAAAACTTCAAGCCGAAGAATCAACTTTACAGAAGTACAAGAAAATAAAAGAAGGTTTAATGCAAGATTTACTAACGGGGTGACTTGAGGTATCAGAGTAAACGCTTGTATTTACGTTTTACAGAGGCAGAATTACGAAAGCAAGTAATTATTTCATTAAAAACGTCGGAGCTTAGTGTACCAATATACTCATAATCAATACCTTCGATAGGATAAATATCTTGTAGCGTAGCAATCTCATAAGCATCTAATTGATGTCCATACAAAAAAGTATCTTTAGAAAACGCCCAATCATTAGTCGTAACGATACGTTCGGCTTTTAGGAAATAGCAACTAAAGTTTGCATTGGGTATTTCGATACAAGGCGAAACGTCGGCATCTACAATGGTGGCAGGCACGTAGTCTTGGCTGGAGGGCAAAGTCGCCAAAACTACTTTTTCATCCATTACTTTCAGTACAATGAATGAAAAACTTAGCTTTGGCGGTATTGCCATTTCGGAAATAAAAAGGGTCAAAGAAGAGAATAGAGCCTTCTGTAAACACAAGATTAGAATTTTAAGGAGCGAGAAAGCATTAAGTATTCTTTGTGTTGCAGATACATTTCTTGCTTGAACGCATCACCTTTCAACAACACAGAGAAATCAATTTCAATATCGGTATTGTTTATCAACTGATTTTCAAGCTTTTCGAGTACCCCTGCTTCTACGGCAGTAGTATGCCACAAAGAGTGTGTACGATGCGTAAATTTCACTAATGCTTCGGCAGAATAATCTTTAAATTTATCAATCACCAAGTCGATGACAGCCATTTCGTTATCCGAAAATTCATCATCACAAAAAGGTTGAAGAGCAGTAAAGTAATTATTACAATCGTCATCGTTTCTTTTTGCAACGATATAATTTTTCAACAAATCGGGTTCTGAGGATAATTCTATGAATAAATCCTTTGAAACTGGGCCAAATTTCCAGAGAAAAAATCTCAAATTAAAGATAGGCAGTCCATGTTTTCTGATGGAAGTTTCTTCAATTAAGTAAATCAGTTTGAGAATTTTTGTTTTGGAGAGGAAAGGGATTTTCTCAGTCAGATAGATGATTGCATTACCGATTTTATCTACTTCCTCTTTTGTATATGTGAATAAAGGGGTCATAGTTTTATTTTTTTTTGGTAAAATACGCTGTAAAATTAGCGTAAATTTTCGTAAAACCCTTGTAAAATATCGTTAAATTACAAGCAAATACCTGTAAATAACATATACCTTCCATCTGATTTTGAAGAACAAATTCTTTCTCTTGCTCAAAGAAATACATCCATCGTCATGGGAATACGCTATCTCAAATATTCTTCCCTATCTCAAAAACATATTATGACCCTCTAAAAGCTGCATTGAAAAGTTACGGAACACATAAAAAGAGCTGGTTGCGTATTTATGCCATACAGATACAAGATGTATTTATTGTTACTGGCGGAGCTATAAAACTAACTCAAACAATGCAAGAGCATGAGCATACGCAACAAGAATTAAACAACTTAATGAAGGTAGCAAATGGACTAAAAAGGAATCTTCTTAAAGAAAATATAGATTTTGATTTTATTTCTTTTGAAATCTAAGTAAACAAATATTTCTTAAAATGAGGTGGGATTGAACCTTTACAGAGTAGGAATGTATTTGCCTAAGTGTTCACCTTTCAATCGTACCAAAAAGGAATTGAAAAACTAAACAAATGACAAAAAGTAATCATTAAATTTATGAAAAACAGTACGCTATCCGCAGAAGATTTGCTAAATGCCATTGCTCAACCAGATACTATTTGGAAAGCCAAAGCAGAACAACGTAAAGCCAATAAAGAGAGTCTTAGACGTTCTGCAAAAATTGCATTTAAAATTCTTGATACGCTACGTCAAAATCGCTTGCTGGGTAAAAGCCCAAATTCACAAAAAGAATTGGCTGAAATATTGAATATTACGCCACAACAAATCAATAAAATAGTTAAAGGTCAGGAAAACTTGACACTTGAGACAATTACTCGTTTAGAAGATGCCTTGCAAGTAAAGCTAATTGAAGTATTTTCTAAATCTGAAAGTCAACAGAAAACAACCACCATTTCTAATTATGTTATTACGATTGTATTACAATACAATCAACTAATTATTCCAAGTAATAACGGAGGATTTATCAACTATCAGGCTGCATTTAAAGTTGAAAGCAAAATACAATCAGAAACCAAAGCAGTCGGAAAGCTTCAATACGCAATGGCATCATAATGAAAGAGACAGAAAAAAACATAGGTTTTAGTATTATTCAACTTAGTACAGAGCAGTTTGCTTTATTACCAGAAGCTTATCAGGTATCAGAGCCTGCCCAAATTCAACATGAACTATCATTTGGAATCGACAAAGAAAACAAGCGGATTTATGTAAAAAAAACGGCTCGTTTTCATCATGTTGAGAATAATCATCCTTTTAGCATCATAACAGTATCATGCCAGTTTCAGGTTAATCCAGACGACTGGTCAATGCTTGAAGAAGCCCATAAAATTGTGTTACCTCAGAATTTTGGCATTCATTTAGGGATGTTGGTAGTTGGTACTTTAAGAGGCGTATTATATACCAAAACAGAAAATACTATCTTTAATCATTTCATTTTACCAACTATTGACGTAACGGCGTTAGTACCAAATGATGTAATTTTTGAATAATATGTATAGAAAAAGGCAGTTTTATATACATGAGTAAGATTATATGTATACAAAACAGCCTTTTTTTATACATGAACCAGTAACATTTACAAAATATATACCATTTCATATATTGAAATTATAGGTTTAAGGCTCTGTATTTCTTTAAATTTATCAATACCAAATAGCACATCATTGTGTATAAAATGACAATAATTTATCGCTTTTGAATCCCCAAAAATATAACATTAATGATAAGTATTTTAGCCTAATTATTTCGTCATTTCAATTAAATAATGGGCGATTTTTTTTTACTTTAAAGTAAAAAATGCCTAAAAAAAAGACCCCTACAATTGACTTAGAGAGACTCCATAGAAGTGATTTATTTGTTAATTCTTATGAAGCTGCAAAGTCAGTTGGTTATGTGGAAACAGAAAGTGATAGAGCAGCCTTTAGTAAATTTCTTGCTGAACGAAAAGCTATCAGAAAGCAAGAGGAAGAAAAAGAGGTTTAAAACACCTAGATAATCAATCATTTTAAATCAAATTTATCATTTTTTTCAAAACTACCATTTTCCAAAATGACCCAACTACAACAACTACACAGAGATATTTACGCTTTTCTATTAGATTATCATCAGAAAAATCCTTCTTTTTATTTTGCACCAAGAACAAGGTCTATACCAAATGGGAAAACCCTCTCAGATGGCTACTGGTTTAATGGTAATGACGACTACTTATTTATTGGATTTTATGTTCCTAACGACGGCGATAATAAAACCAGAACCATTGGAATCTTCATCAAATTTAAAAATGAAGAAATCATAAGTGCGTATCTTTTAATCACATTTAGAGATGAAAAGTCTGAACCTTATGTTCCTTTTTATCAAGGAATCTTAGAAACATTGGCAACACAAGGGGCGTTTCAGATGGAAACAGAAAGGAAATACAGAAGATTGTACTCGAATCCTCAAGATTGGAGAGGCTTTTTGAGCTATTTTCTGGAAAAAGAAAAGCCATTAATTGACCATTATATTAATGAAAACGGGCTGAGTAATGAATTTTTCATAACGCCTTCGGGCTTTGATAGCTACTTAAAAACGATTGAAGGTTTCAGAAATAGGGAGTATAAATCAAATTCACAGCCGGAAAAGTATCATTCAAAAAATACCATTAGCAACATGGCAAGGCCTAACTCTTACCCACTCAACCAAATTCTCTACGGCCCTCCCGGCACTGGTAAAACTTACAGTACTGTTGAATTGGCTTATAAAATTATCCATGACGATACGCCCAATAGCTATGAAGAGGCTCGTAATTGGTACAAAACGGCTTTAGCTAATACAGAAGACCGTCAGGTTGAGTTTATTACTTTTCATCAAAATTATAGTTATGAAGATTTTGTGATGGGTATTAAGCCAGACCTCAACGAAGGCGATGGACTGAGTTTCAATAGACATGAAGGTATATTTTTCAAAATATGTCAGAGGGCTTTGGAAAATCTAAAACAATCTGCGAAAGATGGTAGTATTGTAGAACCTACTTTCAATGAAGTTTTTGATGATTTTATCCGTCCTTTAGCTGAGGATAATATGCCAATTACCATTCAGATGAAATCAAATAACCATTCCTTCAAGCTTATAAATATAAATGAGAGGAACTTGGGTTTTGAAAAACAGGGTGGTGGTACGAATCACACTTTAACGCTCAAAACGATTAAAGACCTCTATGAAGGCAATCGAGAATATAATATACAGGGTTTAGGCGTTTATTATTATCCTTTAATTGAGAAACTTAAGTCTTTAGCAAGCACAAAATCTAAGCAAGTAAACGCTGTTCCTCTCAAAAACTACGTAATCATCATCGATGAAATCAACCGTGCCAATATTTCAAGAGTATTTGGAGAGTTAATTACTTTAATTGAAGAAGACAAACGTTGGGGAAATGAATTTGAAACAGAAGTACGTTTGCCCGATGGTGTTACCAAATTTACAGTACCCAAAAATTTGTACATCATCGGTACAATGAATACAGCCGACAAATCTATTGCTTTATTGGATATTGCATTGAGAAGACGCTTTGAATTTACGGCTTTATATCCTGATTCATTGAAAGTTAGCCCCAAGTATCAACCGTTTTTTGAATCGCTCAATGAGCAAATTATCGCTAAAAAGGGAATAGATTTCACCATTGGGCATTCTTATTTTATGACTAAAAATGGTGAGGAGTTAGACTTCGTTAAAACGATGAATAAGAAGGTAATTCCATTGTTGAACGAATACTTTTACAATGCTAAGGATAACAAGCTTGTCGCCGGTTTGGTAGAAAAAGCGATTGCTAAAGCTGGTTTTACTCATACTTTTGTTACAAATCCTTATCAACTGCTCATTGAATGATACAATCAATTTATGAATTTGGTAAAGAAGTAAGTACTGGCTTTTCTGACGATAAAATCAAGCGTTTTAAAACCTATCTCGATGAAGTTTGGCAAAGCAGGAAACAGTATGGTTTGGAGGAAAACGAAGGAGATTCTTTCTATGGTTCAGACAAGAAAAACCAGCGTTTTCTTACTTTTGATGGAGATAAAATTAGAGCGAATAACTACGTCGGTTTTATTAAGTTTGAGGAGCTTAGGGTTAATATTTATCCTAAAATTTGCCAAGAAATGCCCCAAGAGCAAATTATCTCAAAGGTACTTTATTGGTTAAGTTATGGGAAGAAAATTAATTTACCTTTTGCTGAATTACCCCTCGACCGTCAAGCATTTGATACTTGGTTGGAAGCCTTTATTTTTCTGTTTGCCCACCATACAGAAGAAATATTGACCAATCAGCCCTATCAATCTTACCAAGAGATTACCGAAGAAACGAGTTATTTGCGGGGTTCGTTGGCTATCTCGCAGTATGTACAACATAATGTATTAACAGGCAGACATCAGTTTTTTCATTGTACTTACGAGCCATTTCTATACGATAATCAGTTTAATCGAATTGTAAAATTCGTTTCCAGAATGCTTTTATCGTTCACAAACAATGAAAAAAGTAAGCAAAAACTGAATAGTCTGTTGTTTTTATTAGACGATGTAGCGGATGAATATTGCCAAGAGAGCCATTGTGATTTGGTTAAACTCAACCCACTTTATCAAGATTTGGCGATTGTGTTAGAAATGTCTCGCATGTTTTTGTCGTCGTCGAGTATTAGTCAGTCGGATTCCAATAAAAACAATTTCTGTCTTTTACTGCCGATGGAGGTAGTTTTTGAGGAGTTTATTTTTGGAATAATTGAGACCCATTTTAAAGATAGAAAACCCAACGCTCAGGGAAAAGGATTTTTGACAGAGCAAAATGTATTTCAGATAAAGAATGACATTATCCTGCAAAATCCTAAATTGGTGATTGACACCAAGTACAAAATCCGAGATAAAAAAGACAATAAAAAGGGGATTTCTCAAACGGATATGTATCAAATGCTTGCCTACTCCATCAGGCGAGCAATTGACCAAGTATTATTGATTTATCCAAAAAACGGAGTGAAGCCCACAGAAGTAGATATTTTTACCATTGCCGATAAATTTGCCAATGGTAAGTTGGTAACAATCAAGGCGACAGATATTGATATTTGTATTGAAGAAGATGAGATAATTAAGCAGATTGACGAGGTTTTAGCATTTAATTAATGGAAAACTATTATCATCTTATTTAACCGTTTGTTCTAAATCTTCTTGTGTTAAATTAGATTTTATCTATTTTTGTTGAAAAAAACCTACTCATGTATCAACCAGGATTGCACCTTATTTGTGACTGTCTTAGTAAAGAAACCACAACTTTGTCTGATTATAAAGCTTGCCAAATACTGCTTAACCAACTAATTGAAAGTGAAGGCTTATCAAAAATTGGAGAGGTTTATCATAATTTCCCTTCAGGCGGTTTTACTGGAGTAGTTTGTCTAACAGAATCACATATTTCCATTCATACATGGCCAGAATTTGGGCGTATAACGTTTGATGTTTTCCTTTCTAATTATCAGAAAGTCAATAATCAAATAGCTCACAGAATTTACGCTAAACTCATAGAATTGTTCAACGCCAATGTCATTGCTTCTCATGAGATTAACCGCTAATCAACTTTATCGCTATGACCAAGACCATCAATGTGGTGGTTGTTCCTCGCTACTCAGCATTACGAAAGATGAAACAAAAAACTTAGTTTGTAAATCATGCGGTACGCTTCATGTGTTACAAAAAAGTTTAGTCTATGATGGTGAGTTTCGATTGGATGAAATTCATAAAAACAAGTTTCAAAAAAGTAATTCTACTATACCCACTGGCACTAAATTAACCCTTAAAGGCATTGATTTAGAAGTTGTTGGCGTACTAAAGAAAGCAGAAGGCAATACTACTTATACTTGGCAAGAATATTATTTGTACAATGCCAAAGTAGGTTATTGTTTTTTAACTGAATATCAAGGTCATTGGACTTTTTTAGAAGAGATACACGACAAAAAACTCATAAAAGAGGACACTAACGACAACGAAGCAGTTTATAACCATGATTATTATCGTTTATTCAGCTATTACCATGCAAGTATAAAGGGGGCTAATGGCGAGTTTCCAATAGACTTACTCAAAGTACCAAAGACTTTGGTGAAGGAATACATTTTGCCTCCATTATTAATAACATCGGAAAAAAATGATAATAAAAAACACTGGTTTAAAGGTGAATATCTTTCCATAGAAGAACTCGATGAAGCTTTGCAAGGGAAAATACGTCTTCCAGAAATATTTGGCGTTGGTGTTTTAGAGCCTTATATACCAAGAGTTCGGTTTACGGAATTAATGCAAATTAGTGTTGTAGCGGTGGCATTACTCTTGTTTATACAAATATATTTTTCAAGGAGTGAATTAGTATTTGAAAAGAAATTTTACGCTGAAACAATTGGTGAAATGCGTACTGTTAGTGGTGGTTATGACAGCACGAAGGTCTATGTCTCGCCAAGTTTTCAATTAAAAAATGGGAATGCTAATGTAGAATTTACCCTTGACGCCAATGTCGATAATAATTGGCTCGAAACAGATATTGTTTTAGTAAATGAAAAAACTGGAGACGAATATAATGTGTTGATGGGAGTTGAGTTTTACTCAGGTATTGAACAAGGAGAGTCTTGGACAGAAGGTAGTCACGATACTGATGCCATGCTCGAAAAAATACCAGAGGGATTATACCATTTAGAAATTTCTCCTTCTTCAACTTTTCCAAACTTAGTTTCAAGTTTTACAGTGAGAGTCCATCGAGGAGTGGGGGTTTACAGTGGCTTTATCCTTGTTTTACTTTTACTCAGTATTTACCCCTGCATTAGCTATTATCAGGAAAAAACTTTTGAGTATCGTCGTTGGCAGGCAAGTGATTATTCTCCTTTTGATGAAGAATCTTGGTTGGATATTTTTAATCAAAATTGAATATGAAAATTAATAAACAAGCACCCGAAAAAATTACTTACATTAGTTTTGTAGCTCTTCTATTATTCTACTTTTCATATTGTAGATATAATGGACAGGGCTTATTTTACTTTGTGGATTCTCATCCAGAAAAATGGTCGCCACAGGGTACCAGTAATGGATTTCAACATAAATAAGTATTTTACAGTCAAATCATTTTCGATTTCGCATAAACCCTTTAGCACAAAAACATGGAAAATATCATTCACCTAAAGTCTGTTGTTGACTCAATTCTTTTCTCATTTATTGGCATTTGTATTTTAGTAATTTCTTTCGTGATTGTTGAAAAAATAACACCTGAGAATATTTACAAGCAAGTAGTGGACAAAAACAATACGTCTATTGCCATCATTTTTGCCGCTTTTATTATTGCAATTGCCATCATCATTAGCTCGGCTATTCACGGATAATTATGCCCATACTTTTATTATTTGCCGTTTTTGTCATTGCTACTTGTGGACTTATCTACGAGCTTATTGCTGGAACGCTCGCTAGTTATTTATTGGGTGACTCCGTAACGCAGTTTTCAACCATTATTGGGGTTTACTTATTTTCGATGGGTGTTGGTTCTTTTTTCTCAAAGTATGTCGAGAAAGAATTATTGGCTTGGTTCGTAAAAATTGAAATCTTGGTGGGTTTAGTAGGCGGAACAAGTTCCTCAATTTTGTTTTTGGTATTCGATAAAGTAGCATCTTTCCGAATCATCCTTTATTTCCTCATCGGACTTACAGGTATTTTAGTAGGGTTAGAAATCCCCCTATTGATGCGAGTATTAGAAAAAAGTAAGTTTGAATTTAAAGAAATTGTCTCTAAAGTTTTCACCTTCGACTACATCGGAGCGTTGTTGGCTTCCGTACTTTTTCCTTTGCTTTTTGTGCCTTACATGGGTTTAATCCGTACTTCGTTTTTCTTTGGCGTTTTTAATACTATCGTTGCATTGATTGTTTGTTATCAATTTTCGGATGAATTAAAGAATAAAATTGCCCTAAAAGTATCTGCTTGGGCAGTATTAGGTTTATTAGTTATTGGCTTTATACTTTCCGATAAAATCATGTCTTGGTCGGAATCTATGGCGTATCAGGATAAAATTATTTTTGCGAAATCAAGCCATTACCAACGCATTATTTTAACTCGGAATAAACGAGAGTTGAAATTATTTCTCAACGGAAATTTACAGTTTAGTTCAACCGATGAATACCGCTACCATGAAGCACTCGTTCATCCAGGCATGGCAAGCCGACAAGCCATTAAAAAGGTATTGATTTTAGGTGGTGGGGATGGTTTAGCGGTGCGTGAATTATTGAAATATCCTCAAATACAACACATTACTTTGGTTGATTTAGATACCTACATGACGGATTTATTCAAGAAAAATCCGCTACTTACTTCTCTAAATCAAGGTTCTTTGACTAATCCTAAAGTAAAAGTTATCAATACCGATGCCTTTCAGTGGGCAAGAAATACGAATGAGCAATTTGATTTTGTAGTGATTGATTTTCCAGACCCTTCTAATTTTTCCGTTGGAAAACTATACACCAATACTTTTTACCGTGAAGTTTGTAAATTAATGAGTGACGAAGCCATTTTGGTGGTGCAATCAACATCGCCGTTTGTTGCTCCAAAATCGTTTTGGTGTGTCAATAAAACACTTCAATCTGTCGGACTACAAACGCAACCTTATCATTGTTATGTGCCTTCATTTGGAGAATGGGGCTATGTTTTAGCTTCAAAATCAGCATTTCATGTAGCTGAAATGTATGTGCCAAATTTGAAATTTTTAACCAAAGATTCTTTCAAACAAATGGCGTATTTTCCGAAAGATATGCAATCTGTTCAGACAGAAACCAATAAATTGAATAACCAGATTTTGGTACATTATTTTGAAGAAGAATGGGGAAAGGTGCAATGAAAAATAAGTTAACACGTAAGACATTTCTACTCCGTTCTTTAGCAGGCTTGGGAGCTTTCTTTGGATTGTCGTGGGGAACAAAAGCAATTTTAAACCCAGTAAAACCCGCAATTAAAGGACGAATATTAGGAGCTAATCATCAAATAGGACATTTATTAAGAAACTTATCAATTCCTAAAAAAGGCGAAGAAAAGCAAAGCGAAGAAATCATTGAAGTACCTATTTTAATAGTAGGAACGGGTATTGCAGGATTAAGTGCTGCTCGGAAATTACACAAAGCTGGACATCAAAACTTTTTATTAGTGGATTTAGAAGACCATATCGGCGGAAATGCTGATGCAGGTAAAAATACAACCACACCTTACCCTTGGGCAGCTCACTACTTGCCAATTCCTAATAATGAAGACAAAGAATTATTGACGTTTTTAGAAGAACACAATATCATAACGGGCTATAATTCAAAAGGTTTACCCATTTACAATGAATATCATTTATGTCAATCACCACAAGAAAGACTTTTTTTGAAAGGGCGTTGGCAAGAAGGATTAATCCCCAATTATGGTATTTCAGAAAGCGATAGAAAACAGATAAGTAATTTTTTAGCTTTGATGAACAAATACCGTCAGGAAAAAGGAAGTGATGGACGTTGGGCTTTTGATATTCCTTTGGTTTTGGCATCAAAAGATGAAGTGTATCAACAATTAGATACAATTTCAATGACCGATTTTTTGAGTCAGCATCATTTTGATTCTGAATATTTACTTTGGTACGTCAATTATTGTTGTAGAGATGATTATGGCATCACAAGTACAAATACTTCCGCTTATGCTGGTATTCATTATTTTGCCTCCAGAAGAGGAAAGGCAGACAATGCCGAAACTAATGCGATATTGACTTGGGCAGAAGGAAACAACTTTTTGGCAAAAGCCTTATCAACCGATTTCAAAAATAAAATCAGAACGAGTACACTTGTAACGCAAGTAAATTGGAATAATGATGGAGTAGAAGCCAAGGCTTACGATTGGAGCAAGAATGTATTGGTAAAAATTAAAGCTCAACGAGTTATTTTGGCTACGCCGCAATTCATCAATCAGCGAATTTTACCAAAAGAATCTATTCAAATATCAACTGATTTATTTCAATACGCACCTTGGTTAGTTGCCAACATTTCGGTCAATCAAGCACCTATAGAAAGAGATGGTTTTTTATGTTGGGATAATGTGGCATACAATTCTACTTCGTTGGGTTATATCAGTGCGACGCATCAACAAGTAAGTCGAGAGATAGATAAATGGGTCCTCACTTATTATTTACCCTTATCGCATAAATCACCTGTAGAAGCACGTAAAGAGGCAATTAAGAAAACTTATGAAGAGTGGATGGAGGAAATTTTAATAGATTTAGAAAGTTTTCATCCTAATATAAGAGAAACAGTTGAAGAAATTAATCTTAAAATTTGGGGGCATGGTATGATTGCTCCGACAATTGGCTTTCTTTCATCTGAAAACAGAAAATTGGCTTCCAAAAATATTGATAATCGAATATTCTTTGCCCACAGTGATTTGAGCGGTGTTTCTATTTTTGAAGAATCATTTTATCAAGGCAATCGAGTAGCCAATGAAATACTACCATACTTATCAATTTCATGACCAAACAACCTTGGATTACCAACGCAAAGACTGATTTATTATTCATCATTGCCCCAACTTTTGTGGCATTAGCACTTGCTTTCGTTTTTGCTCAATCTTATTTTTTCCATGAAACAACGCCCCTGTGGGCATGGGTAGTTTTTGTATTATTGATAGATGTAGCCCATGTTCATAGTATGCTTTTCAAAACCTATTTTGATGCAGGAAGCTTTAAAAAACATAGAATACTTTATACACTGACTCCCCTACTCTGCTATTTCGTTTTTGTCTCAATTTATTGGCTTGGTGGTAGTGAATGGTTTTGGCGTATTTTAGCGTATTTAGCTGTATTTCACTTTATAAGACAACAATATGGCTTCGTTCGCCTGTACAATCGCCAACATAATCAGTCAAAATATTTAGATTTATTTGATGAAATTACCATTTACGGAGCTACTATTTTGCCAATAATCCACTGGCATTTGAACTCACCAAGAGAATTTCTTTGGTTTGTAGAACAAGACTTTTACTCATTTACAGCCACTAACTATTTACCTGTGATTAATTGGATTTATGTTGGATTAGTGGTGCTTTATTTGATTAAAGAATCTTACTGTATGCTGAATCATCAAGTAAACATTCCTCGTTTTTTATTGATTGCTGGAACAATGGCTTCTTGGTATTTTGGGATTGTTTATTTCAACAACGATTTAATCTTTACAATTCTTAATATAGTAGCTCATGGCGTTCCGTATATGTGCTTAATTTGGGTTGACCTTCATCAACGAAAAGGGCAAGTAAAAGGATTTAGTAGGCTTGTTTTCAGTAAAAATGGAATTTTGTTTTTCATTGCTACCATTGTTTTGATTGCCTATTTTGAAGAAGCTATTTGGGACGCAACCCAGTGGCGAAGCTACGATACACTTTTTTCTTGGGCGTATTTTTTGCCTACTACATTTTCAACGGTAGCGTTGTCTTTCTTCATTCCTTTGTTAGCTCTTCCACAAGTAACTCATTATGTTTTAGATGGTTTTATATGGAAGAGAGGGTTTGAATAATAAGTGACCTTCAAAATTACTGTCATTATTATTAGTTAGTAACATTCGCAAGTAGTATTTGAGACAAACTTAAAGCTTTATGATACTAACTTTGCTACCAGTAGTTAAATTTACACTTAACTCTCTGTCTAATAAACTTGTACGCCCATCCGTCCAGACCGCAATTGAGGTTCGGTAAAATTTTCCTTTCATACATAAAGCAAAAGTAAACCACAGTTCCAAATTGTGCAATAAGGGATAAATTTATCCCTATGTGAATCGTATTTCCGTAATTGCTTTAGAGCAATGTACGGCTGAAATTTGCTCAAAAAAAACAAACAATGGAACAGGAATTTAATTTCAATAATGAATTATCAGGAAAAGTTGCCTTGGTAACAGGCGGAACAAAAGGTGCTGGAAAAGCCATTGCAGAAAGGCTTTTACAAGCTGGTGCAACGGTTATTATTACCGCAAGAAACCCACCCGAAAAAGAAAACAGCAATTTACATTTCATTTCTGCCGATCTAAGCAAAGCAGAAGATGCACAAAAAGTAGTTAGCGAAGTGCTATCGACTTATGGGACACTAGACATTCTTGTGAATAACCTTGGTTCTTCAGTAACTCCTGCTGGTGGTTTTGCTGTATTAACTGATGACGATTGGGAATCAACCCTACAAGCTAATCTGCTTGCTCCAGTCCGACTAGACAGAGGTTTTTTACCACAAATGTTAGCTAAAAAAAGTGGTGTTATTATTCACATAGCTTCTATTCAAGGAAAACTACCGCTATATGATTCTACATTGCCTTATGCAGCCGCAAAAGCAGGATTGATTAATTATAGCAAAAGTTTATCAAATGAAGTTACACCAAAAGGAGTTCGTGTCCTAACTGTTTCACCAGGATGGATAAATACAACAGCATCGGAAGCCTGGTTGGGCGAGATTGCAAGAAATTCAAATAGCACCATAGAAGAAGCTCAACAAAGCGTGATGGATGCCTTGGGCGGAATTCCTCTCGGTCGCCCAGCCCAACCTGAAGAAGTTGCGGAATTTGTTGGATTTTTGGTTTCACCAAGAGCCAATTATTTAACAGGGACCAACTTTGTAATAGATGGAGGCACAGTACCAACAATTTAATCATCTAAAAATCAAGAATATGAACTTACCAAATGTAATTGTAGATTTAACAAACGCACAAAACAATTTCGACAGTGTGGCTTACGCCAATTGTTTTTCGGAAACTGCTGTAGTTTTTGACGAAGGAAAAACCCATAAGGGTAAAACGGAAATCCAACAATGGATTGAAAAAGCCAATGATGAGTACCAAGCAGTTATGAAACCTTTGGAATATTCTTTAACTGAAGAAGTCCTAGAAGCAGAAGTCTCAGGCAATTTTCCGGGTAGCCCTATTGTATTATCATATCATTTTAAATTAAAAGATGGACTAATTGAGTCATTGAAAATAACAGGCTGACAAACGAAGACAACTAACAACTACTTTTTTTATAGTTGCAAGTCACAGGAACACGCAGTTTAACTGCGTGTTTCGTCCACTAAATCAACATCGGATTTTCAAACGAACTCTTCTTGCCTTCTAATCACTTTTTGTCTGTGCATCTCACCCCACGAAACAAGAGCCGAAAGTACATCTTGCAAGCTATCTGCATAAGATAATAGTTCGTACTCTACTACCACAGGTACACCAATATCTACTTTTCTTTTTACAAAACCATTTTCTTCAAGGTCTTTTAATACACCTGAAAGTACCTTCGCCGATATGCCATCTATGGTTCTTTGTAGGTCATTGAAACGAGTATGTCCGTCTTTTAAGGCAATAATTACTCGCAAAGTCCATTTGCCACCTATTACATACATAGCGTCTTCAAGGGCTTTGATAGAGTTTCTACATTTTTCTGTGCTAATTACGTTTTCCATTTTTTTACGATTAACTAACCCAAAGGTAACTACTTACCTTATGTATAGTAGTAACTTTTGGAAAGCAAATATACATAGCTTTGAGGCATCATTAAAACAAATTATCAGAAATGTCAACAAAGAAAGTACTTCACATTAAAGCAAGCATCAACGGCGATGCTTCTAAAAGCAATCTGCTGTCAAACGCAATCATTGAAAAGCTCAATAACACATATTCGGAATGCACGATTGAAACCATCGACTTATCCGAAAACCCTCTGCCTTTTCTTACTAATTAAATGTATCGGGCATTTTCTACCCCGAAAGAGGCACGTAACCAAACGCAGACAGCAATCATTCAGCCTTCCGAAAATGCTATAAAACAAATCAAGGAGGCAGATATTGTAGTTCTGGCAGTTCCATTATATAATTTTAGTATTCCTGCCAGCCTGAAAGCATGGATCGACCAAATTGCTCGTGCCAATGAAACTTTTAGTTATGCAACAGGCTCTCTCCAAGGTTTATTGATGAATAAAAAAGTCTACTTGGCTATTACATCTGGTGGAATATACACAGAAGGGATAATGAAAGCTTATGATTTTACGGAAAACTATTTGCGTGCTGTTCTCGGATTTATGGGCTTGACCGACGTAAGCACTTTTCGCCTAGAAGGTGTTGCTGTGCCAAATTTGGGCGAACAAGCAGTTACGAAAGCATTGGAGACTGTAGAAGTTTTTAGTTTTTAAAATCTTAAACAATTTGATAGCGTCGATTTGGCTGTGTCCCATACTCAGTCAAATCGATAAAAATCCGAATTCACCTTTGAGTTTTCTAAAGACTCAATAAATAGAATTATACACCCAGACCTCATTGTTGATTTAACACATGCAAAGAAAGTAAATATAAAAATTTTAATACTTCAAAATAGTTATTTTTTTCTCCCTAAAACAACACCATTTTCTGGGTCCTTTAACAAAATACTATTTTCGTCTAAAAGACTTTTTATTCCTTCATAAGGAAGCTTTTCAAGGTTTTCATTTTTCAATTGGAATGAACGAATATGCCCATCTGGCTTGGTTAATTTAATGATTTTACAGCGACAAAGTGCATTTTCTGGCTCATTGATTATTTCTTTCACGGTCAATCCTTTGCCTAATTTGATATATATTTCCCGAATACCGATAATTTTATTTCGCTCGCCTATATCAAAATTCCAAGAAGCAGAAATTACACTTGCAAAGCTTTTGCCTTTTTCAAACTTCAATAAAGAATGTTTGGGAGATGGGTTTTCAGGAGCATTCTTTACCCGAGAGTGAACAGATACCAACCACGGTGATTCAAATTGCATAAAACCTTTATGGTTAAAATTTGAACCGTAACGGATAAATGTAAAATAGCCATCTTTATAGCTTACATTCATGATATTGGACACTACCATGTGGTAGCGGTCGGGGTCAAAACTACGAGCTTGCGGAGAACCCGTATAGCAAAGCCAAATACCTTCCAAACTATCAATCTCTGCTTTTGAGGGTAAGTAAGGCACAATACTCAAATCTTCTTTCAGGGTTTCAAGCTGTTTCTTTTCTTTTAGCCAAAAATAACTACTCGTAGAAAACCCCACTGTTAGAAATAGCAATAAGCCTTTTACAAAAAATGGTAAATTACTTATACCAAAAGAACCTCTGGTTTTATCCACTTTTTGAGTGCCTGATGTTGTAGCAGTATTTTCTTCGTAATCTATCAATTCGGGGTCGGTAGGGTTTTCAGCAAAACCTTTACGCCCCATACCAAAAAGATAAATGTACGCCGAATCTACCAAGAAAGGCCTCGGATTGGTAACAATCTGATTATAAAAAGCATCTTTGATTTGATTACCAGTAATGTCATACTTGCGAAAAGGATACTCTGATGGTCGATGAGTTTTTTCAGGAGCATAATCCTCGTGGCGAAGCTCCGCTGAAGTAAAAGGTAGTTGGTTACTTATTTCACTTAAAACTTTGGCTACTTCTTCATAATTTTTTCGGTTTGAATTACGAACTACTTTCTGACCACTTTCTGTTTCAAATTTTTCAATGACTTTCCCTAATAAATAAGCTATTTCTTCTTTACCAGATTTTAATTCCATTTCGTCGGATGAGTATTTACAAAACTCAGTATTTGTATAAATTATTGAATAATAGACAATTAAGTATTTCCAGAAATAAAGATTAGATTTCTGGAATGTATTCATTCAGCCAAAACTAATGATAAATTTCTTGCCTTTCATACATTTGAAGTATAGCCACTTATTCATTGATGGATTGGTTGTCGGTTCAAATTGCTTGAAATTTAACCACTCAAATTCAAGAGAACAACAAAGACAATACTTTGCCAAGAAAGTATTGGCAAAATTCAAAACATAAAAATATAAATAATTAACCTTAAAAAAATGAAAAAAAACTGTCTTGTCTATTTAATTCTTTTCCAAATGATTTCGCTGGGCGTATTTGCTAAAACCGACACGCTTGAAATCGCCTCAACAAAAATGAATAAGACTTACAAAGCTGCCGTTACACTGCCAAAGTCTTATGAAAACAGCCAAAAATCATTCCCTGTACTTTATCTATTGCATGGAGGTATCGGACATTTTAATGATTGGCTTGCCAAAGCTCCAGACAAAAACCTTATCCAGAACCTAGCTGACCAGTATAATTTAGTAATTGTGATGCCAGAAGGTGAAGTATTTAGTTATTATATTGATAGCCCTGTTGATAAAAATAGTCAGTTTGAATCTTACATTGTAAAAGATGTAATTACCAAAATAGATAAAACTTATCGAACAATCGCCTCTAAAAATGGGCGAGTAATTACAGGTCTTTCGATGGGCGGTTATGGGGCTTTGTATTTATCAGGAAAATATCCTGAACTATTTGTAGCCGCTGGAAGTATGAGTGGGGCTCTTAATCCTGATTTACAAGGTTGGAAATTACCCAAAGAAGCCAACGAAAACCTTAGAAAAGCTTTTGATGCTATCATTGGCTCGTACAATGATAACCCGAAAGGCTATGAAGCATATTCGGTAATTGCAATGGCGGATAAAATAAAAACCAATGGCGTAAGTCTTATTTTTGACTGTGGAACAGACGATTTTTTGATTGAACCAAACCGTGAACTTCACCGCAGATTAGTGTTCAATAATACTCCTCACGATTATTCAGAAAGACCGGGCGGTCATGCTTGGCCGTATTGGGAAAACTCTCTTTACTACCACCTGCTGTATTTTTCTAAAGTCCTTAAATCTGTCAATTCGGGCAAGTATTAAAATATCATACCATGAAAAACTGTGCATTTATTTTGTTGGCCTTTGTTGGTTTAGTGTTTGGGCAAAAAACTCAAGCTGCCACAACAGATACTTTGGCAATACAAAGCTTGGCGATGAATAAAACGCTGAAAGCAGTAGTTATTACGCCACAAGGCTATCAACATTCGCAAAAAAATTACTCCGTCGTGTATTTATTGCATGGCGGAAGCGGAAATTATAAAAACTGGACGGAACTCACGCCCGATAAATCGCTTGTGGCGAGGATGTCCGATTTGTTTGGTGTCATTATCGTAATGCCCGACGGCGGACCTTCAAGTTATTATTTTGATAGTCCTTTGCTAAAAGAGAGCCAATACGAAACTTTTATTTCAAAAGAAGTAAGGGAAAAAATAGACAAGGAATATCGCAGCATCAAAACCAGAGAAGGGCGAGTAATTACGGGCTTGTCGATGGGCGGGCATGGGGCTGTGTACATTGCTACCAAACATCCCGACTTATACTGTGCCGCTGGAAGCATGAGTGGAGTAATGAATATTAACCCCAGTACTTGGAAAGTTCCTACGGATTTTGCCAAAATTCGCATAGAGAATTTTAAAAAAATGATTGGTGAACGGGAAGAATCGGGTCTTTTTTATCCAGGCTATAATCTGATTACGATGACAGAGCAAATTAAAGCCGCCAAACTCCATTTGATTTTTGATTGTGGCGTAGATGATTTCCTGATTGAGCCCAACCGAGAAATGCACAAACTCTTAATGGCCAACGGAACGCCCCATGATTATACCGAAAGACCAGGAAAACATGATTGGCCTTATTGGGAAAATGCTTTGCCATATCATTTTTTATTCTTCCAGAAAGTACTTCAAGCTAAAAAACCATAACATAAAATGCTGGCATTATTAGGGTTTTTAACCATACTTCTGTTCCTAATATTGGTAATTTCAAGAAAATTATCAGTCTTGTTATCGCTAATTATCATTCCAGTATTTTTTGCCATCATTGGTGGCTTTGAGCCACAGGCAATTGGTGAAATGATTGTGACAGGTATCAAACAAGTAGCTCCGACGGGTATTCTGTTGATTTTTGCCGTTTTGTACTTTGCTTTGATGATTGATGCGGGTCTTTTTGACCCCGTCATTTCAGGTATTATTCACTTAGCAAAAGGCGACCCACTGAAAATTACAATGGGAACGGCACTGCTCACCATGATTGTCCATTTAGACGGCGACGGAACAGCCACATTTATGATTACTATTTCAGCTTTATTGCCTATTTATAAAAAATTGGGCATCAATCGGCTTATTCTTCCCTGTATTGTGGCTTTGAGTGCAGGCGTTATGCACTTAGTGCCGTGGTCGGGTACGATGGCGAGAGCCTTGCAAGTCATGCAAACGGATGCTTCTGGCTTACTTGTTCCTGTACTTCCTTCTATGATTGTAGGTATAATTTGGGTACTGGGCGTATCGTGGTGGTTGGGCAAAAAAGAACGTAAAAGACTGGGAATCATCGCATTTGATTATAAACACGCCGACGAATTGACCGAAGCACAAAAACTAACCAGAAGACCCAAACTTATTTTAGTAAATGCCATATTGACGATTTCGCTCATCTTTTGTTTGATTATGGCCTTTTTGCCACCATCAGCTTTGTTTATCATAGGCTTTTCTGTGGCGATGCTCGTTAATTACCCTTCTCAAACCGAGCAAAAAAGTCGATTACAAGAACATGCTGCCAATGTGTTTTTTGTATCTGTAATGATTTTTGCAGCAGGTGTTTTCTCAGGAATCTTAACAGGAACTAAAATGATAGATGCTATGGCTCAGTCGCTTGTAACCCTTATTCCTGCCGAACACGCAGGTTACCTTCCTACATTGGTAGGAGTAACAAGTATGCCACTGAGTTTTGTCTTTACGCCAGACGCTTATTATTTCGGGGTTTTACCTGTGTTAAAAGAAGCCGCTATCCACTATGGAATCAATCCGATAGAAGTAGGAAGAGCAGCCATTTTAGGACAAATGACTGTGGGTTTTCCTTTAAGTCCGCTTACGGCTTCCACTTTTGTGCTGGTTGGGCTTTCAGAAGTTGAATTATCCGACCATCAGAAATTTACTTTTAAGTGGGCTTTTATGACTACTTTTTTAATGACCTTGACAGCCATCATTACTGGTGCGATTCATTTATTATGAAAGAATTAAAAAAAATAAGAATTGGAGCAGGAGCAGGTTTTTCTGGCGACCGCCTCGAACCTGCCAAAATACTCGCTGAGGCTGGAGAAATAGATTATTTAGTACTGGAATGCTTGGCAGAAAGAACAATTGCCTTGGCTCAGAAAAGAAAACTGGCCGATTCATCAAAAGGCTATGACCCACTGTTGGAAAGGCGGATGGAAATACTGCTACCAATTATTAAAGAAAAAGATATAAAAATACTCAGTAATATGGGTGCGGCCAATCCTTTGGCCGCAGCAAAAAAAATAACTGAAATAGCGGCAAAGAACAATATTACCATAAAAGTGGCCGCTGTTATTGGCGACGATGTGCTTTCACTGATTACTGGAAACGAAATTACTATAGAATCAGGAAAACCATTAAACAGTTTTGGCAAAATTATCTCTGCAAATGCTTATCTTGGAGCAGACAGCATTCTGCCAGCCATTGCCTCTGGTGCGGATATTATTATTACAGGACGAGTAGCCGATCCTTCGCTGGTGGTTGCTCCGTTGATGTATGAATTTGGTTGGTCGTATGATGATACAGGCCTCATCGGAAAAGCAACAGTAATCGGACATTTGATGGAATGTGCAGGACAAGTAACAGGCGGTTATTTTGCTGACGGAGTCAATAAAATAGTACCTGATTTAGCCATTTTGGGGCATCCGTTTGTCGATGTTTCCGCAGATGGAACAGCAGTTATCGGTAAAGTAGAAAACACTGGTGGAATCATCAGCCTTGCGACCGTCAAAGAGCAACTTCTCTATGAAGTACTGAACCCTTTTACCTACCTTACTCCTGATGTTTCAGCAGATTTCACCACTGTTTCACTCAAGCAAATTGCCCCAAATCGTGTACAAGTAAGTGATGGTAGTGGCTCATCAAAACCCGAAAAATTAAAAGTTAGTATTGGCTATCAGGCTGGATTTATGGGCGAAGGAGAAATTTTGTACGCAGGAGCATTTGCAATGGAAAGAGCAAAAATGGCTGGAGAAATAGTCCGTTTACGTTTAGCAGAATTGTTTCAAGATACGCTTAAAATTGACTATATCGGTCATAATTCGGCTCATGCAGGCATCAATCAAGAGGATACTACCGCTTATGAAATTCGCTTAAGAGTAGCAGGAATGGCCAATTCACCAGAAACAGCGGCACTCATCGGCGAGGAAGTGGAAGCACTCTATACCAATGGCCCATCAGGCGGTGGTGGCGTAAGAAAATCTGTAACCGAAATCATTGGCATACAATCTATCTTGATGAGTCGCAATAGTATTAATCACTCTTTTTCAATCTTTGAATCATGAAAACTAAATTATACCATATCGCCCACAGCCGTGCAGGCGATAAAGGCAATACCTTGATGTTGTCTTTGATTCCCTTCAAAGAAGAAGATTTTCCAAGTTTGGTAGCACAAGTAACAGTCCAAAAAGTAAAAGAGCATTTAAAAAGCATCGTCAAAGGCAATATCATTCGTTATGAATTACCCAATATTTCATCGTTACTTTTTGTTTGTGAAGAAGCTTTGAGCGGTGGCGTAACAACCTCATTAGCCATAGACCCACACGGAAAGACATTAAACTATGCTTTGCTAGAACTGGAAATTGATGTATGAAACGATAAATAATTAGGTATTCAACGTATATTGTTTTGCATCTATTGATTTTCAGTACTTTAAATTAAGGTTTATCATTTAAAAGTGAGATTTATTTTTACTTTGATTTTGTGGTTGTAGATAGTTCTAAATGCTTAAATCAAGGTATAATATCCTCTCCTACTTGCGTTATTCGTATTTACAATTATGTATAGCCCAACATTCTACAATAACGAAGGTGAACAATAAAAAGTACGTTTGACTTATAATCGTTAAGATTTTTAGATGACAACTAGGAATAACCACAAAACACTCCCCTTTATGCAATACCTACCCTTACAGCAATCACTTCCCTGTAATGCTCTTTTTATCCCTCCTTTCATTTCACTAAATCGTTTCTAAAAAAATAAATCGTCCATTTGTTAAGGTTGCTTTATGATTAATTTTCCCTCCAAGACAAGCTCTCTACGCTTGGTGGGTATTTACATTTACATCCGTTTTAATATAATCCTGAATGCAAATGCAATGTATTTAACGGTTAGTATTATTAGCGAAATCCATCGAATATTCAATCATTAATAATTTAAGTTTAATGTATTTTTTTACACCTCACTTCTCTTTTAAGAAAAAGAGTGTTTATACTTTAAAAGTAGAATAGAATTAAAAAATAAATATAAGTGATGAAAACAGGTATTTATACGCTAAAATCTGTGATGATATATTTTTACTTTTGTTAAAGAAGTTAATCAATATCTGTTTACCTCTAATTTAATATTTAATTAAATAAAGTTTTACTTAAAATAAGTATTTACGTCAAGATAATAAGGGCTGACAACCCAGCATGAAAAATTTGTAATGTAGTAGAAGAAGCCTGAACCTTCTCAAAAAACGGGGCGTATTCTGAAAAGCCATAAGAGTAGGAAATATCATAAAACAATCACAACATGGAACTTAAAATTCATCCCTCAATTGGAGTTGCTCGATTGGGAAATAGTACAACTGAAATTTGTTTGTCGCCAGATAGCATTGGAGGACTACCTTATGATGCAGATAACTCCGGAAATTTGATTGGGCCAATAACCAATTTTAAAGATGTCAAAGGGCTCATTAAAAGACAAGGGCAACCATTTAAAATATTTCAAGACGATGGACAAGAAATTACACTTGACACATCAAACGTCACTTCGATAGAGTGGACTGTTCATTTAGCCAACAAAAAAGCTGCTTGGTATCAATATAGTGAACTACAGGGCAATTTGTTGTATGGGAATGAAAACAGCTATGAGAATCAAAATATCCCTTTCCGTAACCCAGATATAACGGGTTCAGAAAGACAAACGCTAATCATTGATCCAGGACCAAGAACGATTTCAGGAAAACTTAGCTCAATTGGATTTGACAGAGAAAACGCCCCAGCTAATTATCCTGTTCAATATCCCAATTCAGAGGTAAAGTATGGTGTGGCAGTAACCACTCTCGGAGATTTATTAACAGATAACAGTGGAAGATTGATAGTTTTAGGTGGTTATGGAAATGCTGGAGGAGATTTACCCCTAACTTCATACGGTGGCTCTAGTACTTGGCACGATGATATTTCGGATGGACCTGTTTATTGTACAGTCACATTTAATGATGGAACGCCTCCTGTTACACTTTCAGCATGGGTTATTGTAGGCTCACCTGATTTTGCTCCAGAGATTGTAAATATCTCCAATTTAAGCGATACGATGTTTGATGTTGGAGTAAGATGTTTTAATCTAGTACCCGAAATGTGTATCGATGGGCAATACAATCCAAATTATATTGCAAATTTCCAACGTGATATTCTTCCAATAATAAATCGAATTAGCAGGTATCAATGGGTTGCGAATGTTCAGTCAATGATGGCTTTTGCTAGTTATCAATTTGATTATTCAGACCCTTCTGAAGCCAATAAATCAAATAGACTGAATTACGCCTATTATTTTAGGCAAAATGACGGTCAGCCTCCAGTTCCTCCAACTTTGCCACAAGAACAATTATTTCAAACAAATGGAGATAATTTGTTCCCTATGATGCCATTAAATTCAGGAAGTAATTCGGTAAGTAATACCAATATCATGAAGTTTTTGGCACTAGACCAAACACAACTTTTTCTATTAGAACAGTGGGCGAATGGTTATTTTGTAAGTAACCCATCCTATCAACCATTCCCTGTCAATCAATTAGATGCAGCAAGCGTAGGAAACTGTGTTGGTTTACCGATGTGTCCAGGCATAGAAGTTACTTGGAGTATGCAAAATCCCATTGTTTATGCTTCTCCTTATACGATTTTACAATATCAAGATGAAAATTGGTATTTAGCCAATGGATTGACTCCTTCGAGAGACGAATGTGAAGGTGGTGGATGTGAACCTGGAGATTTAACAAAAAGAATGGCATGTCCTTGGCAAGCTGACTTTTTCCAATGCACAGTTCAGTATATTAACTTTACCGATCCATCTGTCAATAAAATTAAGCTCCCAGATGGTTCTAGTACTCCATTACCTCCTACTTATTATTCGTACTGGTGGCCGCCACAAAGTCCTTGGGATGTTTTGGTGGGCGAGTTGACGGAAGAAGGTCAAGTAGCTGGAGGTGGAATTCCCGCTGGTCAACAAATGAACTATGCCCGTGGCATCAATAGTTTCACCCAAATGGTTCAATATTGGTATTCATTAGGTTTTATTCGTGATAAAAATTCGTATAATAGCGGTTTCCCTTTCATGCTTGAAACAGAAAGAAATAATGAAATATTCACATCGAAGGAAGTCCCAGTAAGTACAATAAGTGGCAACCCAGAAGATGCTGAAACAACCATTCCTGTTTTCTTTATTGAAGCAAGTACTTCCGCAGTAAAACGAAAAAGTAATAAAGCAAGAGTATTGATGGAACACTTTGAAGAAGTTGGTTTTAAAGCCATTGAAATTCATAGCGAAGGACTTGGTTTACCTCGTTCTGGAACTCGAAATAGACGCTAACATGCCAAATACAGTTGAAACAGATGTACTTATAGTTGGTGGGGGACCTGCGGGTTCTTCCACCGCTTTAAGTTTGCTTAAATACTCTAACTTAAAGGTAATGATTATTGAGCAAAACGACTTAAATTCCATCCGAGTTGGAGAACAAGTTAATGCAAGCTTATTTGATTTACTTGATTACATAGGCATTAATAAAAGTGATTTTGAAGAGAATAGTCTTTTACCCGGATACAGTAGTCTAGCCGCTTGGGGAAGCTCACATATTTCGTCAAGGCATTCTATTTTTAGTACACAAGTAGATAGTTTTCAACTAGATAGAGAACATTTTGATTTAATGCTATTGAAACAAGCTTCTGAAAAAGGGGCAATTGTTTTCCCAAGAACAAAATGTATTGATTTCAAACAAACTGATACTGCTTGGACTATCGAATTAAGGCATGAAACCAGAGGTGATTTCACCATTAAATCCACCTATCTGATTGATGCTAGTGGAAGACAAAGTCATGTGTGCCGAAAATTAGGAATTCCGATCGAGAAATATGATGATTTAGTGGCTATTGGCGCATTTTTGTATTTCAAGGATACTAAAAGAGCTATTAAACAGGAAATTTTACTAGAGACAGTGGAAGATGGTTGGTGGTATTTTGCAGGATTACCTAATCAAGAAATGGTGGTTTCACTTTTTACAGATTCAACAATAGTAAAAGAAAAGCAGTTACAAAAAACAGAAAACTGGAATGAATTACTTTCAAATACAGTACACATCAAAAAAATGCTTGCAAATACTTCTTCTAACGCCAAACCTTGGGTCAGAAATGCGTTCTCTCACATCTCAAATATAGGGGCTAAAAGTAATTTTTTGGCTGTTGGTGATGCTGTAGCTTCTTTTGATCCAATTTCATCAATGGGCATTGGCTTTGCTATTAGCTCAGCTTGTCATGCAGCAAAAGCTATCATAGACAATGCTAATGATTCAAATACATTTTTAAATTATCAAGAAAATATCAATGCTATTTTCAAGCATTATCTTGAAACAAAAACACTTTTTTACAATAAAGAAAACCGATGGAATGACTCTTCGTTTTGGAAAAAAAGAAATTAATCATCTTCGATAAAAGTTATATTAGATTTTGGAAAACTTATTTGAGATAAAATTTTCAATCTTAATGCCTCCTAAATCAAAAAAATGAATAGGAGAAAGTAATCTGTTTGATAATTATAGGCAGTCTTTTAACAAATGTCCTTTACTGGAAATGAAAAGTGCCATGTCTGTCTTCTGCATTACTCAAATGGAGAAACAAGCTTATCATGAGTATATCTAATAACTTATGTCATGCAAAGACCAAAAACAAAAAGCTTCACGCTCGAAAAGGCTTATTGAATTTATTAAAATGTTGCAAGGCAAAAGGAATATTGATCCCTGATACATTCTACGGGCGTAACGCTCTTTAACATTTTGAGTCGTAGGAAACAACTTACCGCCTCTCTAGTATGTGTTCATTGTTGACAATGACTGGTATAATTAGGTTATTTCATAGTCTTTTTGAGACGTTCAGTTGCAATACTCTTGTAAAGTCTGATTGCTGTATTTGATTGAAAAAAATTGTATTCATGATTTTAAATGTGGATGTGCTGTTACTTGTTCTTTGATTGCAAAGTATTTCGTCAAACTCGGATTTTTTTACCCTTTTGGCAGTACGCTTTGTAAAGTATGGCTATTCTAAAAACTTCCCTAAGGCTCATCACCTTAAGGAAGCAACCATTCAAATTTGTCACTGTTATAGGAAAGATAGTTTTCTTTCCAAAAGTATTTCAAGTATCTCGCAATCACTATCGTAGGTTTTCCCTTCAAAATGATAGGTGTCAGTATCCTCGTCAAATTGATAGCTTTCCAATTCTTCATCGCTTAAACACACATCATCTAATATTCCATTTTGATAAGATGCTCTACCATATATGAGGTTCCCCATTTCTTCATAATCTAGCACAAAATCAACTTTAAACATATCTGCAATACTCTGTAACACTTTCGAATTTGGAGACCATTTAGTTTCGTATTGAAACATTCCTTCGTCTCCCTCATTCCAATATAGATTGAAGAAATACCCTCCATTAATGTTGGAAACAAAATGAGGTAATTGTCCGTGACTCGTCTTTTCTTCGTTTTCCTTCATTGCTTGGAAAAGCTGTTGTATTTGTTTGATTGCTTCGGGACTTCCCTCGAAGACAACTGTATTACTGCACCAATTTGCTATATCTTACGTTTTTTTAAGGCTAGCCTCTAGCCTGTGATTTGATTTAGATTTAATTTTTCCGCTCCATCTGTTGACAAATAGAGGCTATCCACTATTTTACTTTTTTGTGTTATTGAAAGAGTTTTAATTTGTTTTTCAAGATTTATTCGGCAATGAGTGGTGGTGCTGTTTCGTTTCACTTTGTTGCCATTTCTAATGCTATATTTTTTCATTTCTGACATTTTTTTTATTCGTGTAAAGAGTCGGAGTATGCTTTGTTTCGTTTCACGAGCATAAAAGGTTAGTGTTTAGCAGGAACAAGGTTTTACCAAATAAATACAACCCATAAGGGTGGAGATTTTTTGGAAAACATTGGCATGACCTTGTTCATGCGTTAAGAACACGATCATACCTTTGCTCTTGAAATGGGACAAAACAGCATCTGACTCTTGGATAAAAATATTTGTGGAAGCCTATGGGAAAGGCATTTGGGAAATGGGCTATTTAGTTATACAAACCAGTATTTATATATTACATACAGTAGAATTTGCAAGAACAAGAAATGCACCTACGAAAGAAGCCATTGAAAATTAGAAATTGAACTTCAAGAGTAAATACAATTTTTTAAAGGTTAACATCTTGACGAACAACAGACGGAAGGATTGACAATAAATCCATTAATTTTATTGCGTAAAGAGATAGTTAAAATATTAGGTCTATCTTAGCGACCATTTTTCAAACAGGCATGAAAGAAGTATTGGAAAAGATATTAAACACAAATGACTCATTAAAGAATAAAAATGACAAGTACAATTCAACGAGCAGAATTACAAGCTAAAATATTGAAAATTGCCAACAAGGTACGTGGCTCGGTAGATGGGTGGGATTTTAAACAGTTTGTTTTGGGTACGTTGTTCTACCGATTTATCAGTGAAAATTTTACTAATTATATTGAGGGGGGCGACGATAGTATTAAATATGCCGACTTATCTGATGAAATTATAACGCCCGATATAAAAGATGATGCCATTATAAACGAGATTGAAGGTTAAACGATGAGCAAAGAAATAAGCCTACAAAAAGAAGAATACGAACGTATTTTGAAACAAGCGGTTGAGCAAATTCGTACAACCAGAATAATTGTTGCCAAACAATTAAACAATGCCACACAATCGATTTATTGGAATCTTGGAAAGTTGATTGCTGAAAAACAATTAGTCGAAGGCTACGGTAGTGCAGTAGTCAATCAACTCTCGGTTGACCTCAAAAAAGAATTTCCCGATATGGGCTTATCGCCCCGCAATTTGTGGGATATGAAACGATTTTATGAGCGTTACTATTTGGCAGACTTAAAACTGCGACAGGCTGTCGCAGTTTTGCCGTGGGGACATAATTTGTTGTTAATCAACAAAGTTCAGTCGCTCGAAGCTGTACTTTTTTATGCCAACGAAGCAATTACCAAAGGCTGGTCCAGAGATTGGTTGCTCAATGCCATCAAAATGGATAGCTTCAGCCATCATCAAACACAAATAAAATCGCACAATTTTAATGAAACACTTCCTGCCATTGATGCAGATTATGCCAACGAAGTGTTTAAAGACCGTTATAATCTTGGCTTTTTGGGCATTACCGAAAAAGTAAAAGAAACGGAATTAGAAAAACGATTGGTAGAAAAAATCAAAAACTTTGTATTGGAGTTAGGCAAAGGCTTTACATTTATTGGCAACCAACACCGCTTAGAATACAATAACAAAGAGTATTTTGTAGATATGCTTTTTTTTCATCGTGGTTTGCGAAGTTTGGTAGCTGTTGAATTGAAAATAGGCAGTTTTAAAGCCGAATATGTAGGCAAAATGAATTTATACCTGTCGTTACTTGATAAATTGGAGAAGGGCGAAACCGAAAATAATTCTATCGGAATTATTCTTTGTGCCGATAAAGACCATTTAGATGTAGAAATTGCCCTCCAAGACATCAATAAGCCTATTGGCGTGGCAGAATATCAGCTTTTATTACCAAAAGACCAATTGCAAGACTTGTTGGTCAATGAAATAAAAGCTTATAACAACTAACACAAGCATGAGCGAGTTAGATAAAATAGTAGAAGGGACTGAAAAATATGAACTCAGAAAAAATAAATAAAGGTAAGCAAGAGCTGTTTGACAAAATCAAGCAACTAATACAGGAAACAGGTCAGCAAGCAGTTGTTTATCTGAACCAAGCTACCAATCATTTATATTGGTCTATCGGTCATTATATTTTGGTGGATTTAAAACACGAAGTATATTCGGGCTATGGAAAACAAATTATTGCGACACTGTCGCAACAATTAATGCTGGGAGAAGAAAACATCAAAGTAGCACAGTATCTTACCCAACTTCCAGACAAACAATGGTTTATTGACAAACTTCATAAAGCCATCGCTATTGCAGAAGTGCAAACAAAAACTAATTAAAAATAAAACTAGAGCATGAGCGAGTTAGATAAATTATTAGAAGGGATTGTGGTTGAGTGGAAACCGCTGGGGGAAGTTGGAGAATTTATTAGAGGTCGACGTTTTGTAAAAACTGATATTATTTCCGAAGGTTTACCATGTATTCATTATGGTGAAATGTACATGCACTATGGTATTTGGGCTGATAAGCCTAAGTTATCAATGATGAGTTTTAGCTACTTCCAGTAAAATCACTATTATATTTAGACGCTAAGTTAAAGACGAAGTAATTGTTAACCACCACCTATGGAAATAAGGAAACAGAAAATTACCAACATTGAATAGCACGTAGATAGCAAAATGATGAACAGTCAAGTGAACTAAGATTACGAAACATTATTTATACCTTTGCATCTGCGTAATTTAATCATCAAAACCAATGTATAAAAACCTTTTGGCATACATCAACCAATATGCTAATTTACCCCTTACAAGCGAAGAAGAAACCTTAATTAGAGCTACTTTTCAACCCAAAAAACTCAGAAAAAAACAATACTTTTTGCAAGAGGGTGATGTCTGTAAGCATGTTGGATTTATTATAAAAGGGGCTATGCGACAATACAGTGTTGACGATAAAGGCGTAGAGCATATCGTTCATTTATACATTGAAAACTACTGGGCAGGCGACCGTGAAAGCTCTATTATGCTTGCCCCTTCGAAATATAATATTGATGCTTGGGAAGATACCGAAATGCTTATTATTACAAGAGCCGAAATGTTGGATTTAATGGAAAAAATACCTGCATTGGTAAAAATGATAAGACTAATGGATGAAAGAAACGCCATTGCTAACCAACGAAGATTAAGCTCTACTATCAGTAATACAGCAGAAAAACGCTATGAAGAATTTGCAGAGAATCACCCACAATTTATTCAACGATTTCCGCAACACATCATTGCTTCTTTTTTGGGAATTACCAAAGAAACGTTAAGCAGAATCAGAAAACAAGCGATGAGATAGTTTTCCATTTTAAATCTTGATTTTACAGAACCGTTGATATTTGTCAACGGTTTTTTTTATCATATCTCATCGTTGAGGGGCTTGGCTATGATGCAATTTTGTATCGTAAAATCAGTAAATAAAAACATTAAATTTTAATAACATGGAAAATACAACAAACACAGCAGCTACTCAACTTCTTCGTAATAGTTTAGATACATTTCTTGCCAAGGATATGAAAGGTTGGTCAGAGCTTTGTGCTGAGGATGTGGTTGCAGAATTTCCTTTTGCCCCTGAAGGTACACCAGCTAGGTTTGAAGGTCGTGAGGCACTTTATGAATACTTACGTAACTACCCAAGTTTTATAGATGTAAAAACTATCCCTACCTTAAAAATCTATGCTACTGATGATGCAAATGTTGCCATTGCAGAATGGAGTGCATCTGGGGTAGTAATTAGCAATGGTAATCCTTACGAAATGAGCTATGCCACTTTTGTAACTTTCCGTGATGGGCTTATTGTAAACTACCGTGAATACTGGAATCCGCAAGCTTTTATGAAAGCAATGAGCGGTGGTAGTTTTGCTGAATAATAGCGATATCAAGTTAAACCGATATGCTTTTAAACAAATTTCAAAAAGCGTTGATATATGTCAACGCTTTTTTTTATCAAATCTCATCGTTTTAGGGCTTCGTTTGGGTGCAATTTTACATCATTAAAATATATAGTTATGAAAAAGCAAACAAGTTTTTCAACAAAAGGAAGTAGTGCCGATTTAGGTCCTTTAAGTATCAGTAGAATGTTGCCCAATCGCTATACCGACAAAGTTGGGCCTTTTGTATTTCTTGATTATGTTGCTCCTGCAATCAAAGAAACCATCACAAAAAACGGCATGGGGGTGCATCCACATCGGGGCATTGCTACATTGACTTATATTCTTCAGGGAGAAGTAGAACATTTTGATAGTGCTGAAAATACTGGCAAAATACATTCGGGTGGGGCTCAATGGATGAAAGCAGGCAATGGAATTATCCACGATGAGAATTTTAATTACGATAGCCAAACGGATAGTAAATATATCCAAGGCTTTCAGTTTTGGATTAATCTACCTGCAAAAAACAAAGCTGAAAAACCTGCTCATTTAGCAATTCAAGCCAATGAAGTACCTATAAAAACATTACCTAACGAAGATGGATGGATAAAAATAATTGTAGGCAAGTACGAAGAATTGAGTTCAATTATTCCAAATTATTCAGTGCAGTTTTTGTATCATATTCATTTGAATGCAGGAAAACAATTTTCGTTTGAAATAAAAGATAAAATTGAAGTTGCAGCTTTTTTACCCATGCAAAATGCGGTATTAAACGATACTGAATTCCAAAAAGGAGAGTTTGTAGAATTTGATAGAGAAGCAGGTGAAATTGAGCTAAAAAACACATTCGAAGTAGCCATTGATATATTACTTTTTGGTGGTGAAGAATATACAGAGCCTGTAGTAGCCGAAGGACCATTTGTAATGAATACCCAAGGCGAAATAGCAGATGCTTATCGAGATTTTTATGCTGGAAAATACGGAAAAATTAAATTAACAAAATAAAACTAAGACCATGAAAATATTAGCATTTGCAGGAAGTAACAGTACTGCTTCTATCAACAAAAAATTAGTAACTCATACCTCTACTTTTTTCGAGAACCATTCTGTAGAGGTTTTGGATTTGAATGATTATGAAATGCCATTGTTTGGCGTAGATAAAATTCCTACGATTGGCATCCCACAATTGGCACTAGATTTTGCCAAAAAAATTGACGAAAGTGATTTATTGCTTATTGCACTTGCAGAAAACAATGGGTCTTATTCAGTTGCTTTTAAAAATATTTACGATTGGATTTCTATTGTTCCCGAACGCAAAGCATTTGGCGACAAACCCGTTTTTGTATTAGCTACTTCTCCAGGATTAAGAGGTGGAGCTTCGGTATTAGAATTAGCCAAAAATACACTTCCATATTATGGTGCAAAAGTTATTGAAACGTTTTTATTGCCAAGTTTCTACGAAAATTTTGATGTTGAAAACGGAATTGTAAATACTGAATTTGCCACCGAGCTTAAAACGAAAATTGAAAAAGTAAAGGTAGATTTTTTGGGGTAAAAAATAAGCAATCATGACAGTATCAACAAAAAAAGTAGCACTAATAACAGGAGCAGCAACAGGTATTGGTCGTGCTATTGCCACCCGTTTAGCACAAGACGGCATTGCAGTAGCCATTAATTACATGGGAAACCCCCAACAAGCCGATGAAGTAGTGAATAAAATCAAAGAAGCTGGAGGATTAGCCATAAGATTCCAAGCAGATGTTAGCTCAGTAGTCGAAATCACTAAGCTTTATAATGATGTCCTTACAGCATTTGGCGGTATTGATATTGTTGTAGCCAATGCTGGTATTGCGGTTATGGGTATTCCTATTACTGATGTTACTGAAGCTGACTTCGACCGTATCAATGCGGTAAATTATAAAGGAACCTACTTTGTGTTACAACAGGCCGCCAAACACGTTAGGAATGGTGGACGAATTATTCAGATTTCTTCCACAAGTTCACTTTATCCAGCAGCGGGTCTTGGTATTTATGCTCCTAGTAAAGCCGCTGGCAAAGTAGTTACTGAAATATTGTCACAGGAACTTGGTCATCGCCAAATTTCAGTAAATAGTGTTTTTCCAGGCCCAACAAAGACGCCTTTAATGGATAAAGAGGTTTCGAAAGAAGAATTGGAAAGGATTGGGCAAGCAATGAACCTAGGAAGAATGGGCGAACCTGAAGACATCGCAGGTATAGTGGCATTTCTTGCTAGCCCAGAAGGTGCTTGGGTAAATGGTCAGCAAATAATTGTAAATGGTGGTGGCAGAGTATGAGGTTTTATAAAAAATTAAAGGTATTTATTTAAAACATAGTCAATCAACCAACGGGGTAATAATTATGAGCGTGACACTCTTTAACATTTTGAGGCATAGGAAATAACCTACGACTAGATTGAGAAATTAACTAAGCCGACTGCTAGACTAGACGTCCGCCAATTCTTTCATGATTTGGCTTGTAGCCACCACGAAACCTTAATTATTGGCTGCAGACTTGCAATACAGATTTAATTTTGCTTATTCAATTCTGTTATTGCTGCTTTTATAAATTCGCCAAAATCTTTTACTTCTTTTCCAAGCTCGTCTTCCTTATAATCAATGTAGAATTTCTTAATTGTCGTACCTTGTCCAAGTTCAAAATAAATCCCACACCAATCTCCACAATCAGGACAACCAAAAGTTTGCTCTTTTTTGTCTGTCGTTAAAAATGTTTTTGGAATGTGTTGAACGAGTTTGTTGATAGTCTGGAATTTTGTAATGTCATTTATTTGTGTCTTACAAACAACTTTGCCATAATTTTTAAAATAACTGTCAGTAGTGTCAATAAATAATGTATTTGAATTGCCCATCATATTGTAACGATACATCGTCGAACAATGTCCAGAACATTCACCACAAAAGATTCCAAAAATTATGTAGGAAGGATACTCTCGGTTTATCTCCAAACTTTTAGTATTTGTTACACTTGAGGTTTGTCTACTAGTGGACAGTGTGATTAATAAAAGTCCTGTTATAAATTTGAGGTAAGTCATTTTTGTTTGCTGCCAACTCGCTAATATGTGAAAGTTTTGTAGTACTTTTTGTATTATTCCCAAACTAGTCTTAGGATTTCCTAAGACCTAAAACAAGGAAGAGCCTCATGCTCGAAAGGGCTTATTGAATATATTAAAATGCTTCAAGGCAAAAGGAATATTTATCCCTGATACATTATGCTCTCTAACATTTTGAGTCGTAGGAAACAACCTACGACTAGTTTGAGTTATTTGTTGGTCTAAGTGAAAAACACTTAGACTAGCGAAGGAAGTTTATTTTTTTTCAAGTAACCATTTTTTATATTCAATCATGGTTTCTGCATTATCTAAAACTTCAACATCGGGAGTTATTCTTCCAATATATTTTTTCTTTGTTCTATCTTCACAATAGGCAGTCGCTAAAAAAAGCATTGCTCCGTTTGATAATTTATAGTTTTGGTTTGCTGTAGTATAACCACTTGTTCTTTTACCAAAAGATTTTGAATTTTTTCTGCCTAATAATGATATTGCTGTCATTTCGCCACTACTTGCAGTTAATGTATCAATTAATATTGCTATCTTATTATTTAAGTTTTTGCATTTATAAGTATTTTTAGAATTGCTTTTCCATTTTATTGCTTTGCCTTTAGTCACGAAATATCCAACAGTGCCATCTTCAATAATTGGGTTTAGCCCTGCTAACATTGGCCACATATTTCCACCTCTATTTTCCCTTAAATCTACAACCCAGCCTTTTATGAGATGTTTTTTATCTAATAATTCAATTTGTTTTCTTAATGTATCGGCATAAATAAAATTTTCTTTCTGATTCATTGATAGATGTGTAGGTAAAAAAAGGTAACCAATTGAATTGTCAATAATTTTTGAGGATGGGTATATTAAAGCCGTATCGTTTGATACCAATTTTGTTGATTTAGACTTATCATAATAAAATGAATGAAAGTCCCCATACTGTCGTAACTTATTTTAAATTGAAGAAAAAATAATTCCACTTGAATCTACGTCATTCAATTGTGCAATTTTCGTTGAAATGTCCTCATTGAATTCTTTCCAATTTATGGAGTCAGTTACTATTGAGTATTTGTTAATGTATGTCAGTATCTCATTTGATACTTTTTTTAATTCCTCTTTATCTTTAATTTGACTAAAAGAATTAAGAGCAAACATTATTACAAAAAATATTGGGTAGTGTAAAACAAGTAATGTTCTCTATCATTTTAGATTAACTTTGGTATAACTTTGTGTAAAAAGAGTTATTTACTCAAACTTGTATTATTCTATGTTATCGTGTCCTAGTTGTAAA
>NZ_JAYGIL010000007.1:0-206485 GCF_034931025.1 Arcicella gelida | reverse complement strand
ATATTTTGTTTTACCTTTTTGAGTAATCAAAATTACTCCGTTGAAACTTCTCGGATTTGTCATTTTGATTAAACTATCTATTTTGGAAGAATAGTCGTCTTTTTCTTGTCCATAACTACTAAAACTTATTAAAAGGGGTACTATAAAAATGGTTAAAAGTCTGAATGTTTGTGTCATTAAAAATGTCTTTATTTTTTATGGTCTTGTTTTAATCGAGCGGTTTGTCATAATTGCCACCAACTCATAAATATACGTATGTTTGCTGTTTCTTTCCTAAAACTAAGTAATACATATAAACTAAGCAATTATTAGCAATCCAAATTAGTCTCAGGGTTTCCTAAGACCTAAAACAAGGAAGGTCCTCACGCCCGAAAGAGCTTATTGAATATATTAGAGTGTATCAGCGTGACGCTCTTTAACATTTTGAATCGTAGGAAACAACCTACGACTAGTTTGAGCACTGAACCCGCTTTTTTGCCAAACGCCATTATAGGCCGTTTTTATTGTCATGGCATCAAAAATATGTCAATAAGTAAATGGTTTTCTTGTCGCCACCGTAACCAACCTGTCAATGGGTTTTTGCATTTGTCAATATAATTGTGGCAAGGTTCACCTTCATATGAATTATTTTCGTCATTATAGAAACAATCATATCTCACTTTTAGCCAATCACCTTTAATTTCCATTGGACAAAAAAACTCGTGTCCTTTAGGAATTACTAATGTGTCAGCGTTGTCTTCGGGTTTAATTCTTAATGTGTAATTTTTTGAAATGCCTCCATTATCGTTTGTAAGCCGTCTTATTCCGAAAGATTGAGATATGTATTCGTCCCAAGTTTTGAAGTCATAACTTTTTGTCTTAGGTAAATATTTAATATCGGAAAAGTTTACTAAAACCTTATATGCTTTTTCACTTTTTGCGATACACACAAAATGCATTATTCCGTAGTCAGGCTTGAAAAATTTTGAGCATAAATTTATTTTACTTTCATCTTCATACATATCCCAACTTGCTAATTTTTCACTCAGTAGACTGTCATTATAAATTTCAAATTTTGATGGCGCTATGACTAAACCAATACCTAGACCTAATACTTGATTGTCATAACTGCAATTGTAGTCTTGATCGATTTGTTGGTTAATAGGTTGTGTCGAAAAAGTGTCAACGGAGGAATTGTCTATGGTCTCAATTTTACTTTCACTACTGTTGCTTTTCTGTCCGCACGAAAAGAAAATCGTCAAAATGAATATGGTTAAAAGTTGTCTTATCATGGTCGTCCTAAAATGGCACCTAACTCGCTAATATGCGAAAGTTTTGTAGTACTTTTTGTATTCTTGGTGATAGTTTTTGTACTTCCGAAAGTAGTTGTTTTATTAGTAATTCTAAACAATTCTCTTATTTTAAATTTAATTGGTCAAACGGACTAACAATTTTCGAAAGACTTACTTTACCAACATGAGTATCACTATAAATGATAAACAAACCTTAAAAACAAAAAAGCAGGCAAAACCTGCTCTTCCCAATATCTTCAAATCGAACGATAACTCCATAAAATAAACTTCCGAAGCTGACCGCTCAGGTTAAGTTCAAGACTATGCGTTCCTCATTCCTTCATGGTTTGGCTTTCAGACACCACTAATACTTAGTTATTGTAGGCTGTGCTTTATTTTGACACTTTAGACTTCTTAATGTTCAAAGTTTTCTGTTTTATCCATTGAATTGAAATGTCAAAAGGTGCTGTATCACTATCAAATACAGTATTGTGTCCTAATGCTGAAAATAAAGTATATTCAAAAGGTTTGCCTTGAACTTTAAATTTATTTAATTGCTCTATGCACATCTTTACAGGAATCTGTATGTCCTTTTCTCCAAAAAGCCAAAGTCCAGGAATTGAAAGAGTATTCAGAGAAATTTTGGGGTCAGTCGCCACGAATTGATACCTGTCAGGGTCATTTTTAGTATGTTCACGAGCATCTGCTTCTGTATGATTTACCCAAAAATTATTGTTCCCGTTAGTATAAAACTGAAATCGAAGTTGTTCCAGAGTCGTAATCGTAGGGCAACTAAATAAAACCATAAATTCAATTTGTGGATTTTTGCTTGCAGTAATTGGAATTATCCATCCTGCTTGACTAAACCCAACTAATCCAATTGGTATTTTTTTATCTTTCAAATAAGTCCGAAATGTATTTACCGCTGCATTTGCATCGTGAGATAATAAATTAAGATTAGTAGTGTCAATATTATTCGTTCCAACAGATGGTCCTACGTACACACCTCCAGACTCTCCAACTCCACGTTTGTCGTATGTCAATACAGCAATACCTTCTTTTACAAGACGTTTTGCGAACTCCATTTCCCTTTTTACTGGGTCAGACCCGTGAATAATTACAACTGCTGCAAATGGATTTTTAGGCATCAAAATTGAGCCTGCAAGAGTAATGCCCTGACTTTCAAACTTTACATCTTTAATGGTAAAGTCAGTTGATTGAGAAAATATTTTTGGTAAAAATATTAATGATAACCAAAGAAATAAGATAGAAAAAAGGGGTTTGTTCATTTTAGGTTTTTAAGAAAATTTGTTTTGAGTAGTCTTTTTTAGCATCGCCTACAATGTTAATATTAGCGAAGTAGTTAGCATCGTTGTTTATTTCGCCAATACATGTGAGGCTAAGTGTTTTTACGAAAGATTTGTCATACTTTTTGTATTGTTAAATGCTAAATTTTTACTTTCTAAAATAATAATTTATCATTTTATCTTTTCTTCATCAATGATGATTGCAGACAGAGTCTGCATTTTATTTATCGTTCAAAGTCTAATTAAGACTTTAAAGAGCGAGGAAACAACCTTGCCCCCTCTGGTAGTATCTTTAGCAAAAGCAAGTTAAAAATAAATGTATAATGCCAGACTAGCTGGCATTATATAAGGTTGATTACTATCGCAGTATGTCTCCACTCTGAGGAAAAAAATTAGAAAATAGTCTAAAATTTGCTCGCTTTTTATAATTATACCTTAGTTGTTGGCGGTAGCTTTGTTACCTTAATCTTTGTATTCTCTGTGTCCAATAAACTAATTTAACACTATACATTGTCCACATATCTGAGCTAAACTTTGGATACTTAGAAGCTAAATATCTGATTTTAGATGAAGCTGGGGTTCCGTCTTTGAAGTCTAAAACTTCCTTAAGGGTTGCACTATTACCTATAACAGACCTTATATCCATAACGTCCTGTAAATTTCTGTCTTTGTCTTGAACATATTTCTCAAACATTTCGTACGCCACATCATTGAGCGACAACATTTTTTCTAACCACAAATTATCATAGGCAAAATTTTTGTATGGATAAAAATAGCCATTAATAACATTGCTGTACCCGTTATTTTGTTTATTGAATTGATAATATTTCCCATCAAGAAATGTGTATTCAGCGATTTCGTGGTTACCAATAGAATTTAGCCATTCGGTATGTTGTAAGGGCCTATCTCCGTCAATTGATGGGTCAAATACTAATGTATCTATTTCGCCATTCTGATTTTTACTCAATACACATGGGGCAACATGAAAATCCCACTCAATTTTATTTTGACTATCAGTAGTTAATGTGTTTTTATCATAAATGAAAATTTTTCTTGTGTCGTTTTCAATCAGTTTTGAAGGTGCAAATACCCAAATCCTAAAATTTGAAATTTGGATACTGTCCAACAAATAATGTAAAATCAATGCTCGCTCAGGACAGCCACCTTGTGGATAGTTGAATTGGGCATTTGACTTTCTGGAAAGATAATTGAAAGCTAGTAAGGCATCTGTATAACTGATTGGCTTAATTTGATTGAAGTCAGGATTAGGATTACAATATGGTTCACAAGCAGAAGCAGGAAACTTTTGAACCATATTAAAATAAGTTTGTCCTTTTACTGATACAGTAATTAAAAGAACAAGAACAGAGAAGAAAAATATTATTTTCATTTTTTACGAATTTTTAAGTTGAGCAATCAAGTCGTTTACATTTTTCACGGTTATTATCAGTGGTTTTGTATTTATATTTTCTTGAATTATATAGGTTTTGTAGCTTGTATAACTACTTGTTCTGCCAATGCTACCAGATCCATCTGAACCTATTTGCACTGAACCAAATCCAAAAGAAGCGTTACCTGAAGCTCCAAAACTTCCTTCTCCGTTAAAGTTTGAATTTCCGGAATTTGAAGTCAATATGACTTTATAATTTGCATTTATTAGAATTTTGGTATTGTCTGACTGTTCTTGTGTTGGTATTTCATCTAAAATTGCTCCTAAAACATTAATTCGTAAAGAGTCATTCCCCTTGAAAATACCTTCTCCTTTAAATGCTTGATAGAGTGGCGAATACATTACACCCCCAAGAACAAATAATGATTTTTTTGCAGAAACGCCAACAGACGCAGCTGTTTTTATAGACGCAGCACTTACTCCTCCTGTTGCATTAACTGCCGCAGTTATAAATCCAGTACAGTCTAATGTATAAAGAAATTGGTCGTATGTTTCAGGTTTTTTTTCAATAAAATTATTTACGTTGAAATTTTTCACGCTATTAGCATTTTTAGCAAACAAGGGCTTAGATTTTCTACTACTATTTTCGTATTGGAAAAGATGTGCTAAAATATTACTTCCTTGCATAGCCAATAACGAAACAGTATCTGCCATAAAGGCATTTTTACTAACATCATCAGGTATAAAACCCGATACTTGATTTTTAGGTTTTAGCTTTTTTAATGCCTTTTTCATTTGTTTATCGCAACCACAATTAAAGTTTTCAGGGTCAAATAAATCAACTAACTCTTGATAAAGCCCAACTTTTTTTCCAAACTCTGTCCCCTCGTTTGCTGATTTGTTTCCATCTAATGCAAAAATTTCATAATCTGATTTTTCAAGTGTCGCAAGATTGATATCAAGTTCGTTTATGAATTTCATATTCTTATCACCTAATTGTGAATGCACTTCCTTGTTAGCATCTTGTGTTTCACAAGATGCTAACAAGGTTAAAACCAAAAGTGTCTGTGTTATTCTTTTCATTGTTATTTTGTTTTGTTATTGTCTTTTTAAAATTACCGCTAACGAGCAGGTGTTGCTGCAGGTGGGATATTTTATAACGTCCAGCCTAGAACCACTGCCCAATTGAAAATACAAAGTTGAAGTTAACAACAAAAAGCCAAGTTGAAACTCGTCTGTCGGAACTAAAGTACAACGATGCAAACAGCCGAAATTTCAACGTCCAGCTTCACTTGCAGCAATACCAATATTGAACTAAATCTCTAGTAGCTTTTACTTATCAAAGTTCTATCTTTGCATAAATTACAAAATCTTTTTAAGATTACAAAATAGGAACATTTAATGCCCAAAAAACAAAAAAAGCAGACAAAAGCCTGCTCTTCCAAAACCTTCAAATCGAACGACAAATCCATAAAAGAAACCACCGAAGCCGACCGCTAGACTAGCCGTCCGCCCAAGGTTAAGTTCAACATTGGTTTCATGCTTTGGCTTTCAGCCACCACGAAACCTTAGCTATTGGCGGTAGTTATTTTTCGTAGCCACATTTGTTCAATGCTTCTGTAATCTTACTTTCGTCAAAAACCTCTATCAATGTAGCACTATATATTATTCTGTTTTCTTTGTCAATTATACCAAGGATAAGACAGTATTTCCCATTTTCCTGTTGATTACCCACTAAGTAATAGTCTTCATTAATAACACTTAATGGTTGTTGTACTTGTTGCTGTCCATTATTTGGGCGTATCATACTCGCTATTTGGTCTTTGCTAAACCTATATAATTTGTATTTTTTCCCTTGTACTGTTAGGTAGCTTCTACTTATTGTTGAAATGGTTCCTGCCCCCTGTTGACCTATTTGTTGCCCTGTCGAAATTGTTACAGTTTCAGACATAAATTGGCCTGCGATTTTTTCTTGTGCAAATCCAATAAATGGAAATATTGCAATCGTTAATAGTGTTATTATTTTTTTCATAATTGTTTAGTTTTAATTGTGCTTTAATATATTGAATGGAATATGATTGTATGGAAGTCTTATATTGGAATTATCCTTTCTAACAACTAATCCAGTTGAACGCTGATAAACCCATTCACTCCAATTTAATTCATTTCTCTTTGCTTGAGCAACAATATAAGTTCCTATTCTCAATTTTGCAATTTCAACAGCATCTGTGTTAAAATCAAAACCAATTGTGAACTGTTGTACAATCTTATTTTGATTTCTACTCAACAAAAGTCCTAAAACACCTTGAGGCATCTTTGTAAATGGAGCTAACGTTGCAAAAGAAGCATTTACTAAGTCTAAGCCATTTTTAATTGTGTCGCTTTCAAGTACATTTAAAGCTTCATCATCTCCATCATTGCTGACATTAACAGTCTGAACCTCAAACTGCAAACCATTTGTGGGAACTAAAATGCCAAGGAAAATAAAATCCCCAATATTTCCTGCTCCTTCACCTTCTTTTGATTTGAATTTTTGTTCGAATTCAATAAGTAATGTTTCGTTTGAGTTTTCTTTTGCATGCTTACATTTAAAATGCCTTAGAATATTGTGTCTACCCCAACCAGGATAATTAATTGTGTAAAGACTGCCAAGTTTGATATTAATTTTTTGACCTTTTAAACTTTTGTCTGGCTGAATTGTAGACGCAAAATCTATTTTAGGAGATTAGCCCCATCTGTGGAAGGTTGAATATAGCCGTAAGTATGTTCTGTCCCTCGCCAAGTTGCAGTTGACAATTCGTCATTTTCTGGAAGGTCTTTAAGAGCTATGTTTTTATATTCTGGGTGTTGGTCAATTAGGTCACTTAACGAATTTACTGTTTCGCCATCACCAAGTTCAGTCAAAATTGATATTGCTTCAATTGGATTTAGTTCTGAAAATTTTGTCTTTTTTGTCATATTGTTGATGTTTGTGTGAATTTATTATAATTACCCCAACTCGCTAATATGCGAAAGTTTTGTCGTACTTTTTGTATTTATTTGTGTTATTCCAATTTTCTATTGTACTATCTATGTCTTACTATTTGTATTGTTGTGTATTTATTGTACTTCCTAAGTTAGAAAGCATCTTTATTCATTCCTAGTAATTCTCTTACTTTAAATTAATTGGTCAAATGGACTAACAATTTTTGCTAGACTTACATAAGTATTATAAATAAGATTCAGACATCCAATAACTCATCAACACTTATTTCCAAAACTTGTGCAAGTTGTTTAAGAACAAACGCAGTAGGGTTTGCACCATCATTTTCATAACGGTTTATAAACTGTTTATCTTTACCAATACTATTGGCTAATTGCTCCTGAGTAATACCAAGTTCGACTCTTCGCTTAGCAATTTTATTCCCAAGCTTTCTTTTGAATTGTTCAGATGTTTCTTTTATCATGATGCAAACTGACAATTCTTCACAAATTAAAAGTCAACATATATGTTGACTTTTAATTTATTTTTTTATATTTGTAATGATTTTTGGCATTAAACTAAAGAGTCTCGACGACAAATTCCGACAATTTGACCAAGACGAGATGGTAGACTTAATGCCCATGTCAATATTTTGCCTACTTTTGGCATTATAGTGCATGGGCTCTACCACTACGCCGTTCTTGGGAGCCGTCGGAAGCTTGTTGTGCGGTCGGTAGTAGCCCTGTGCTATATTGCTTTTCAAAGCCTTCTGCAAGAGACTCGTAAAATAGGTGCGAGTTATGAAACATTCCTTTTTTTATCCCAATCATGTTAAGGCTGTGTTCTGCCTTCATGTCAGCGCATGCCCTAAACAGCGCTACAAGAACATCATCAAAGCACCTGTATAAGGTAGCTTACCACTCTTTTGTTTTAATACATTCCTCTAAAAACTAAACCCATGAACGCAAAAACCTGCGTAAGGGCATTGCTATGCCTTTACTTTTACATATCTGTACATTTCCTAACCGCCCAAGCGCTTAAGGTGGGAGACAATATCCCACCTGAGCTTTGGAACTTGTCCCTGAAAGTTGCTAACCACCCCCAAGGCAAACAAAGCCTAACACTCAGTGACTATCAGGATAAACTAATCATCCTAGACTTCTGGGCTACTTGGTGTGCTCCCTGTATTAAATCCCTCAGCAAGCTGGATTCTCTGCAAAAGCAGTTTGGCTCAGCAGTGGTAATTCTGCCTGTCACCTATGAAAACAGCCGTAAAGCTCTTCCTCTATTTCGTAAAAGGGGCTGGAGCCTACCAACTGTGGTTGAGGATACTTTACTGAAAAAGTATTTTCCTCATACAGGTATCCCTCATCAAATATGGATTCGAAATGGTCTGTTCTTTGGAGCGTCTGCTGCTGCAGAATATATCAATACCTATAATCTACACCGTGCATTAAACGGAGAGGCTTTTGTCCTCTCACAAATCACCCCGCCTGTCAGTTTTAACCGTGATATTCCCCTCTTTCTGGATGGAAACGGGGGTAGTCTAAAGGATACCCGAATCAGGTCTCTACTCTCCAAACGCATCAACGTCAATATCGGGGGAATTACTAGAAGTGCTACCAATATTCGGGCTTACAATGTCCCATTCCGTAGTCTTATTTATGAAATGTATAGACTCGATATTCCTTACGCTGGTAGATTTAACCGAATCGTTTGGGAGATAAGCGATTCCCTCAAAGAAGAATTGATTGGCATACAACAGCAGAAAACAGGTATTTATGAAAATGACCTAGCCTACTATAAATGGCTAAAAGAACATTCCTACTGTTACGAACTAGCCATTGACTCTTCTCTGAATATTTCAAGAAAAGGACTCTATCAGTTGATGGAACAAGACATCAATCGCTATTTCAAGCTTGAAAAGGGAATCATCGCCGTCTTGGGAAAAAAGAAATTGCCTTGTTATGCGATTATCAATCGAGATAGTCCATCATCTGTTGCTGGATTTTCTAATGCTGTTTCTTCTAATCCAGTCTCTTCCGATAAGGCTGAAAATTACTTTGTGATGGAGAACCAAGCCATCGAGCAACTTACTAATTACATCATCGCAGTACTGGCACAACAGCCATATCCTATCATTGATAGGACTACCGCTAAACAAAATGTATCCATTCGGCTAAACAAAGCAAATCTTACCATCCCCGCTATCAAACAGGAGCTTAATAAGATTGGGCTTGATTTGGTATTACAGCAGCAGGAAATACCAGTCATCATCGTCAAATATGCTAATCTTTAATTCATTCATCTAATCCTTATCCCTTAATCTTCAAGCTAATGAAAAAACTATTCTTATTGTTCATGCTATTGATGGGAAATTGCGCAATGCTTTATGCCCAACGATTAAAAAGCAGGGTGCTGGACGCTACAGACGCACACCCGATACAAGGAGCCTCTGTCAGGCTGGTGCGGGCTGCTACTGGTACCATCACAGATGCCAACGGTTCCTTTGAAATGCTTAGTAAATACCCAATTGATACCCTTGTCATTTCTAGTATCGGTTTTAAGACAATAGTTATTGCAGTTGGTCTTGTTGACTCTGACCCTAGTCGTTCACTGCCTGAAAGTTTGTTGATGCACAGGGAATCCTTTGCCCTTGATGAAGTGGTTGTTTCTACAGGATATGCTAAAATCAGTCGGGAACGTGCTACAGGTTCTTTCACCCACATTAGCAATGAGCTAATCAACAGGAGTGTAAGTCCAGACATCATCAGTCGCTTAGAAGGGGTTACACCAGCTCTTCAGTTCTACAGAAGTACTGTCACACCCAAAGGAACCACTTCGGAGCTTAGAATCAGAGGAGTGAGTAGCATTTTCTCCGATACTGCTCCGTTAATCGTAATAGATAATTTTCCTTATGAGGGAGACATTAATAGTATCAATCCGAATGATATAGCCGATATTACCATCCTTAAAGATGCCGCAGCGGCTTCCATTTGGGGTGTTCGGGCAGGAAACGGGGTCATCGTGATTAATACTAAACAAGGAAAATACAATCAAAAAACTTCCATCAGCCTTCAGTCTAATTTCACTGTTGGGGAAAAGCCAAATTTGTTCTATAATCCTAACTTCTTAGCTTCACAGGAATTGATTGATTTTCAGCGATTGCGATTTGCGCAGGGCGGTTTTCAGAAGAATAACTGGACATTACTACCTGAGGCGATTGAGATACAGATTGCTAGACAAGAAGGAAAGCTTTCAGCTGAAGAAATGGAGCGGCAATTGAAACATCTAGCCACGAAAGACATCAGAAAAGACATGCTCGCCAATCTTTATCAAAAAAGCCTGAATCAGCAATATGCTTTCAATATTTCAGGGGGGAATAATAGCCTGAAATATATTAGTTCTCTTGGCTTTGACAAAAATCTTTCTGGAAACGTTGGGTTTAGTTCTTCAAGAATAACCCTGAATAATCAGTTTACCTACCGATTCAATCAAAAGCTAGAACTCTTTACTGGTCTGTATTATGCCCTTCAACATTTTAACAATAACGGACTGGAGAGAACAGACCTCATCCCTCGGGAGGGTGGTGCCATTCAGTCTTATACAAGCCTTAGCGATGACAATGGAATGCCAACTGCTATTCCTTATAAATACCGCCAAACTTACATCGCTACTGCGGAATCTCAAGGACTACTTAACTGGCAATACAATCCCCTTGATGAACTTGCTCTTTCTGATAAAACTTCCAAAAATAATGAAACAAGAATCAATGCAGGTTTACGTTATGCACTGATTCCAAATATAGCCTTGGAAGTAAAATATCAGTTTCGTCTTGCACAAGGAGCATCCCGCCAATATTACGCTCCACAAACCTATTATGTTAGAGATCTCGTGAACCGATTTACCCAAGCGAATGGCACTAGTGTAATACCTTCTGGTGGTATTTTATCGGGGAACCAAACCAGTGGGGATAGTCATTATGGAAGAGTACAGCTCAATTATAGTTATGCTGGGTCTGGTCATAGTGGGCTTTTTCAGTCTAAGCACCAATTGGATGCCTTGGCTGGGGCAGAGGTCAGACAAGACCGTTCTCAATCGGGTCCTGGATACTTGCTTTACGGCTATGATGACCAAATACTCACCAGTGCTCCTTATCTCAATTATGAGACGAGCTATCAATTACGCCCTATTTCCTCAGGGAGAATCCCCTCTCCTATCAATGATATTGGGTATTTGACTGACCGTTATCTCTCCTACTTTGCTAATCTGGCTTATACTTACGATAAGAAGTATACGCTTTCTTTCAGTGGTCGCTGGGATGCTTCTAATATTTTTGGCGTAGCTACTAACCAAAAGGGTGTTCCTCTCTGGTCGGTGGGTTTGCTTTGGAATGTAAAAGAGGAATGGATGCCAGACATTGAATTTATTGATTTACTTAAATTAAGGGCTACGTATGGGGTCAATGGAAATATCAACAAGCAAGTAAGTGCGCTTCCTAATATCTCTCTATCATCTGGTGTCATTACTAATTTTCCTTATGCACGTATAACCACTACAGGTAATCCTAATTTACGATGGGAAAAAGTAATTGTCTGGAACATGGCTACTGATTTTTCTTTCTTTCATAACAGAATCAGAGGAAGTCTGGAGTATTATGAGAAAGCTGGGATAGACCTCATCGGGTATGATTTTCTGGATCCTACGACGGGTATTTTCCAATCTCCTTCTGGTTTATATACCATTGACAACCGAATCAATTATGCCAATCTACTCACCAAAGGTGTAGATTTGGAAATCAATGGGGCTATTACGACGGGGAAGTTTAAATGGTCTGCGGTGCTGCTTGCCTCTTGGACACAAAACAAGGTAACCAAGTATAATGCAGCGGAAGCGCCTACCTTGCTTTCCTTTCTTCCTGCCTCAAACGCTGGGCGTGCGCCTGCCTATCAAGGGAAGTCTGTGGATATACTCTATGCCTTGCCTTGGTATGGGCTGAATCCTACTACGGGTGCTATGCAGGTGTATGATAACAAAGTGGGTGTTGATGGTGCGCTGAGTGAAAACTATGCGGCTTACTGGGCTTCTTTACAGCAAAGTAGTCTCAAGGAAATGGGGGTTACTGTGCCAGTATTCTTTGGTAGTTTTCGAAATACCTTTACTTGGAAAGGATTGACTGCTAGTGTTAATCTGATTTATAAAACAGGCTATCAGTTCAGAAGAAGTAGTATCAACTATTCCAATCTGATTAATTATGGTGGTGGTCATCGGGATTATGAAGCAAGGTGGAAATCTTCAGGGGATGAACTACACACAGCTGTTCCAGCAGTTACGCTTACAGCCAATACGACTCGTGATAATATTTATTTAAGTAATGAAAGACTGATTGAAAACGGAGCGCATCTAAGGTTAAAAGACATTAACCTTAGTTACAAGCTCTCAGCGCCTAAATTGGGACTGAGTAATGTATTGGTTTTTATGTGTGTCAATAATGTAGGGATTCTGTGGCGTGCCAATCAAGCAGGCTTAGACCCAGATTTCCCGACCTCAGACTACCCTCCTATTAGAACGTATTCGTTGGGCTTTAAAATTGACATGTAACACTTGAAAGATTTAAACTTAAAATTTATCAACATGAAAAAGATATATTCAATGCTACATGGTCTCGGCTACTGTGTACTCAGCCTCTTGATGATTGCCTGCTATGGGGATTTCTTGGAAATTGAACCTAATCGTAAGCTGGCTGTACCTACTACCTTAAAAGACTTAGATGCTTTAATGGACAATACTACTTTGCTCAATGCTAATGCTTTATTAATCATGGGTGAAATTGGGACTGATGATTATTATTTGAATGAAACAGATTGGAATTCACTGACCAACCCTTATCAAAAAAATGGTTATGTGTGGGCTAAAGACATCTATGAAGGACAGCAATGTCCCGGATGGAATAATGCCTATCAGAAAATTCTCTATGCAAACCTTGTGTTGGAAAGCATTACTAAGCTTGAACCAAGCACTAAAAATGAGGTGCAATGGAACAGGATAAAGGGAACAGCCTTGTTTTGGAGGGCATGGCAGTTTTTCCAATTGGCTCAGATTTTCTGTGATGATTATGAGAAGCAGACGGCTAATCAAAAAATGGGGATTCCAGTTAGGCTTACATCGGATATTAATCAGCAAAATACAAGAGCAACCATTGAAGATACTTACAGACAAATTGTGCAGGATCTTACTGAGGCTGGAGACTTATTACCTGCCTTGGCTGAGGAGAAAACTCGCCCTTCTAAGCAAGCGGTGTATGCGCTACTAGCTAGAACCTATTTACAAATGAAAGAATATACACTGGCCAAACAGCAGGCGGAAAAATGCTTGTCTATCTCGGATGTATTAATATCATATAGTGAGGTGAATTGTAGTTTAAACTTCCCTTTTCCCCTGTATGCTCGTGGAAATACTGAGCAACCTTTGCTTGATGCCATGATTAGGACGCAGACATTTGCTTCTTTCCTGAAAATAGATACTACTTTATTAGGCTCCTACGGGGCTGGAGATTTAAGAGCGGCTACTTATTTTTCAGTATCAAATGGATACTATGTTTTTAAAGGAACATACAATGGTTATGCGACCTACAATCCTTTTCCTGCCCTTGATGAGGTCTATCTCATTAGGGCAGAGTGCAACGAGCGACTGGGGAATCATGAGGATGCACTCAAGGATCTTAATCAATTGCTGATTCATCGCTATCAAAAAGGTGCTTATCAACCTAAAACGATGGAGAACACCAAAAATATCCTGACGGAGATTTTGAATGAAAGACGTAAGAGTTTAATCTTCAGAGGAGTGAGATGGAGTGACCTGAGAAGGTTAAGAACAGAAACTGCTTATGCCAAAACAATTGTTAGGGTGCTGGGGAATAAGAGATATGAATTATCTCCTGAGCAAGAGCATTTGTACACATGGCCTATCCCTGATAATGTGATTAATCTGGGCGGTATTACTCAGAATGCTAGATAGATGGGAATATACTGTGCTTCTACAATTGAAGCACAGTATATTTTTTAATCAAGGTGTTCTATGAGCATCCCCTGTAACAAGGTTAGATGCGTTGGCTTGTGTTACTGTAGCAGGTGCACTAGCAGTATTCAAACGAATTTTACAAAGGTTTGAGGAATTTTCTTCATTACAGTCATCAACTGGTGAAGGGGCATCCGTGGAGCCAATAATAGTGTCCCCATCAACATCTACAGCAAACCAATAATCGCTTACATTTCTTTGCCCTGCTAACTTAAAGGACATGGTGCTTGTCGCTACAAATAAGGCAAAAACAAACACGAGGTTTTTCTTCATTAAATTTTTCATGATTTTTTGAATTTATAAGGTTTGAAAATGTATTTAGCCATTAGGCCGGCACGCCCTCAGCGGTAACGTCTCCTGCGTCACTGCTTCGCTTTAGTTTCACTAAATAAAAACCCCATCCGCTAAGAGCCGTAAAACATAGGTTAAACCAGAAGTGTTGTTTCCAGTTCATCCAACTAATTACAGACCCGCATCCACAGGGAAGTTCTTCCCAGGCTCCGCCTAGCGCAAGACCTACGTAAGTCGTAAAGGCTAACATCAAGCCAAGAGAAAGTAGCATCCCGTAGTATTGCATCCGTGGGATGAGAAGAAATAGTATTGTAAGACCTTCCAGTAAAGGCAGGGTGTAGATAAGTAAATACCCCAAAGTATCATCGAAGGGTTGTTTGAGGATGCCTGTCTTAAAGATTTCAAAATCCATGACTTTATCCACCGTTACGGGTATCCAAAGTGTCAACAGTATCAGGAGTATCAACTTTATCTTCATATTGGTAATGATTTTACCTGACAAAGTTCATAACCTTCCTTCATATACGAAACAGAATATTGGAAGGGTTTTTAGGAGAATCAGCCTCCCTCCTTTCCAATTTTTCACCTTATTTCGTTTCAATCATTTTTCCTTGTATTTTGACACACCTATTTGCTGTTTATGCCATCCGTATTTTGTACTTTTTCATCTCATACCTGAATGTACTTTCATCATTATACCCCACTTGGTAAAAGACATCACTCACTGGTAGATTTTTACTTTTCATCAATAGTAAAGCCTGACGTAAGCGGCACGAAGTGTAGTAGTCTCGTATGGTAATATTAAAAGTTGCCTTAAAATGATTTCTGAGTGTACGTTCGGTTCTTCCAAAATAGTCCGCCACTCGCTGGGAATTGAGATTAGTCTCATAGAAATGCCTATCCAGATAATCCTTTACCCTATAGGGGATACTGTTTAGCTGCTGCTCAGCCAATACATTATACCGCTCTAATATTCCTGAAATTTGTAATCGTAGCAAGCCGTCAAGAGAACCAACACCGTTTGAAATCTCAGAATAGATGGTTTTGAGCCTTCTTTGTATATGTAAATCCATTTGACAATAGGGCAACATGGCGTTTGGATATACTCCTGCTTCCAATGGAGATAGATACTCCTTTAAAACGGGTAAATCTTTAGCCACAAATGCTAGCCATTCTGGCAATATGGAGATACATAAAACGATGTTTCTTCCGGGTGGCATCTTTACCCGATATAGACCTATATCGTTATATGTCACTGCATAATGTCCTTGTCTGGCATGAGAGATAAAAAGTCCTTCGGTATCCGTGAAATCTATGCTGCCATGTAGTACAAAAAATAAGAAGTGCTGCTTTTCAGTAACCCTATAAGTCATTCGGAAAGGCAAATCATTATTCACTTCCAGCAGCTCAATGTAAAAGGGTCGAAAGTTGAGTCTCTGGCTTATCAAACTCGCTGAATCAAACAAGGTGTACAGTGACTTTTGAGCCTTGGCAAAAGAATAAAGGCAACTTTCAGGCAATGCCTGCTGAATGCTTAATGGCGGGTAGTCATATAGAAATTCATAAGGCTCATTCATAATTAAACAAAAAGGATAATTGTGAATAAAAGCTATTTATTCACTTTTGCCTCATCATACATGGCGTTTACATTATCTTGTATTGCTTTTTGTAAACGTTCCAAATCCGTCGCTTTATTAATATCTATACCACAAAATAAACTGCCATTATACTTGGCATGAAGGACAAGATAATAAATACCCGCAATCTGAAGAGCCAGCTTAGCTCTTATGTCCACGCCAGTGTCTGTGAAGTCTGGTTCGATAATCTCAAATAAATGCTCTCCTATTTTCTCTCTTTCGTCTGCTACCTTACGAAGTGTTTTATTCTTTTCTCCAATTTCCCAATGAATAATCCGTTGTAGCACTTTGTCTTTCATCATCCGCTCCAACTGCCCATGAAGCAAAGCAGTAATATCTTTTTTCCCAATGTTTTCTGGGTTCTTTAGTAATTCCGAAATAATTTTCTGATCAGCCATATTCCAAAAGTCCCTTTGCAGAATATAGGTTTCCACCAGATTGTCTATACTGCCAAAATAGGTCCAGATTAGCTTTTTATCTAAACCAGCTTCTTGGGCTATATTTGGTCCAGTCAGACCAGTATATCCTTTCTTTTGAATAACCCCTCCTACTGCTGCTACTAATCTTGTTATTGATCGAGCCTTCTCCCTGATGGGACCAGCCGTTACTTTTCTTGACTTTTCACTTTTTTGTTCCGAATCTGTATTTTTTTGTTTGCCCATTGCTTTTATTTCATAGATTTCGCAATGTTCAACTTTTTATTGACATAATCAAACGCATTTAGTGCTTTATCTAGGTGTTCTTTGGTATGGGTGGCAATCAAGCTCATTCTTATCCTTGAGTCCTTGAGTGATACCGCAGGATACATGATGGGGTTAGTATAAATACCGCATTCTAGTAGTAACTTCCCCGCCTCACAGTTTTTCTGTACATCTCCGATTTTTACAGGAATGATAGCAGAATTTGTAGTACCAATATCCAATCCCAAGTCTGTTAAACCCTTTTTGTAATAGGCTATATTTTCCCATAACTTTTTCTGCCAATGAGGCTCTTCATCAACTAGCTCAATAGCCCTACTTACCGCTGAAATAGCTGGAGTCGCTGCCGCTGAAAAAGCATACTGTCTGGATTGAAACTGTAAGTAAGAAATCAGTTCAGGGTTTGCTATCAGATAACCTCCTACGTTACTAAATGTCTTGCTGAATGTTCCAGTAATGATATCTACTTTGTCCATCACTTCAAAGTACTCCATGGCTCCACGCCCTGTATTACCAATTACCCCTATCCCATGAGCATCATCTACCAGTACAACGGCTCCATAATGATGTGTAAGGATGATAATTTCTTTTAAGGGTGCGAGATCTCCGTCTTGAGAATACACCCCATCAACAATGACCATTTTAGTTCTGTATTTATCCTTGACGTTTGAGAGTATACGCTCTAAGGCATCCAGATTATTATGTAAGAAACGCTTGACCGTGGTTCCCTGTATCCCTTCGTAAACACTAGCATGTACAGCCATGTCCACGATAGCGATATCTTCTTGTTTTAACAAACATTGTAAGGACGCACTATTAGAAGTATAGCCAGTAGTATATGCAATAGAAGAGCCCTTAGGCTTTTTGAAAAAGATGGAAAGCTTATCCTCTAATTCCTGATGATAATCAAAATAGCCTCCTATTAGCGGTGAAGAACCAGCTCCAGTACCGTATTTTTCGATTCCCGAAATAGCTGCCTTTTTAATTGCTGGATGCTGTGTGAAGCCCAGATAGTCATTGCATACAAAACTCACATAACTTCCCTTTTTAATATCTCCATCCTCAGCCAAATCGACTTCTGGGCCACAACCTGAGTTTACCAGTAATCGATAGTTCATGTACCCGCTGACTTTGAGATAATCAAGATACTCATCATGTGCCTTTGCCCTTTGGAAAATATCCAAGTTAGGGATGTCTTCATAATCTTTGAAGCTTTTGTTTGATAGATAGTTTTCCATACTGCTTAATATTTGAAGAATCAACATTTAAAAAACTCGTCGTCCTTACAGGTAAGTATTTTAATACCCTCTAGGCAATCAATAATTCATGGATATATCAAAGCAGATAGAGAGGTAAACGCATAATCCGTGTCAAGCATCAACTATGAATTTGTGAGCTATGAAATTTCTTACGAATCAATAATTAAAATATTTCTCCAGTAAATGAAATAAAATATTTAATAAAATCATAATAGAATAAAGTATTTCATTAAAATACTATTGATTATCAACTATTTATACTATTTTTTATGATTATAGTTTTATTCATTGGATGTCTGATTAATAAAAAATCATATAATATATCTTCTTTAAGAGATATATTATATGATTTTAAGACCTTATATAAAATCAATAACTATTTAATGAACATTTTGATTGAACGTGCCAATTTTGTAACAAGATTTACATTCTTTGAAAGGGATTTTAATCTTTGAAGACAATTATAAAGAAATAGCCTAAGGGAAAATCCCTTAGGCTATTTTAGTTAATAGTTCTACACCTATTGATATAAAGTTAATCAACTTTTTTAAAATAACAAAAAAGGGATCTGATTTTTTCACTATTCCAATAGCAATTAAAAGGAAATAATATATTCGTTTTAATTTATAAATCAGGTATTCATATGCTAAAAATGTAAATTTGAAACGGTTTTATTTGAAAATCTATCAGATAGGAAGCTTATATGCTTTAAATACAGTCGCTAAAAACTTGGACACAAAGTATGGTCTAACTTTTACTCTTTGGTGAATTCAATTCATGATGGACTAAAAAATCATATTCATCAATCTTTTTGGCATAAAAACTACATAATTCTATAAATATCGTTTTCACTTTGCCTAAACTATTATTTCTCAAGCATTAAAAGCCCATCAATTGATGGGCTTTTCTCATTTTAAGGTATTTCAATTTATTCGATTTTGAATACATTCTTTATTCAAATAAGCCATTTTATTTATTTTGAATAATATTATTATTTATTTTGTTTGGCATTATGATTAAAAATGAATAATATTTGTATTCAAAATAATAAGAAGTAATGATTGATAAAGCTATTGTCCACATGGACTTGGATTGCTTTTTCGTAGCTGTGGAAAGGTTGCGAGATTCAAAGCTTAATGGCAAACCTGTCATTGTTGGTGGTCTTTCAGATAGAGGTGTTGTAAGTGCATGTAGTTATGAGGCTCGTACTTTTGGGGTTCGCTCAGCTATGCCTATGAGAATGGCTCGTCAATTATGTACGGATGCTGTTGTTTTGAGAGGAGATTATGAAGCTTATTCACAGTATTCATCAATGGTTACGGACATTATTTATGAAAGTGCTCCCATCGTTGAAAAATCTTCAATAGATGAATTTTATGCCGACCTAACAGGTTTTGAACGTTTTTTGGGTACATGGAAATTTGCTTCAGAATTAAGACAAAAGATTATTACCGAAACGGGTTTGTCAATATCGATGGCATTAGCAACCAATAAAACCGTTTCAAAGGTGGCCACTAATGAAGTAAAGCCAGCTCGTCAAATTCAAATATTACAGGGAGATGAAAAAAGCTATTTAGCTCCACTGTCAGTTTCTAAACTTCCCTTTTGTGGCTCAGTTACTACCCAAACATTGAGAAATATGGGTATTCTGACCGTTGATACCTTAAGCCAAATGCCAGTTAAACTACTTCAAAACACTTTTGGCAAAACTGGAAAGCTATTATGGGAAAGAGCAAATGGAATAGATGATACACCGGTTATTCCTTATTCTGAACAAAAATCAAAGTCGAAAGAAATAACCTTGGAAAAGGATACAATTGATATTGTTTTTTTATCCAGATTGATTAGCAAATTGGCAGAGGAACTGGGCTATGATTTACGAGAATCTGGTTTTTGTACTTGCTGTATTACACTTAAAATTAGATATAGCAATTTTGATACATTAACAAGACAAATAAATGTAGCTCCAATTTCAGCAGACCATGACTTAATACATCATGCCATTGAACTATTTAAAAAGTTATTTGATAGAAGAATATTGATACGACTTATTGGGATTAGGGCATCTAAATTAGTACGTGGGCAACAACAACTTTCACTCTATGACAACAGTGCTAAATTGGCTAGCTTATATGGAGCAATAGATAACATTAAAAACAGATATGGGACTGATTCAATAGGAAGAGCTTTTAACTTCGATTTAAACAAAAGAAAACCTGAGTAATTAATGTACTTAAACTGTCATACATATTTTAGCCTTCGGTATGGTACTATTTCGATAGAGTTATTAGTTGAAACTGCTGTTAAATTAGGGATTAAAAAAATCGCACTAACTGATATAAATAGTACTTCAGCAATTTTTGATTTTGTATCGCTTTGTAAAAAAAGAGGCATTGAGCCTGTTGTGGGGGTTGAGTTTAGGGTTGACGACAAGCTACAATTTATCTGTTTAGCAAAGAATCAAGAAGGTCTAAGTGAAATAAATGAGTTCAGAAATAAATATAATCTTTCAAAAGAGCCATTCCCCAACCGTGTTCCTTCTTTTTTAAATGTTTGTACAATTTATCCTTTAGAATGTAATGAATTTGTGTTAAATGAGAATGAGTTTATTGGTGTTCAACTACACGAAATACATCAACTTTATAAATATGACTACAAGAAATTTGTGGTAATTCATCCTGTAACTTTTTTAGATAAATTAGGTTATAACCTTCATCGTTTACTACGTGCTGTTGATGGTAATTGCTTGCTTAGTAAACTCCCAAAATCAAAGGAAGCAAAAGAACATGAATATTTTGTTACTCCAGACGAACTGATAAACCATTTTAAAAACTATCCAGAGCTTGTTGAAAACTCTAAAAAGCTAATATCAAAATGTGATTTTATTTTCAAATTCGATACTCCTAAAAATAAAAAATTCTATACCACTTCTAAAGCAGATGACCTTGAATTACTGAGAAAACTTACTAAAGATGGTTTGATTAAAAGGTACGGTGTAAATAATAAGGAGGCTCAATCAAGAATTGATAATGAACTTAGAATAATCGACCAACTTGATTTTTGTAGCTATTTCCTTATAACATGGGATATTATAAAATATGCACGCAGTAGGGGGTACTTCCACATAGGTAGAGGCTCAGGAGCAAATTCAATCGTTGCTTATTGTTTAGAGATAACCGATGTTGACCCTATTTTACTTGATTTATATTTTGAAAGGTTTATTAATCCAAGTAGAACCTCTCCCCCAGACTTCGACTTGGATTTTAGTTGGGATGAAAGAGATGAGATAATCGACTACACGTTTAAACGATATGGTGCTGATTATGTATGTTTACTTGCAACTCATGTAACCTTTCATTATTCATCTGCATGCAGAGAACTCGGAAAGGTTTTCGGGCTTCCCAAACATGAGATAGATGAATTGGTAAGTAGTTATAGAGAAAACCCATCAAATTCATACACAAGACTTATTCTTAGATATGGCAAGCTAATGGAAGATTTTCCTAACTATTTAAGTATTCATGCAGGGGGTATCTTAATAAGTGAAGAAAAACTAACAAATTACACATCATTGTTAGCTATGCCAAAAGGTTTTGTAATAGGTGAATTTGACATGTACACATGTGAGGATATTGGTTTTGCAAAGTTTGATGTTCTCTCTCAAAGAGGTTTAGGGCACATTAAAGATACAGTAGATTTAGTGTGGAAAAATAAGAGAATTAGTATTGATATCCATGCGATACAGGATTTCAAAGATGATGAAAACATCAAAAATCAACTCAAAAAGCATGAAACAATGGGGTGTTTCTATATTGAATCTCCTGCCATGCGACAACTCATTTGGAAGTTAAAATGTGAAGACTACATTACATTAGTAGCCGCTAGTTCAATTATTAGACCTGGTGTTGCCAGTTCAGGAATGATGGGAACTTTTATAAAACGACACCTCAATCCAGAGACTGTAGAATATATTCATCCAAAAATGGAAGAACTGTTATTTGAAACCTATGGTGTAATGGTTTATCAAGAGGATGTGATAAAGGTTGCTCATAGTTTCGGAGGTTTATCATTAGCTCAAGCTGATGTACTTAGGCGAGGAATGTCTGGAAAATATCGTTCGAGGTTAGAATTCGATAAAATAGTTGAACAGTATTTTGAGAATTGTAAAAGATTTGGGTACGATGATGATATTGCTAAAGAAGTTTGGAGGCAAATACAAAGCTTTGCTGGTTATAGCTTTTCAAAAGCACATTCTGCAAGCTATGCTGTCGAAAGTTATCAAAGCCTTTACTTAAAAACATATTTCCCTCATGAGTTTATGGTTGGTGTTATAAATAACTTCGGTGGCTTTTATGAAACGGAGTTTTATATACATGAAGCAAAAAGAGTAGGTGCGATAATTGAGCTACCAGATATTAATGGTAGCAATTTACTGACAGACTTAAAAGGTAATATTATTACTTTAGGCTTCATACATGTCAAAGGGCTTGAAAAGATAACAATCAATCAAATAATTGGGCAACGCAATATTAGACCATTTAGCTCTTTTGATGATTTCTGTAAAAGAGTTTATATCGGACTTGAGCAAATGATTATTTTGATTAGGATTTCAGCATTTAGAATGTTTGGATATTCAAAAAAAGAACTGCTTTGGGAAACACATTTTAAAGTAAACAAAAAGAACACATTGCAAACTTCAGAATTATTTTATGTAGAAGACGTACATTATCAATTACCATCACTCTATCATCATCCTGCTGAAGACATTTATGATGAATTTGAACTTCTTGGATTTACTTTGCAAAAGCCATTTTTATTAGTTTTTCAAAAGCCAAATTGTGAATATTTTGCGAGTAATTTGTCAACTGGAATCGGGAAAGTTATTGAAATTTTGGGCTATTTAGTTAGTCTAAAACCAACAAGGACCAAAAAAGGTGAACGAATGTTTTTTGGGTATTGGGTTGATGAACAAGGAGAATTTTTTGATACAGTTCACTTCCCTAATGCTACAAAGATGTATCCGTTTAGAGGGAAAGGAGTTTATCATTTAAAAGGAAAAGTTTGTGTCGAGTATGGTCATTGCTCCATTCAAATAAATTGGATGCAAAAATTGCCATTTATAGTTGACCCACGAATGGAATAAGTATAATTTAATAAAAATGATATGTGCTATTACACACTACTCAACAGTAAGAAAGAGAAGTTAGAATTAGCCTTTAAGGCTGAATTCTATGAAGGTACAGAGTATGAGCCAAAATTATTGGTAAATGGATTTGATAATCCAAGAACTCCAATAATCATGAATGATAACCCTAGATTAATTGCGAATGTTTATTGGGGTTTAATACCTCATTGGGCATCAATTGAAAAAGCAAAAACTATTAGAAAAAAAACTCTAATTGCTAGAGCTGAATCAATTAGTGAGCTTGCTTCTTACAAAGATTCTGTTAATAGACGGTGCTTAGTTATTGTTGACGGATTTTACGAAAAAAAAACAGAAAATAAGAAAGAAAACAGCATCAATTATATATTAAGATTAAAGGATGAAGATTGTTTTGCAATCGGCGGAATTTGGAGTTTTTGGAAGAATCCTCAAAAGCAGGGTAGTTACATTAGGTCGTTTGCCATTATTACAGTCCCAGCAAATCCTCTAATTGCTGAGATACAAAAAAATAATCAAAAAACTGAAAAGCGAATGCCACTGATTATTCCAAAAGAGCATTATCAAGATTGGCTAAATCCTGAAGCAAAAGATTTGGGATATATTATTAAAACCTTTGATGAGAGATTGATGGAAGCAAAGGTTGTATTTTAAATCTCAATGGATTATTTTATCTCTAACCAGCTCATCATTTTTTTATGGAATTATAAAAGCGATATTTGATTGGCAACGATTTTCAATGCAGGATTAGACAGATAAGTTTTTTAGTGAAATGCATCAGATGCTTGAAGATAAACCAAACGATTTATTACATTTCAAAAATTGTATCTCGAAAACGAAAGTTATTCTGTATATTAAAATAGAATTATATTTACCAAGCACTAAAAAAGAAATATGTCGTGAAGATTAGGTTTAATTAAACAAAAAATTGGAGATAAGATTCTTGGGCATTTTGAAGATTTTTATTCAATAAATTATTCGGATTCATTTTGATCTATGTTTGAATTCAATAACTTCGGAACGAACAATTTATTCTATATAAAAATAATAAATCAGATTAGTTAAAACAGGTATAAATACCTGATACTTTTATTAAAAATAATTATATTTTTACTTTGTAATGTATAATCATTGTAATGAAGTCTATTTATTATTTTAAGATATTTTTACAAACTTACTTCTTGTACTTACAATTCGCATAAAAATATGTGCTTCTCTTTATTTTAAAGCTGATTTTCAAATTAGAATTGACTGATAATTCAAAAGTGCAAATAGATTACACTTTATACCATTTTCTTTGTGCCACTAAACATTTACAAAAACTATAATGCCGAAAATTAGATTACTAAGAATACAGTTCGACACCAATATAGAGGCCTACGAAATCCCAGCATTCAGAGGGGGCGTAATCGCCAAAGCTGGTAACGAGCATATCATTTTCCATAACCATCTCAACGATCGTGAGTACCTATATGGTTATCCAGTTATCCAATACAAACGCATTGGTAAAAACCCAGCGATTGTTTGTATCGACTATGGCGTTGATGAAATTCAACACTTATTCAACAATCAAAATCTCAGTATTATGATTGGTCAACGTCCTGTGAATTTGGTGGTCAAAAACCTACAAATGCAACAGTACAATTTACAGATTTGGGAAAAGTCTTTTGACTATCTGCTGTATAATTGGCTGGCACTCAATCAAGAAAACTATGAGAAGTATCAGGCAATCCAAGATGATTTACTGCGGATAGAATTTTTAGAAAATGTACTGAAGGCCAATATCATTTCATTTGCCAAAGGAGTCAAATGGGATGTGGACAAGCCCATTTCATTACGTATTGACGAAGTATTAAAATCAAAAATAGTACCCTACAAACAACAAAAACTCTTAGCCTTCGACATCCGCTTTCGGACAAATGCCTTCCTCCCCGACTTCGTTGGACTCGGCAAAGGCGTAAGCTTGGGCTTTGGAACGGTTTCACAGATAAAAAATAGATAATAATTATGGCATACCTATACGGAGCCAGTGTGCAAGGCATACAGGGCTTTATTTTTCAAACAAACAAACTCAAAGAAATTGTTGGTGCAAGTGAGTTGGTAGAACAGATTTGTACAACAAAGTTTTTTGAAGTAGCTAATATTGATAGTAGTGTAAGAGACACTAATGGAAACATTCCAAACCTAATCATCAATGCAGCAGGTAATATTAAATATATTTTTGAAGATAAAACTAAGTGTGAACATTTAGTTAGAATCTTTCCAAAAGTGATTATGGATTTTGCCCCAGGCATTACAATCAGTCAGGCAGTTGTCCCACTCTCAGGCGATTTACCCAAAGATATAGATTGTTTGGAACAACAACTAAAAGCACAAAGGAGCAAAGTTGCGATGCCCATTGAGACAGGCTTTATGGGCATAGAAAGAGATAGAAGTGCTGGTGGTGTGGCTGTTGTTGTAGAAAATGATGAAATTATTTGTAGTGCTACAAAGGCTAAAATAGCGTTTTCTGAAAAAACTCAAGTATTCAAAAGTGTTTCAGGAATAGATAAGGTAAATGCTGAACAAATTCCTTTAGACATTGAAAAAATAACTGAAAGTGGAAGTAATTCTTGGTTGGCTATTATTCATGCAGACGGGAATGCTTTAGGTATTCTTTTACAAACACTTGGGAAAAAACTCAAAGAAAATAAGTTGTCAGAAGAGAAGGTAAAAAAAGCTTTTTCAACTTTTTCTAAAAGTCTTGACATTGCTACAAAAAAGGCAGCACAGATCGCTTTTGAAAATATTATTAAAGTCGATTTAACTAAGTATAAGTACCCTATCCGTCCCGTAATCCTTGGTGGTGATGATCTAACAGTCATTATCCGTGCAGATTTAGCTTTAAATTTTACGATTGAGTTTTTAAAAGCATTTGAAAAAGAAACCGAAAATGGGTTTACTTTTTTAAAGACTGAATACAAGGTTGATGGTTTTGAAAACGGCATTACCGCCTGTGCAGGTATTGCCTATATTAAAGAAAAATATCCATTTCATTATGGCGTACATTTAGCTGAATTGCTTACTGGTAAGGCAAAGAAGTTTTCTAAAAAAGATGGAAAACCTATTCCTCCTTCAAGTATTGCTTTCTACAAAGTTCAATCTTCATTTATTGAAAGTTTAGAGGATATGACTGAAAAAACACTTACGGCTGATGTTTCAAAGGTAAGTTTTGATTATGGCCCTTATTTGATTCATGCTCAAGAAGGAAAGGCGAGCGTAGATATGCTTAAAAACAAGTTGAAAGTATTAGCTGATGAAGCCGACCCCAAAAAGGACAAATCAAAAGCGGTATCTAAACTTCGCCAATGGATTTCAGAACTGTATAAAGACCCAACAACGGCAAATTTTATGCTGGATAGAATGAAAGTAGTGAATGCTGACTTTTATAGTAAACTTGATTTAGATAATGAAAAACAGCGTGATAAAACCATCATCTACGACGTAATCCAACTTCATACCTTAAAATACTAAAAATGGAACTGACTTATAAAATAACATTTCTAAGCGATTGGCATAGCGGTTCGGGTTTGTCGGGCGGGGCAGAAGCTGATGCAACGGTTATCAAAGATGACCGTAATTTACCTTACATTGCTGGTAAGACAATAAAGGGCTTATTAAAAGAGGCTTTGGAGGAAATCCATGAAGTAAAACTCAATGCAAAAGATAGAACATATATTAATGAGTTATTGGGTTACGAAATCAAAGATGAAAAGACCCAAAAGGTCATAGAAACAAAAAGTGGCATTGCTTTTTTCTCTAATGCTACGCTTTCAAAAGATGAACGAGACGACATTATTCCTACCCTCAGTGATTTCTTATACCGCAATATTGCTTCAACGCAAATCAAAGCAAATGGCACGGCAAAAGAAAGCTCTTTAAGAGTAATGGAGGTTTGTATTCCCATTACTTTGGAAGGTAAAATAACGAGAATTGCTTCTAAAGAACAGATTGATTTATTGACCAAAGCCCTCAAATGGGTTAGGCATTTGGGTGTAAACCGCAACCGAGGATTAGGTAGATGTAAGTTTGTTGAAATTACTCCAAAATCGAATTAAACTATGAAAGAACAATATTATACCTGTAAACTTCTGAGTGATGTTGTTTTGAACAACAAGATGGCAACCGAAGGAAATATGACGACTTTAGACTATATCGCAGGAAGTAACTTCTTAGGTGTTGTAGCTAATGAGATATATAAAAATCAGGAAGGAAAGGCATATAAAATCTTACACGCTGGAGATGTATCATTCGGCGATGCTCATATTTCTTTAGATGGTAAAGAAGTTAGCTATGCCATGCCTTTTTCGCTATTTAAAGATAAGTTAGACAAAACAAAAGCATGGGTGCATCATCTACTGGAAAAAAGTCATTTTGACAATTTCAGAGAAAAGGGTATTCAGTTAAAGCAAGAAAGAAGCGGTTATTTAACTCCATCAGGACATATCTTGAAAAGCCCAGAAAAGAACTTTGCTTTAAAATCTGCTCAGGATAGAGAAGAAAGACGTTCAAAAGATGGAGCCATGTTTGGCTTTGAATCTTTAAAAGCTGGTCAAGTATATGTTTTTTCGGTACGTTATCATAATGCTGAATATCAGCAAATTGTAGAGAATTTTCTTTTGGGGGAAAAACGTATTGGCAAGTCTAAAACAGCTCAATTTGGGCAGGTTTGTATTGAAAAATTCAAGAACGAACAAGCACCTAAAAGAATTGACTCTATTCCTAATACAGATTATACCATCGTTTATGCAGAAAGTAATCTTTGCTTTTTCAATGAATTTGGACAAACGACTTTTCAACCTGAGCCTAAAGATTTAGGACTTAGTGGTGGTGAAATCTGTTGGAAAAAATCTCAAATCCGTACTTATGCTTATTCGCCTTGGAATGGCATTAGAAATACACCCAATACACAAAGGGATTGCATTTTGAAAGGTTCTGTTTTCTATATTAAAGATGCAGTAGCTCCCGAGGAAAAAACGAATAGCGTTGGCGAATACCAAGCCGAAGGTTTAGGGCGAGTGATTTATAATCCTAAGTTTCTGAAAGGGAATCAAAGTACTGGCGAATGGGAGTTTGAACTATTTAATGAACCCAACAATCCTGATAATAAAGGAGAGAGTACGCCACGAGAACCTCAAACTAATTTAGGTAAGTTTCTAAATGAACTAAAAGGGCAAAAAGAGAACGATTTAGCTATTTCTAAGGCTGTACAATTAGAATTAGATTCTGCGACAAAAGGTTTAAAGGAAATTTCTTCAAGTCAATGGGGAGGTGTCAGGGCTTATGCAACTAAAGCTAAAAATGTAGAAGAGTTACGAACTAACCTCTTTGAAGACTTTCTAACTCATGGTGTTTCGGCAGAAAAATATTGGGATAAAGATAGGAATAGGGAAACATTGCGTCAGACTTTTGAAAGAAATATTGAGCATGGTACAAGCTTTTTAGCAAAATATTCAGCGGAAATGGCAAAAGTAGCCACAAAATCAAATGAAAAATAAGATGGCTTTTACACATAAATATATTGCTCGTATTGTTTTAGAAGCAGAAACGGGCTTATTTGTTGGTTCTGGCGAAGCCTCTTTATTGAAAGACGCTTTGGTTCAGAAAGATATTCATGGTTTACCAATGATTCAAGGAACTTCTTTGTTCGGAGTACTTAGGCATTCATTTTTAGATAATGTTACTTTCGATACTTTTGATGAGCATAAGGAGTTTTTGATTAACCTTTGGGGATACCAGTTTTTTGATAAAGAAGAGAAAAAAGCATTTGAGAGCTATTATAAAACAAAAGACAATAAGAAAAATGCTCCAGATGGTTTTGGCTCACGCCTAAAAATCAGTTCTGCTTATATGCTCATTAATGAAAATGAGGTAGCGGAAGGATTAACGGCAAATATTCCACAAAATATACTTGACAAATACACCAACTTACCTTCACGCCAGCACGTAAGAATCAATGATAGAGGTGTTGCAGAAAAAAATGGGCTTTTCGATAATGAAATCGTCTATAAAGGCACATGCTTTATTTTTGAATTGGAACTCAAAGGCAACAATGAAGATAAAAAACATTGGGATGCTATTTTAGCTAATTTGTCAAGTCCACTCTTTAGGATTGGACAAGGTACAAGAAACGGTTATGGACAGCTCAACATTTACAGCCTTAAACAAAGAGTGTATGATTTGAATAGTCCAAGTGACTTTGAAGCCTATCTTAATTTTGACCCTTCATTTAATCATAAAAACGAAGGATTTACGTCAAATAAAATAAAAAGCGATGATTCAAATTTGACAGAATACAAGCTAATCTTAAAACCTGATGATAGTTTCTTTATTTTTAGTGAAGGCTTTGGCGACAATGAAGCTGATAATAAGCCTGTTACTGAAGAAATTGCCATGTACAAAAATGGTACGATTGAGTTTAAAAAACAAATCCTTATACCCGCATCATCTATCAAAGGAGCTTTGTCGCATAGAACAGCTTTTCATTACAATAAGATTGAGAAACAATTTATAGATGAAGGTAAAGGAACTAAAGGTAAAGGTAACGAAGCTGTAAAAGTCTTATTTGGCTACGAAGCTGAGGGCAAAGAAGGACAAAGAGGGAAAGTAATTATCAATGATGTTTATTATTCCGATGAAAAGGTGAAAAGCGACAAAATCTTTAATCATGTAGCGATTGATAGATTTACTGGAGGAGCTTTAGACGGTGCATTGTTTAGTGAAAAAGTATCTTACTTCAAGGAGAAAGAAACATCATTTGAATTTACAGTTTATCTGGACTATGACAAAGAAGATAAGATTAAAGAAGCTTTTGAAGAAACGCTAAAAGATGTATGCAAAGGCTTACTTCCTTTGGGTGGTATGACGACTAAAGGACATGGAATTTTTACAGGAAAAGTATTAAAAGACACTCAAACAATTTTTGACTATGAAAGCAATAACTGATATACCTAAAAGAAAATATGATGGTTATGTTTGGTTCTCAGACCAAAAAGAGCCTGTACCTCTCATTCAAAAAGAATATTCTTTTGAAGACACCAAAGAAAATCCATTTGTCATAGAAGCCTTACTTTGGAATGAAGAAGAAAAAATTTCTATCATGGTACGTCATACAGGTAAGTATCATATTCAAGAGTTTAAATTAAAAGAACTACCTACAGGACATGAATTGGAAGAAAAAGTCTATTTACCTTACCGCTTAGGAGATAAAGTAAAACACGTTTGCTTTAAACAATTATGGATTCCAGAAGAAGATGAACTTTGTGAAAAGATGGAAGTAATGACCATGAAAGCACTCATTTTTACAGGTTTTAAGTATTCAACCGAAAAGAATTAAGGAAATGGCAGAAGTAAAATCACCCTATAATTTTGTACCCGCTCCTAAGGAAAGCGAAGTGTATAAACCCGAATGGGCTAACCAAGTTAGCCATGATATTCCATTTTCTGATGGGGAAAGTGGCGAAATTATCCTAAAGATTACGGCTGAAACCCCGATTTTTATTAGGAATGGACACGCCAAAGATGCAGAAGAAAACGAGTTTTCTAATATTGGTGAAGGAGCGAACAAACGCTACTTTATCCCTGCTACTTCTATCAAAGGAATGTTGCGGAATGTGTTGGAGATTATGAGCTTTTCGAGAATGAAGCAGGTGGATAATGATAGATATGCTTTTAGAGATTTGACAAATGGTAGTGAATATATGCGTTCGTACAAAAGCTCTGATGTTCAAGCGGGCTGGCTTTTTGAAGATTTTGAAGGGAACTGGATTATCGAAGAATGTGAAAACTTTGCTTTGATTAATCAGACCGATGTTGATAAGATTCTGAACACTACGTTTAAAAATACGTATTTATCCACTCCAAGAGATAAAACTGCAAAGTCTAAATATCAAATTTGTGAAGGCAAGTCTTTGACACATAGGTTTCAAACTTTTGCTAAAGGAAAGTTTGCACAAGCTGATAGCTTAGGAAATGTAGGAACTATTGTTTTTACAGGACAATCAGGTAAGAGAGATGAAAAAAAGAAATCTGGAAAGGTTCACGAATTTGTTTTTTTTGATTCGAACAGTCCTTCCACGATTTTAATAACTGAGCAACAGAAGAAGGACTTTAAGTTTATTTATCTTGATCATGATAGAAATAATATTTCAAAAGATTGGGAAATGTGGAGAGATAAACTAAAGGAAAAGCAAAAAATCCCTGTTTTTTACACGAAGAACACAGATGGCAAATCTGTAAAACATTTTGGGCTATCTTTCATGTATAAATTACCATTTAAACACAGCATCCATGAACTAAACCCAATTAGACAGTACAAAGATATAATAAAACAAATTGTCAATTTACCAGACTTAATATTTGGCTACATAGATGATGATAATAATCTAAAAGGAAGGGTTTTTATATCTAATGCAATGGCAACCAGTGCAACAGTTTTACCTGAAAGAAGAGAAATATTAGGTTCGCCTAAAGCTTCTTTCTTTCCTTTTTATCTTCAACAACCTAAGAAAAATGGCAGCCACTACTCCTATCAAGATTCAGATGCTACATTAGGTGGTTACAAAAGATACCCTCTACAAAATCCAAATAATCATCAAGCTTTTGAAGTACGATACACAGCCGAGCAACATAATAACCCAAACGTTTTTACACATTTTAAACCTTTAGCAGAAGGAACAGAGTTTATTTTAAAAATCAGGTTTCATAATCTTAAAAAGGCTGAAATTGGGGCATTATTATCGGCTTTAACATTTCATGGAAATGAAAAATCAGTATTCCACAATATTGGTATGGCAAAGCCATTAGGGTATGGGAAAATTAAAATATCAGAACTTCAACTTAAAGGACTACAAAATGAGTTTTTAGAGTATCTCGCATCTTTTGAGGAGTTAATTGGATATGAAAAAATAAATTCTGAACGCATCAAAGTACTATTTGCAATGGCAAGTTCAGGAGAAACACTAAGACACCCTATGTTAACAACAAGTACAAATCAATTTAAAACAATAAAGGAGGATAAAGATATTTTAGCAAAATATCCAACTCAACATATTCAAGTCAAATCAGCTCATCAATTACTTGAAAATAAGAAAAAAATAGCTAATTCAAATGGCAAAAACCCATTTTCATCTTGTAAAAGTTTCAAGGAGTTAAGAAATAAGTTGAAAAATGACTATAACGATGAGGCTGATGACTTTCAAGACTTTATTATTGAAACAATAAAAAGGGTCTTTGATGAAAAAGAAACGAGGAAGACTTTTAAAGATAAGACCTTTAATGATAATCCATGGCAAATACCTATTTGTCAATGGCTTGGAAAAGAAAGAGCAAAAAAATTGTATGATGAATTAACTAATAGCTAATGACAAAATATCTTGTTTCTATTATTGGGAATCAAACCTTACCCAACATTTTACCAATAAAAGAGTTTGACAACCAAATTCACAAATATATTTTTATTTCAACCTCCAAGGTTCAAACAGAATTATCATGGATTAAAAATCTATGTAATATCGAAGAAAATCAATGTATTAATTTGCCAGTTGATGAAAATGATATAAGTGATATTGTGAGCAAACTTGAAGGTATAAGTGAACAATTCAATAACGATGATTTATTTCTGGTGAATCTTACTGGGGGTAATAAAATTATGTCGTTAGGCGTATTTCAATTTTTCTCTCAAAGTTCGTTTAAGATAAAAATGTTCTATCTCAATATGGGTAGTAATGTATTACGTCAGGTATATCCAGCCATTGATGCAAGTTTACGAGATGAGCCTCTTTTATATCGTATTAATGTTGCGGATTTTCTGGGTTCTTATGGTGCGACCATTACCAACTCATATGGTATTTTCAAAATGACTAAACCGAGAGAATATACCACGGTATTTTTTGAGAACGAATGGTCAAAAGAGCCTATTATCCGCAAAATTAGAGAAGAAAAATACAATATTATTTTTGATAGAATTGATGCGGTTTACCGAAGAGAACTTCGAGAATTTTTAAGTAAAATCAACTTTTCGTTGACTTTAGAAGATAGAATTACCAAAGATGAAATTCTATATCTTACAGGTGGCTGGTGGGAAGAATATTGTTTTCACTTTATCAAAGAAAAACTTGATATTCAAGAACCGTTTATTGCAAAAGGGCTTATGAACGATAAAACCAACAATGAATTAGACATTGCCTTTGTAAAAGATAATGTACTTCACGTATTGGAATGTAAAACCACAATTTTAAATAAAGATGATTTTGAGGATTATGTTTACAAATTAGCTGCCATTAAGGACAACAAGAATGGATTTGGCATAACAGTAAAAGCCTATCTTGTAACTAATTTGTTTAAAATGACTAATAATCAAATTGACGCAACATTTAAGAAAAGAGCCGAGGCATTTAATGTTAAACTCATTGATAAATCATTTTTGCAGAGTGAGAGCTTTAGTTTGTAGTTTTTTATTGTATATTTAGGAATTTAATTCCTAAATATACAATAAAATGATAGCTCGTACCATTGCACATAAAGTAAATGAACTATTAGGAAAATATCCTATCGTAAGTATTACTGGCCCTCGGCAGTCTGGTAAAACTACTTTGACGAAGCTTTTACGTCCTGATTACCAGTATGTATCACTCGAAAATCCTTCTGATAGACTTTTTGCTCAACAAGATCCTGTTGGTTTTTTGGAAACCTATCAAAATGGAGTTATTCTCGACGAAGTACAGTATGTGCCTGAGTTATTTTCGTATTTGCAGGTATATACAGATGCTCGGCAACGAATGGGTGAATATATTTTGACAGGTTCTCAGAACTTTTTGCTCATGGAAAAAATCACACAGTCCTTAGCTGGTCGTGTTGCCATTTTTAATTTATTGCCCTTTGCTGTAGAAGAATTACAAGGTACAGCTTACTTGTCTGAAGATTGGGAAAGTCAGTTGATACAAGGTTTTTATCCTCGAAAACTGGTGAATAGTATTAGTTCTGAGGATTTTTACGATAGTTATTTGCAGACTTATATCGAACGAGATGTACGACAAGTAAAGAATATAATGAACCTTGACTTGTTCCAGCGTTTTATTCGACTGTTAGCCGGACGCATTGGACAGTTGTTTAATCAGAATAGTCTTGGGGTAGAATTGGGTTTAGATAACAAAACGATTAACGCTTGGATGTCGGTTTTGGAAACGTCTTTTGTGGCTTTTCGATTGAATCCCTATTTTGAAAACTTTAGTAAGCGCTTGGTTAGTACCCCAAAAGTATATTTTTATGATACAGGTTTAGCGGCTCATCTATTAGGAATCAAAAATATACAAGAATTAGACATACACTTTTCTAAAGGGAATTTATTTGAAAATCTGGTTATAACTGAGTTAATGAAGAAGTCATTGAATCGTGGGAAAAGACCACAGTTTTATTTTTGGCGAGATACTGCACAACATGAAATAGACTTATTGGTACAGAATGGTGTACAGCTCGAAGCCATAGAAATTAAATCAGGAAAAACGATTCAGCCTGACTTTTTCAAGGGTTTGAATTACCTAAAAAAAATCAATCCTACTACCAATTCGTATGTAGTGTATGGCGGAGACCAATTTCAAAAACGTAGTGATGCAACGGTATATGGTTTTAATCAGTTAACTAAACTCAACTTTTAAAATGGGACGTAAAGTTTTTATTTCGTTTTTGGGGACTAATAATTATGTTCCTTGTAACTATTTTATAGAGAAAGATATTTCACAAAAAGTGAGTAATGTAAAGTATGTACAGGAAGCTATTATAAAGTTATTTTGTAATGATTTCACTCAAAACGATATAATTTTCACATTTACAACATCGCTGGCTCATCAAATGAATTATTTGGATAATGGTCAGTGGAATACTAAAAGTCAGCAATACAACTTGCCTAATATAGGTTTGCAAACAGTTTACAAGAATATTTTAGGAGGTTCAAACAGTTCCCAATATCAGTCTTTATCAATCAAAGAAGGTTTTTCCGAAAAAGAGATTTGGGAAATATTTGAAACAGTATCGAATGTTATTGAAAATGGAGATGAACTGATTTTAGATATAACTCACGCCTTTAGGTTTTTACCTATGCTTGGCGTAACGCTAATTGATTTTTTGAAGGTAACAAAAAATATCACAGTGAAAGGTGTTTTTTATGGTGCTTTTGAAAAATTGGGAGTTCAAGCAAAAGTACTTAGTATGCCTATTGAAGAGCGTAACGCTCCAATTATCAATCTTTTGCCTTTAATTGAGCTTCAACACTGGACACAAGCAGCCAATATTTTTAATCATTATGGGTTTGTTGATGGTATTTTTGAATTAACCAATGAAAATGTAAAGCCTATTTTAGTACAGACACAAGGAAAGGATGAGTTATCAAAGAGTTTAAAAGGTTTAGGGTCTATCTTAAATACGTTGATTTCCAATATTTTTACTAATAGAGGTAAAGTACTAAAAGAATTTGATTCGACTAATTTGAATATTATAATAGAAAATATCGAGTCGTCTGACTTATTTATAAAACCACTTAAACCTCTTTTTCAAATTATCAAAAATAAAGTAAGTCCACTCCTTCAAACACAACATATTTGGTTAGAATCAGCGAAATGGTGCTATAAACATAATCTTATACAACAAGGTATTACACAATTACAAGAAGGTATAATCACGTATTTACTCGACCAATTAAAAGCAAATTACAGTGATAACTTTTACAATTGTTATGATGAAGGATCAAGAATATTTATTTCATCTTTAGTAAATGTAATTAGTAAACAGATTCCCGAAACAGAGTGGAACTCTGTGCTAAAAAAAGAAAAAGACAGAGTTTATCTACTTATGACAAATCCGTTAATTACACAATTTGTTAGTTTATTTGCAAAAATCACAAGTAGTAGAAATGATATTCAGCATGCTGGTTATGTTGCTAATGCTAACAGTAAATCTTTTAGAGATAACCTTAATTCATATATCAAAAATACCGAAGAAATTATTTATGCTCCTCAATCTCACCAATCACCCCAGTAAACAATGGTCTGCCAAACAATATGACCATGCTATTGAACTTTACCAAGAAGTACAAGACTTGCCTTTCCCACAAATTTCACCTGCTTTAGATTCAGCCTCGCTTGATTTTTTAGTGGAAGAATATGAACATAAAATTCGTCAAATAGACCCATCTGTTGTTCATGTAATGGGTGAAATGACTTTTAGTTTTCGCTTAGTTCAAAAACTGAAATCCGCTGGCATTTTGTGCATTGCCAGTACTACCGAAAGAATTACCGAACAAATAGGCGATATTAAAACTTCTCGTTTTGAATTTATTCAGTTTAGACCTTATTAGGTAAAACTATTCAATGAGTAGCAAATTAATTCGCCCACTCATTGAAAGAACAATAATGGTTAAACGACTTCAATATACCTAAATCCCATACTTCGCCCCCATTTCTTTTATATGCTCAATCATTTTATCTCTTAAATGTTGCGGCTCTATTACTTCAAGGTCTTTCCCAAATTCAAGGAGTTTGGCAAGTAACTCGTTATTGAAACGTACCTGATAAGTAAAGACTTTATGCCTTTCTGTACTTTCGGCTTCTACTTCTTGTTGACTATAATGCAAAGGTTTGGTCCTGATATAATTAGCTCTTTTGGCTTCTACTTTTATTTTGACTACTTCCAGTTCTGCATAGGTATTAGTTCTATGGTTATATAAATACGTGAAACCGATGATGTCATTTAAAAAGGCTAAATCATTTGGTTTTTGTTGCCTAAAGCCTAACCGAGAGTTTTCGATAGCAAGAATTCTATCTAAGGCTAAATTATAAATTTTTCCCTTTTTATGCTCGTAACCATAAATGTGCCAACGGTTATGGTACTCTTTAAGTATATATGGACTGATACTATATTCTCGCAGCTCTTTATCAAAATCTTGATATTTAATTTTTAGTGTTGTTTGATTTTTGATAGCTTCATATATTTCGTTTAGTCTTTTCAGCCCTACATATTCATCGTTTTGTTCAAACTGAACGATTTGTTTTTGTGATACTTGAGGAAGGCGTTCTTTTAATTTAAGCCAAATATCTTCTAATCCTTTAAAAGCAGGAAATTCTGAAAATTGCTGCAACAAATTACCTAACTCTTGAGCCAAGGTTATATCCTTAGGGTTATATTGGCTATATAGTGAAAAAGGTTCTGTATAATAATATTTTCCTTTATTATTTCTAATTGGAGCTTTCTCATTTTCTTTCAATGCTTTAATATCATTAAAAACTGTTTTCCTAGATACTCTTACCCCCTTGTTCCTGTAGGCAATATCTATTAGTTCCCAACCAACTCCATTTGGCGATTTAGAGAGGAGTTCATCTAAAATTTGAAATCGTTTGAATTGATCTTTTGTATTTGGCATTTAGCTTTCTTTTAGTGTAAATAGATTATACAAATCTATACTAATTCTGTTTCAGAAATTCAAAACAGGAAAACAAAATTAAAGACTTTATCAAACTGAAAATCGTGTAACTATCTTACATTTTAGAATCGTAATTTTGTCATCAAGTCAATCACATAAACCCCTACCAACTTCAATACAACTCCAACGATTACTTCATTTCTTCCCTTCGCTCCTACTTCGGAGCAGGTTGTTATCCTTGATAACATCAAAAGTTTTTTAGCTGATAAGCAAGACTTTCTGATTGTAAAGGGTGCAGCAGGTACTGGCAAAACGTCTATTATGAAGGCAGTTGCCGATTATCTTAATCAGCAAAATATTGGTTTTGAATTACTTGCTCCTACTGGGCGTGCGGCTAAGAATATTGCGTTGAAAGCTGGTTATCAAGCGGATACTGTTCATTCCTGCATTTATATTCCTGAAACTGATACTGAAGAAGCAAAAGTACGCTTTAAGACTAAGGTGAATAAGTTTTCAGAACAACGTGTGTATATCGTTGATGAAAGTTCTATGCTCAGCGATTTGGTGAATAATTCTCAGGACTTTGAAGCTACAACACCTATGCTTTCTGATTTAATTGCCTTTGTAAAACAGGGAAATAAAGCGAACAAACTCGTCTTTGTTGGTGACGATTGTCAATTGCCTCCAGTTGGCTATAAAGCTTTTGCACAATCTCCTGCATTGTTATTATCTTACTTGAAACAAACCTTTGATTTGAATGGTACTGAGGTACAATTATCAAGGGTAATGCGTCAATCAGAAGGTTCATACATTCTTGATTCGGCTTATGAAGTACGTTCTTACATCCAGAAACAGCTAGGTTTCAAACGTAATATTGGCAAAGCTATGTACAACCCAAATCATGTAACTGACTTGTACATTCAACGTTACGATTTCAATCAGCCACAAAACGTAGCAATTATCGCTTATTCTAACGATTATGTAAGTCGTTGTAATAAGTTGGTACGTGAAAAACTTGGTTTGGGTGGAATTTTAACAAAGGGCGACTTGGTGGTTCTGAATCGTAATTATTATGGTAAGTTATTTACATATATACCCAATGGTGAGGTGGCTCAAGTAGTCGCAACTGGGCCAGTCCGTATTGTAGCGGAACTTCGCTTTATGGAAGTTGAATTAGCTCTTTTTAATGATGACGATAAAGCTTATACCCTTTCTACGAAAATACTTTTAGATACTTTAGAAAATCCTAAGTTGTTTACTCACGACAAGAAAAAGGCTCTTTTCGCATCGGCGTACAAGAATAACCCAACGTATCGTAGCTCAAAAGACGTGCGTGACGATGAATTTTTATCCGCCATGCAGGTAAGTTATGCTCATGCTTTCAATTGCCATAAAGCACAAGGTAGCGAATGGAATACAGTGCTACTCAATACTTGGATGCCTGATACCGACCAGCGTTTTTTATATACAGGTGTTACTCGTGCAAAAAGTGAATTATTCACGAACAATGCTCACCGCTTTTAAACAATCATTAAAATAATATCTCACTTACTTTTCATTCATATTTTCAACCCACACAACCATGACGAATTTCAATACTCCCGCACCAGTAAACACTACTGATACTTTGGCTCAAAATGCTGATAAAAATAATGCTGATAAAAATATTGTTCAACCGCAAAACCCTACGATTATGACGACGACTGTAAAAAAAGTAAATCTCCGTGAATACGGTGCAGAACAATCTTTGGCACACAAAGGAAATGCTGACGCTTTGTATAACGCATTCTTAGAAATAAGAAGTGGACATATTATTGATGAAAATGCTGATATAGAACAACAGCAACAATATCAATTACAATTAGATGATAAAATTGCGGGCTTCGAGAAAGACGTAATTGGTCTGGAAAGTGCCAGCGAGCAAATTACAGCTGTGGAGATTCCAAAATTGGAAAAAAATATTGAGGAGCTTGAAACTGAAATCCATGAGTGGGTGCTTGAAAAACATCAAGCACAAAAGCCTAACACAGTGAATCGCTTCAATTTGTTCCGTTTAGGAACTATGTGCTTTTTGGGTTTGGTCTATGTTTTTGCTTTTTATGTGAGTGCTGTTTACATGGGAATGATGCGTGATATTGACAAAACACTAGAGGATGCTCAGAAAAATCATAGCATGAATTCTGTATTTAACGCTATTTTTTCAAAAGAAGCATTCACTACTTTCAACTTCCACTGGTTTGCTCCTATCCTTTTACTGATGTTTGCCATTACGATAGAACATCTTTGGAAAAGCCTAGCAGGCAAACAAAGGATTATAGTGATTACTTTGGCAATACTCCTCACCGGAGCTTTGGATGCAATCATTGCTTACAAAATTGAAAGTACTAACCAGCAAGTAAAAATGATGATGGGCTTAGAAGATCCAAATCATATCTGGTGGAAAAGTGGCGACTTTTATGCAGTGTTAATGATGGGATTTATTGGTACACTAGTTTGGGGTGGACTGGGCTATGCTTTTACTGAAGAATTAGGGAAAACTGACTTCGCCAAAATTGTAGCATTAGAGGTAAATCATAGGAAAACAAAAATCCGTGAAATCCGTGAAAGAATCGCTACGATGAGAAACAGTATTCTTGATTTACAATCGAAGATGAAGCAGCTAGAAGTTGACATAAAGCGTTTACGTGAACAAAAACAAACCATGAAGGTAAGTATGGCTGAGCTAGAACGCTATGCTGCTATGTTTTACGATGGTTGGATGCAACTGGTTGGTGCAATTCCCAACGGCGAGCTGCTTAGAAGCCAGTGTGAACAAAAATACACCTTGTTTCGTGAAAAGTATATTCTTCCAGACGAGATAAATTAGGCTTGTTTTATGCTCTATTTAGATTTTTCAAACACTTAACAAACAAAAACTTTACGATTATGACGACGATTACTACAATATTTCGCACTTTATTTTTAATGATTTTCATCCATTTATTTTTAACAACTCAGGTTACTTTTGGGCAAAGTACTGCCAAGAACTATATTGTATTACTGGATTTATCAGATAGACTTTTGACGGCACAGCAGCCAGAAAGAGACAAAGCAATCATTCAAGCGATTTTTAAAAGCTTTGAGGAACAAGTGCGTAAAAATTATTACATCTACTCGCACGATTCTTTTAAAGTTTCTATTATTCCGCAAGAGGGAGGAATTGATGAACAACGCTACACACAAGAGTTGTTTATTGATATGGCTAAATTGGGAATAAAAGATAAGAGAGTACAGTTGGATAGACTAAAAGCCCAAATGCCTGCCTTACTCAACAAACTTTATGCTGAAGCGACTAAAAATAAGGTTCAATCTAAGCAATTTCAAGGAACTGATATTTGGCGTTATTTCAACGACTACTTGAGTTCCGATTTACAGAAGAATGCTCAGAACAAATTGTTTATCCTTACGGATGGCTATTTTGATTTTGAATCAAATCGTTATATAGGAAAACAAGGTAACAGAAGTACGGATTCTAGGATGATTGCTCGTTTACGAAACTTACCAAACTGGAAAGAAGTATTGGCTTTGCCTAACGAAGGCTTAATCCCAATAACTAAAAACTTCACTCATTTAGGAGTATCCATCATTGAAATAACGCCAAAAAATATGGTTTTACAAGAATTGGATATTATTTATGCTCTTTGGAGGAAATGGCTGACTGAAATGAAAGTTCAGAAAGTAAACTTCTTGAACAAAGGGAATATTGCTCAGATAACTCAGCATATAGGCGAGCTATAATTAATTCAGTATTGTTTATGTTTTCAACCTTTAACGCTCAAAAGCCTTCAATACAACTCAACTTATTATCAATCAACGTGGCAGTAGCCTCAGTGTCAAAAACGGACGTTATTGTGTCCGTTCAGGCGAAAGTGTTGCTTTTGTGGCAGTTCACGAGGTGAAAGTTATTCATCTGCATACTGCTACGAAATTGAGTTTTGAGGTAGTCCAAACTGCCCTTGAGCAGGGAACAGACATACTTTTTGTGAATAGAAAAGGACATCCAATTGGCAGAGTTCTGGGTAATACTTTTGGTTCTATTTCAACCATTCGTAAAAATCAACTTACTTTTTCGCAGAGTATTGTTGGTTTAGAATGGGTTAGAAGTATTTTGATTAAAAAGGCTGAAAATCAATACAATATTTTGGAGCTATTATCTCTTTTGTCTGGAGTGAAAATTGACAATTCTCTCCAAAAAATAGCCAAGTATATTGAAAGATTTAAAACATATCAGCACGAAGATTTTTCGGAAACCTTTGCTACTTTCAGGGGAATCGAAGGAAGTTGTTCTAAAAACTACTTCGAGGGTATCAGACAATTTATTCCTGCTCAATATCATTTTGAAAGGCGTTCCCAGCATCCGGCATTGGATGCTTTTAATTGTCTTTTAAATTATGGTTATGGAATGTTGTACGCTCATTGTGAATCTGCTTTAATTCGGGTAGGGGTTGACCCAGCGGTTGGTGTAATGCACCGTGACGAGTATAATCGTCCTGTATTAGTGTATGATTTTATCGAACAGTTTAGACATTGGGCTGACTATGTTGTTTGTCATCTTTGTTTACAAGAAGTGATTTTTGAGGAATTTTTCGATATTGAAAACACACAGTATTGGCTCAATACTTATGGCAAAAGAATCCTTATCCAAAGCATGAACGAGTACCTGAATGAATTGGTTAGTTTACAGGGACTTAGCAGAAGTAGGCTCAATCATCTTGAACTCGAAGCACAACGTTTGGCATCTCAGCTAAAAAAAATATAAAGTGCAAATAGATTACACTTTATATAGGCAACTTTGCATATCAATTCACGCTAAACATCTTAGAACCTTCAATACTCCACAACAACTCTCGTTAGGCTTTGCCATTACTTCAGCTTCGGAAACACTTCAAAGAGTGATGATTGAAGACATTGTTGATTTGATTGCTGGCAAGAAATCATCTTCTTTAAAACAAGAAGTGGCTCGTTTGCAGAAATTGAGAACCATAGACAAAGCAGCTTATCGTAACTTAAAAACACGTTTACCCTATTTAGTGGGAAGTGTTTTTAGGGGAAATAGTCGTCGTGCGGAAAACTTGGAAGCAGTCAATTTTTTGATATTAGACATTGATAATCTTAGCGATTTTGATGGACAAATTCCAGAGGCTGTCAAAGCCGATGATACTGTCATGTTGGCTTTTGTTTCTCCGAGTGGCGAAGGAATCAAAGTGCTTTTCAGATTAGAAGAACCTATTTGTTCTACTGATGGCTTCCAAGCTGCCTATCGTGATTTTGCTGAAAATTTTGGTGTCAAAGTAGGATTAACAGGGTTTGTGGATTTAAAAACTTCGGATGTTAGCAGGGCTTGCTTTCTATCTTATGACGAAAACGTATATTTTAATCCGTCTGCAATCGCTATTAAACTTGAGCTTAATAATGATTTGGTATTGTTTGAAACAGACAATCAAAATGATTCTGATGTTCAAGCTATTGAAAAGCCCATTGTGAAGGAAAAATCTGTGGTAAACCAAACAGCTTACAAAGCGATTTTAAAGGAAATAAATCCTAATACGCTTACTCGTCCTAAAAAAGATATTATTGTACCGAATGAAATTACTTTACTTGAGCCAGAGCTTGAAAAACTATGTACCAATGCTGGTTTAGTTTTACTTGAAAAACAGCCTATTCAATATGGCATAAAAATCATGGCTAAACAAGGCTACCGTAAGACAGAGGTAAATATATTCTATGGGAAAAAGGGCTATTCCGTCGTGATTTCACCTAAAACTGGTACTGATAAAGCTTTGAATGAATTATTGTATGAAATACTTTACAATTTCCTCTTCCCTACTCCTATCGTAGAGAATATTACATTTTCTGGCTTTATTTCTCAAAACTAATAAAAACCAATGCCCAGAAAAAAACCACTTAAACCCAAACCTTTGGCAACACTGAATCAGGAATGGGAGAAAGCTGCCTTGCCATTCTTGCCTGAAAAGCAGTTAAGCGAACTAACATTAGTTGAGAATCAGGAAAAAATTTTGCCCGATGGCTTAAAGATTTTCTTTGACTTTCTGAACAATACTCAAAAACAAAAACGCTCGGAAGATATGTATTGCTTCATTATGTACGACATTGAAAATACCAAAATAAGAAATATGATGGCAAAGTACTTAATACAAAAAGGTTGTATAAGAGTACAAAAGTCTATCTATTTTGCTCGGTTTCATCGAAAATTACAGAAAGAAGTAACTGATATGTTACGAAAAATGCAAGCTTGTTACGAAAATCAAGATAGCATTTTGGTGCTTCCTGTTGGGGAAGATATGCTCAATAGCTTGACCTGTATAGGTAAATCGTTTGAATTGAAATTGATTACAGCACCCAAGCATACTATGTTTTTCTGATATAATTTCACTCCCATTAAAATCCCTTAACACTTTCAATAATACTCAGATAATTATCGCAAATGCTCAGGAAGTAACTCGCTTACGCAAAGCTGGTGAGCTTAATGAGGCTTTATCGTTGGCTCAGGATTTACTTAGGAATGCTCCTGATAATATTCATAACCGCAGGGCTATGGGCTGGGTATATATTGAACTTATTAAAAAAGAATGCCAAAACTTAGAGCGTTTAAATGCTTTTTTATCTCGTGTTCGAGCCTTAAGGCTTGAATCCTCCGAAGAAATTTTTTGGGAGCAACTTCGTTGGCAAATCGCTAAAATACTTTTTAGTATCGACAATAGCTCGTCGGCTGAACAATGGATTGTTAGCCTAAATTGTATTACGTCATTTCCATGCCAAGTAAGTAATGGCTTTAGTACACTTATCAAAGCCATTATCAAACACCAAATTGAAATCCCTAATTTGACTACTTTCTATCAGCTTTTTAAAGTTCAAAATTTTCAATCTTCTGATTTTCAAACAACAATTTTAGAGAATGGAAAAACTGTACCCGCTTTAGTGGAAAGAGTATTTATTGCCTTAGCCAAAAACTGGATTCATCAGTTACAAAGATTCCCGAAGGATAGCCTTCAAGATGAACTACAGGTTTTTCTTTCAGATTTAGATAAAGTGTCAGACAATAATCCTAAAATGATTTATCTGATTTACTATCGTGCCATTCTTAGATTAAAATTAGGGCAGCCAGAAGAAGCCCGAAATTTCTTTATCCCCTTTGCACAAAAAAAGCAAACAGAATTTTGGGTTTGGGATGTTTTATCACAACTATATGCTGATGACATAGAGAAGCAAATCGCTTGTTTATCTAAGGCTTTGTTATGTAAAACTTCTAATGATTTTTTGGTTAAAGTACGCCAAAAAATGGCAGATTTATTAATTATAAAGCAAAATTGGGCTGCTGCAAAAACAGAAATAGAAGGTATTGTGGCAACTCGCAGTCAACATAATTGGCAAATCCCTTCGCAAGTATCAGATTGGCAAAAATTGGAAAATATTGCTAACGCAAACTCATATACGAGTAACAAATCTATTTACCAAAACTATGCAGTATTAGCAGAGCAAATGTTGTTACTAAACGTAGCAATTCATGTAGGAATTATCTGGAAAACAAATACAGAGAAAGGAACGGCCCAGTTTTTTGTAAGCGAAAATATAAATGGAGGATTTCAGTACGCAAAAATAAAACAAGATTTAAAGGTAGGCGATATATTCAAATTTACATTAAGAGAAGTGAAGAGCAAAGAAACAAATTTTTGGCAAGTATGTTCGCTGGAACAAACCGAAGAAAAAAATCCAGTAAATTGTCAGAAAAGTTTTTCTGGGTATTTGAAACGCAATGGGAATACAGGGTTTGTAGAAGACGTTTTTATTGAAGCACAACATTTGAAAAATCATTCAGGGCTCGTAAAAGGCTGTGCAATTAGAGCGTTTGATAGCAAGAAAAGAATTTGGGGATGGAAAGCCTTAAATATTGAACCTTTTGAACAGTAACAAATATTAGTTTTTATTGTATATTTGAATATAGGTATTGAAAATCTATCCTTTTTTGATTGTACATTTCAATGAATGAATATAAAATATTACAACTAAAGGTAACTAAAGCATTAATATTCAGCATATTATATAAGTTACTCCAGTAAACCAACATCCAGTAGAATAAGGATTAAGACAATATCTTTCATCGCTAAAAATTCCTCAGTATTACCAGTAAACCAACATCCAGTAGAATAAGGATTAAGACTGAGATTTTACACGATATAATGTTCTTACTAAACGACCAGTAAACCAACATCCAGTAGAATAAGGATTAAGACTTATTTACAAGACAAGCATCATCTAATGAACCATCACCAGTAAACCAACATCCAGTAGAATAAGGATTAAGACTCATCTATGTTTTCAAGGAGGTTAATAAACTCAAACCAGTAAACCAACATCCAGTAGAATAAGGATTAAGACATAGGTTTATTAGTATCTAATTGTTGATGAACACGACCAGTAAACCAACATCCAGTAGAATAAGGATTAAGACAAAACCTTCGTCGAAAAGTAACGCCTCTACGGCTTCCCAGTAAACCAACATCCAGTAGAATAAGGATTAAGACTTGTTTTTGGATAACCTTCTGAAGGATTCATCCAACACCAGTAAACCAACATCCAGTAGAATAAGGATTAAGACATATTATTTAAAATTTCCATATTATTATTTGTTTAACCAGTAAACCAACATCCAGTAGAATAAGGATTAAGACTAAAAAGCGAATAAACTTTCTGGCAACAAGGCAAAACCAGTAAACCAACATCCAGTAGAATAAGGATTAAGACATAGATGAATGGAATTGTTTGTTCGTAATATCTAACCCAGTAAACCAACATCCAGTAGAATAAGGATTAAGACTCAATAGAAGAAGCACCAATTTCTTCTTTAAAAGAAGCCAGTAAACCAACATCCAGTAGAATAAGGATTAAGACGTCTCAAATAAGGCTTTTACAGCAGATTTAGCACCAGTAAACCAACATCCAGTAGAATAAGGATTAAGACACAGGTTAACGCCAATGACAGGTATTACTGGATTCCAGTAAACCAACATCCAGTAGAATAAGGATTAAGACCAATGGCAGGTTAACGCCAATGACAGGTATTACTGGATTCCAGTAAACCAACATCCAGTAGAATAAGGATTAAGACGCTTCATTCGTCCGCACTCTTCTACGTTTACCATAAAGCCAGTAAACCAACATCCAGTAGAATAAGGATTAAGACTTTCATAGCCATCGTGTAATGAAAAGGTACAAGTAAACCAGTAAACCAACATCCAGTAGAATAAGGATTAAGACCCATCAGGTATTAGAATTTCCATTGGTTTGTTAGTATCCAGTAAACCAACATCCAGTAGAATAAGGATTAAGACTCTCTAGGCTTATATCAATATAGTTTATTAGCTATACCCAGTAAACCAACATCCAGTAGAATAAGGATTAAGACATGTCTAAAAATATGTCTGAGTAACTTAATGTTGATGCCAGTAAACCAACATCCAGTAGAATAAGGATTAAGACATCTTTTGTTTTATGGTATTCATTTTCTTTTTGTCTAATTACCAGTAAACCAACATCCAGTAGAATAAGGATTAAGACCTGATTTTGGAAGCGATTGAGCTTGTATTTTCTTAATTTCCAGTAAACCAACATCCAGTAGAATAAGGATTAAGACTGTAAATCGTTTCGCCGTCGTCTGCCTTGTAGTACCCAGTAAACCAACATCCAGTAGAATAAGGATTAAGACATAGCAAGAGAGTAAATAAAATTGCAAAGTAAATTAGCCAGTAAACCAACATCCAGTAGAATAAGGATTAAGACTTCAAACGATTTAGGTTTACTAAACTTTATTTCATTTACCAGTAAACCAACATCCAGTAGAATAAGGATTAAGACTTCTCTAGTAAATACTACGTATTTTTTAACTAACAATCCAGTAAACCAACATCCAGTAGAATAAGGATTAAGACAGTAATTAAATACGTGACAATATACCCTCTGCCATTCCAGTAAACCAACATCCAGTAGAATAAGGATTAAGACACAGCAACTAATGGTCGATCCTGTTCTGGATAAACTAATTCCAGTAAACCAACATCCAGTAGAATAAGGATTAAGACACACAACCTTTATCAATCAATATTCTTGCTACACCAGCAGCCAGTAAACCAACATCCAGTAGAATAAGGATTAAGACCACATTGGCTTGTGCTGTTGTTAGCTTGCCTAACCCAGTAAACCAACATCCAGTAGAATAAGGATTAAGACAAGGATGATTGATAACAACGAATTCTCTTTCTCTGTGTTCCAGTAAACCAACATCCAGTAGAATAAGGATTAAGACCCCAATGTTTTAGGATTATCAAGAGAAATCGACCATTCCAGTAAACCAACATCCAGTAGAATAAGGATTAAGACTTGTTTCCCCAATATTTTCCAGATTTTCTTATTGTCCCAGTAAACCAACATCCAGTAGAATAAGGATTAAGACTTCTATGATATTAGCTTGCTCTTCGTTTAGAACAAAACCAGTAAACCAACATCCAGTAGAATAAGGATTAAGACGAATTTAAAATTGTTTCTAACGGCTAAATAATGTAACCAGTAAACCAACATCCAGTAGAATAAGGATTAAGACCTGTTTGTCTTTGAACATAATATTGTTTATTTATAAAACCAGTAAACCAACATCCAGTAGAATAAGGATTAAGACTATCTGAATTATTTTCAAATGGTCTTGGAAATGAAACCAGTAAACCAACATCCAGTAGAATAAGGATTAAGACCAAACTGTACTGTGCTGTACGTTGTGAGTGCACCTACCAGTAAACCAACATCCAGTAGAATAAGGATTAAGACCTGGTACAACTAAGACCTCAGTGAACGTTACTACACGTCCAGTAAACCAACATCCAGTAGAATAAGGATTAAGACTGTTGTGTTGTATTGTGTTGGTTGTTAGCAAGTTAGAAACCCAGTAAACCAACATCCAGTAGAATAAGGATTAAGACTGAGGAGGCTAGGTAGATATGGTGGATGGGTTGCTCACCAGTAAACCAACATCCAGTAGAATAAGGATTAAGACAGAGGTCTCTCTTCATGTTCGTCCAGTAGTTTATGGACCAGTAAACCAACATCCAGTAGAATAAGGATTAAGACTTTTTATATTTTTATATTTAAAATTTTCAAGATACCAGTAAACCAACATCCAGTAGAATAAGGATTAAGACGAAAGCAACAAAATATTTTGCAATGCCTTTACCCCTCCAGTAAACCAACATCCAGTAGAATAAGGATTAAGACCTGAGTTCATGAATAGTTTGTCTGTTTTTGGACTACCAGTAAACCAACATCCAGTAGAATAAGGATTAAGACTTCATGGTCATATCAAGTTATGTTTATGTGTTAATATTTCCAGTAAACCAACATCCAGTAGAATAAGGATTAAGACAGTTAGCTAATATCATTTCATCTACTTGTCCTAGTGATCCAGTAAACCAACATCCAGTAGAATAAGGATTAAGACTAAACAAGCATCTTCCAGAACTCCATCAGGAATAACCAGTAAACCAACATCCAGTAGAATAAGGATTAAGACTAAAATATAAAAATAATGTATATCCGAAGATATACATTCCAGTAAACCAACATCCAGTAGAATAAGGATTAAGACCTATTGTAGCTTCTTCGTAGAAAGCTAAAAACTGACCTTCCAGTAAACCAACATCCAGTAGAATAAGGATTAAGACTTTGTCAAACGTTGCTTGAGCTACTTCATATACTTTCCAGTAAACCAACATCCAGTAGAATAAGGATTAAGACGGTTTGGTCAGGTAAAGTGTTAGCCTCTTCGAGTTCCAGTAAACCAACATCCAGTAGAATAAGGATTAAGACTGTAGCATAAACACGAGCCAAATCTTCGCCATTTTCGATAACCAGTAAACCAACATCCAGTAGAATAAGGATTAAGACATTTCATTCATGATTTTAAAGTTTAATAGTTATACCAGTAAACCAACATCCAGTAGAATAAGGATTAAGACTTTATTCATAGCTTTTCAAATTGAATTTTTACTTCATATCCAGTAAACCAACATCCAGTAGAATAAGGATTAAGACAAACATTTAGCTATTAAATTATCTATATAAAGTTTCCAGTAAACCAACATCCAGTAGAATAAGGATTAAGACGTTATCAAGTTATATTTATATGTAATTATAAAATACCAGTAAACCAACATCCAGTAGAATAAGGATTAAGACTTCCAATCAACAAATTTATAATTGTTTTCAAACGACCAGTAAACCAACATCCAGTAGAATAAGGATTAAGACCTAATTACAGGTAGGTCATACATATTTATAGGTTCATCAGCCAGTAAACCAACATCCAGTAGAATAAGGATTAAGACTTTCAACTTTTTTATTGAAAAAATTTAAAAAGTATCCAGTAAACCAACATCCAGTAGAATAAGGATTAAGACTTTTTCTGTTTTACCATTACAATCTATAGCAGAAAGCCAGTAAACCAACATCCAGTAGAATAAGGATTAAGACTAACATTAAAATTAACTAACAACTCTCTTAATGTAACCAGTAAACCAACATCCAGTAGAATAAGGATTAAGACCTGCCATTATGTTCATAACAAGTCTTGATTTACCAGAACCCAGTAAACCAACATCCAGTAGAATAAGGATTAAGACTTACAAACAGGACTACTGATAATGATTTGTCATCTTCCAGTAAACCAACATCCAGTAGAATAAGGATTAAGACCCACCGCCCCAATACTGGAATATTATTTTCTATCTCCCAGTAAACCAACATCCAGTAGAATAAGGATTAAGACTTTACCATCATATTTCCCGTGACAATCTTTACATAAAAACCAGTAAACCAACATCCAGTAGAATAAGGATTAAGACAACCCACACGATTTATTATATTTCAAAACGGATATTCCAGTAAACCAACATCCAGTAGAATAAGGATTAAGACTTAATAAACTTTCAATTTCTCTTCGAGAATATAATTCCAGTAAACCAACATCCAGTAGAATAAGGATTAAGACTTTCCTCGTTAGTTCTGAATAAACCATTAGAATTACCAGTAAACCAACATCCAGTAGAATAAGGATTAAGACTCTAGTTCTTCTAAACCAATTTTGTTATTTTCTAACCCAGTAAACCAACATCCAGTAGAATAAGGATTAAGACAGATGAATTTATAGCTTTTGTTACATTTTTCACAGCCAGTAAACCAACATCCAGTAGAATAAGGATTAAGACACAAAATTCAAAAACAACAGGGTCTTTAATTTCACCAGTAAACCAACATCCAGTAGAATAAGGATTAAGACTTGATAAAGTTTCTTTTTGTACTTATTATCTTTAACTTGCCAGTAAACCAACATCCAGTAGAATAAGGATTAAGACTAACGCCTCAACAAATGTAGTGACACGTCCGTTTGCACCAGTAAACCAACATCCAGTAGAATAAGGATTAAGACTCCATAATAATTAGGAGCAACTCTATCACAACTTGTTAACCAGTAAACCAACATCCAGTAGAATAAGGATTAAGACACACCATTTTTATTAACATTAATAAAATGTATTATAACCCAGTAAACCAACATCCAGTAGAATAAGGATTAAGACTTAATATCATCTGATGATACTAAAACACCATTTACCAGTAAACCAACATCCAGTAGAATAAGGATTAAGACGTTCTGTCACAATACATACCGACATTACTTTAAGTCTACCAGTAAACCAACATCCAGTAGAATAAGGATTAAGACAGATTCAATTGAAATCATATAACAATGACCTTCATGAAACAATTAATTACGTATTGCCACAGCCTTATCAATTTAATGGTAGCAGTAGCAGACCAGCCAAAGATTCATTTAATGCTTTTTTGAATTATGCTTACGGTATTCTTTATACGAGAATAGAAAAAGCCTTAATTTTAGCAGGCTTGGACCCTTACGTTGGGTATTTACACCGTGACGATTATAACCAGAAATCTATGGTTTTTGATTTTATAGAGCCATTTAGAATATTTATAGAAGTACCAGTTTTTAGATTATTTACGGCAAAAAAAGTAAATAAAGCTCATACAGACGAAATCACCAATGGTGTTACGTTGAATAAAGAAGGCAAGGAATTGTTAATAAAGGCATTGAACGATTATTTGGAAGAAGACAGCATTCGCTACAAAAATCGCAACCAGACAAGGGCAAACATCATTCAGCAAGAGGCTAACACTTATGCTAATCTGTTAATTGAAAAAACGAAAGATACATCTGAAACAATGTATTTATAAGAAAGTGTTTGGCAATGTATATTCAACAAAGCATAGAAAATGATAGCATGGGTATTATATGATATTAAAAACGATAAAGCTCGTATCAAAGTTGCCAAAATCTGTAAGCAATCGGGCTTATACAGAGTACAATTTTCTGTATTTCTGGGTACAATAGACCGCAATATGAAAGACAGTTTGCAATTACAAATTGAGGACTTGATAGACGAAAAAACAGATTCAGTCTATATCTTCCCAATGTCAAAAAACGAATTACAAGAAACCGTTTTATTGGGACAAGCCTTCGACAAAAAATTAGTTTCAGATGAAGTAATGGCACTTTTTCTTTGAGAATCCTTATTCCATTTTCAAATAATCGCCTGCATGTATGTCAATTTTTTAGTATTCCGAAAGCGATAAACTCACAATTCATCATTCAAAACTCAGCACTAATACAATGACTCTTACACCCTCACACATCATAGAATATTTATATTGCCCAAGGTTTACGTATTTTGAAAACGTTATCGCCATTCCACAGTATGAAGATAGACATTTCAAAGTCCAAAAAGGTCGAGAAATCCATAACCAGAAATTAGAACAAAACAAAGAATACCTACGCAGACGTATAGGAGCAATAGAACGATACAACGACCAGTACTTAACCAACAAATTTCTAAGAGGACGTATCGACGAAGTATTGAAATTAGAAGACGGTACGATGACACCTTTAGACTATAAATTTGCGGCTTATGATGACAAAGTTTTTGAGACTTACAAAACCCAATTGTACTGTTATGCTTGGCTGATAGAAGAGAATTTTCATTGCAAAGTAAACAAAGGTTACTTGGTATATACACGGAGTAATAATAAATTAGTAGAAGTAGAAATAAAAGACAGCGACAAGCATTTAGTAAAAGAAGCAAGCCGAGAAATTTATCAGATTATAGAGAACAATTATTATCCCAAAGCTACAAAATCTAAAATGAGATGTGTAACTTGCACTTATAGAAATATTTGCACAAAGTAATCAATTTCCGTGTAGCAATTTATTTTCAAAGGCGAAAAACAAAGCATTAAGACTCTAAAAGTCAATTAGTTATGTTTACGGAAAAATTCAAAAAACAAACTAAAAAACGTACTTTGACCTACTGTTTAAAGAAGAAAAAGCAGATAGAAAACAACATACAAGTAATTATACTACAAGGAATTAACCAATCAGACGACTCAGAGAGAAACTTCCATTAGAATAAGGATTGAAACCCGTAATGCCTACAACATCCAGACTTACGGTTGCGTCTCAGAGAGAAACTTCCATTAGAATAAGGATTGAAACCTTCGACAAAGTATTCGTGTAAGCGGTTTGTGATTGAATCTCAGAGAGAAACTTCCATTAGAATAAGGATTGAAACTCATCAATAGAATTAACTTCTAAGGCATCTATTTGCTCTCAGAGAGAAACTTCCATTAGAATAAGGATTGAAACATTCTTTGTTTGACATCCTGCTAATTTCTTTTAGCCCTCAGAGAGAAACTTCCATTAGAATAAGGATTGAAACTCTTTGACCGTAATAACAATATAGATTACATTAATGCTCAGAGAGAAACTTCCATTAGAATAAGGATTGAAACAATGTTCGTCGGCTATTCTTTTTGCTTCTGCTTCTTCTCAGAGAGAAACTTCCATTAGAATAAGGATTGAAACAATATTTTTCTACTGAAAAGCCATTTTAATCAAGGAGCTCAGAGAGAAACTTCCATTAGAATAAGGATTGAAACTTGCTGGTATATGGAATAGTGCAAACAAAGAAGTTAAACTCAGAGAGAAACTTCCATTAGAATAAGGATTGAAACAGCAAGAATTGAAGCAGAAGGCTACAATATTTGAGAATCTCAGAGAGAAACTTCCATTAGAATAAGGATTGAAACTTATCGTAGTCAGAATGGCAATTAACGCATAAAAAACTCAGAGAGAAACTTCCATTAGAATAAGGATTGAAACTCTGTTGAATCAAAAGGTTACGACGTTTTAACTTCTCTCAGAGAGAAACTTCCATTAGAATAAGGATTGAAACCCTGACTTCCAATTTGATATACATTTGAGCTCCACGCTCAGAGAGAAACTTCCATTAGAATAAGGATTGAAACCAACACCTTTTAATGTATTAAAATCAGTTAAAACATTTCTCAGAGAGAAACTTCCATTAGAATAAGGATTGAAACGGATTGAGTTTGCATCGTAATTATCGACTGTACCAACCTCTCAGAGAGAAACTTCCATTAGAATAAGGATTGAAACGCCAAATTTCACGATAAGAAAAAAAAATATGTTGACTCAGAGAGAAACTTCCATTAGAATAAGGATTGAAACGACGCTGTCGCTTCGTATATCTTACCGTGCGTTTTGCTCAGAGAGAAACTTCCATTAGAATAAGGATTGAAACCTAAGTCTACAAACGCATAAGACGGTGCGATTTTTGCTCAGAGAGAAACTTCCATTAGAATAAGGATTGAAACTTAATGTTTGTTAGTGCCATTTTTTTCTGAGTTAAGCTCAGAGAGAAACTTCCATTAGAATAAGGATTGAAACATAAGCTTTTAAATTTGTTGATTATTGAATCATCATAATCTCAGAGAGAAACTTCCATTAGAATAAGGATTGAAACGTTGCGTCTTTGTTGAATAAATTCACACTGTCAATCTCTCAGAGAGAAACTTCCATTAGAATAAGGATTGAAACTACTTTGCTGAACCAACATCATATTTTTGTTGCAACACTCAGAGAGAAACTTCCATTAGAATAAGGATTGAAACTATATTAACAAATTAAAAAAATGCGTGGATGATGATCTCAGAGAGAAACTTCCATTAGAATAAGGATTGAAACACCTCAAGACAAATATATAAATTATTTTGCAAATTTCACTCAGAGAGAAACTTCCATTAGAATAAGGATTGAAACGTAATTACAGCTACTACAGATTTGCCTAATTACAAGATCTCAGAGAGAAACTTCCATTAGAATAAGGATTGAAACCCAAAGCCAAAGTTATCTATTGTTTTCACGCCATTCCTCAGAGAGAAACTTCCATTAGAATAAGGATTGAAACCTGGTGCAATACTAACAATGAAAGTAGTCTTTTAAAACTCAGAGAGAAACTTCCATTAGAATAAGGATTGAAACTTTTAGAAGCTGAAAAATTGGGTATTGATGATATTCTCAGAGAGAAACTTCCATTAGAATAAGGATTGAAACCATTTCAGCCGCACACCCAAACGTAGTTGTAAGTCCAACTCAGAGAGAAACTTCCATTAGAATAAGGATTGAAACAATAATAAAACAACAAAAAAATGAAAGTAACATTAAACATCTCAGAGAGAAACTTCCATTAGAATAAGGATTGAAACCCAAACATTCTAAATGCTTGGAATAATGCAAATATCTCAGAGAGAAACTTCCATTAGAATAAGGATTGAAACTAAAAAATAAAAACACTTGCTGTTGAATCCTGTGCACTCAGAGAGAAACTTCCATTAGAATAAGGATTGAAACCTTTTTCATCAAAAACATCTTTTGTTGTTCCGTGAATCTCAGAGAGAAACTTCCATTAGAATAAGGATTGAAACCTTTTAGCGTAGTTTTAAATCCATACTTTTCATGCTCTCAGAGAGAAACTTCCATTAGAATAAGGATTGAAACTAGAAAATGTTTCACCTTGCCATTCAAGAAACCTTTTCTCAGAGAGAAACTTCCATTAGAATAAGGATTGAAACATAAAAAAGTAAATATTAGAGAAAAAATTGATTAAATCTCAGAGAGAAACTTCCATTAGAATAAGGATTGAAACTGAGTATCCCTTAATTGTTCCAAAGTAGGCTCATTTCTCAGAGAGAAACTTCCATTAGAATAAGGATTGAAACAATCTTCCAAAGATCCATCTATATTATCTTCGGTTACAGCTCAGAGAGAAACTTCCATTAGAATAAGGATTGAAACCGTATTTTTGCTTCTGTTTTCATTTTATGATATTGTTCTCAGAGAGAAACTTCCATTAGAATAAGGATTGAAACATAAGGCTTTTTTGTGATTCAGTCATGATTTCTAATTCTCAGAGAGAAACTTCCATTAGAATAAGGATTGAAACAAATTTTGATGATAATACAAAACAGCCTTTTCTATCTCAGAGAGAAACTTCCATTAGAATAAGGATTGAAACAGTCTTTGGCTCGTTTTGTTGCTTCAATTTCCCAGTCTCAGAGAGAAACTTCCATTAGAATAAGGATTGAAACTCAAGAGCATCTTTGTATTTCGATGAAGCATCATTACTCAGAGAGAAACTTCCATTAGAATAAGGATTGAAACGTATCTGCCACAACGTGAAAATATTCGTGGAGCAAACTCAGAGAGAAACTTCCATTAGAATAAGGATTGAAACATTCTATCTCATTAATAAAGAAGTCAACTCCATATCCGCTCAGAGAGAAACTTCCATTAGAATAAGGATTGAAACCAAGTTTTCAGGAGAGGAAAATTACATTTACATTAACTCAGAGAGAAACTTCCATTAGAATAAGGATTGAAACTAAATCAATTGAAGTTATTACAGAATATCTTGATTTACTCAGAGAGAAACTTCCATTAGAATAAGGATTGAAACAAGGTCAATACAAACTAACAATTGACCATATTTATCTCAGAGAGAAACTTCCATTAGAATAAGGATTGAAACACAAACTACTCTCTTAATAGAGTTGCATGGATAGGTCAACTCAGAGAGAAACTTCCATTAGAATAAGGATTGAAACTAGTTCCATTAACTGCTGTTTTCAAACTTGAGTTATCTCAGAGAGAAACTTCCATTAGAATAAGGATTGAAACATGCAGAATTGGCAATTTTTAATCTTTCTTTCAATTCTCAGAGAGAAACTTCCATTAGAATAAGGATTGAAACAAACAAATAAAATAATGGCACAAATAATTTCAGCGTCTCAGAGAGAAACTTCCATTAGAATAAGGATTGAAACGTCAACTTTGGCTCATCTGCTTTTGTTGGTTTCATTCTCAGAGAGAAACTTCCATTAGAATAAGGATTGAAACTGGATACTTAAATAAAAAAAGTACAATTTATTGATTAACCTCAGAGAGAAACTTCCATTAGAATAAGGATTGAAACGAAGGCTATTAAATCCATTATAAGAAAGTAAATGAAGCTCAGAGAGAAACTTCCATTAGAATAAGGATTGAAACGTCGAAAGATAAAGCCTCCGTGTTATCTTTCGACTAAACTCAGAGAGAAACTTCCATTAGAATAAGGATTGAAACAAATTGCTTGCTCTTCGATAAAATTGTTATAATACGCTCAGAGAGAAACTTCCATTAGAATAAGGATTGAAACTCAACTAATAATTAAAAAAGGAGTAACTGCTGTTTTCCTCAGAGAGAAACTTCCATTAGAATAAGGATTGAAACTTTCCATTGGCAAGCGTCAATTCTTCAATCAATGCTCTCAGAGAGAAACTTCCATTAGAATAAGGATTGAAACTAAAACAAGTCTTTTGTAAAAAATATTTTAAAAAGACTCAGAGAGAAACTTCCATTAGAATAAGGATTGAAACCTTCCTTATCATTCACCTTCTCATAATTTATCCTTTCTCAGAGAGAAACTTCCATTAGAATAAGGATTGAAACACGTATTAATAACCACTTGGTTAAAATGAGATTCTTCTCAGAGAGAAACTTCCATTAGAATAAGGATTGAAACTCTTTCACAAAAACACAAAAAAATTAGTAATATGGCTCTCAGAGAGAAACTTCCATTAGAATAAGGATTGAAACCGGCGCAACGGCTAGTACAGTCGCAAAGACAACGGAAGCTCAGAGAGAAACTTCCATTAGAATAAGGATTGAAACCTTTTCGACGAAGGTTTTGAATTTGAGGACATATATCTCAGAGAGAAACTTCCATTAGAATAAGGATTGAAACATCTTAGTAATATCGCGGGATTGAAAAGGCGCAAGAACTCAGAGAGAAACTTCCATTAGAATAAGGATTGAAACTTCGCCTTCTGTTTCGTCGCAAGTTGCGGGCGTAGGCTCAGAGAGAAACTTCCATTAGAATAAGGATTGAAACTAGGTCTGTCGGCGGTTATACTGTCCCCTATGTACTCCTCAGAGAGAAACTTCCATTAGAATAAGGATTGAAACGTGTACACCTCCTTATCTGCGTTTTTTATCGGTTTTCTCAGAGAGAAACTTCCATTAGAATAAGGATTGAAACATATGAACATTAAACCGAACAAACAATGTGCAAAATGCTCAGAGAGAAACTTCCATTAGAATAAGGATTGAAACCTTCTTTTGAATGTCCTGTAATTAATTGTTTTGTAACTCAGAGAGAAACTTCCATTAGAATAAGGATTGAAACAATTTACTCAAACTCCTAACTTTTCTTTTGAACAAGTACTCAGAGAGAAACTTCCATTAGAATAAGGATTGAAACGACCGTGTCAGCGGTGAAATGATTTTTCAAGATGGCCTCAGAGAGAAACTTCCATTAGAATAAGGATTGAAACAATCTGCTTTCATAATTACACAACTATCGTCAATTACCTCAGAGAGAAACTTCCATTAGAATAAGGATTGAAACGTTTATACTCCTTTGTACTATTTATAACTTGTAAAATCTCAGAGAGAAACTTCCATTAGAATAAGGATTGAAACAAGCATTCCAATTTTCAACCATCAATAATTTTTCTATATCTCAGAGAGAAACTTCCATTAGAATAAGGATTGAAACTTATAATCGGTCGTTTGTTATGAACTCGGCAGAATTGACTCAGAGAGAAACTTCCATTAGAATAAGGATTGAAACGAATTTTCATTTCTTCTAAAAACAGATTGTATTGTGCCTCAGAGAGAAACTTCCATTAGAATAAGGATTGAAACTTTTTCGGTAAGTTTGGCAGTCTAAAACATAGATAATTCTCAGAGAGAAACTTCCATTAGAATAAGGATTGAAACAAGCATGGTAAAATCACCAAGGAACAATATGATGCTGACTCAGAGAGAAACTTCCATTAGAATAAGGATTGAAACATACAGAAATTGGAAATTATATAAAGGTATCAAAGCCATCTCAGAGAGAAACTTCCATTAGAATAAGGATTGAAACGCTGGCAGGAAAAACGCATTTCATTTGGTGTCATTACTCAGAGAGAAACTTCCATTAGAATAAGGATTGAAACCTGGTGGATGGATTGAAGAGGCTGGAGAGGTTAATTCTCAGAGAGAAACTTCCATTAGAATAAGGATTGAAACATATCTACTAATTCTAAAAACTCTTTTTTAATATTATCTCAGAGAGAAACTTCCATTAGAATAAGGATTGAAACCAGAATACTATCAATACATAATTTTCTTTGTGATTTCTCAGAGAGAAACTTCCATTAGAATAAGGATTGAAACCAATGTTGAATTGTTTGTGCGTAATGCCGTCTGGTCTCAGAGAGAAACTTCCATTAGAATAAGGATTGAAACTTATCCACACCGCCGATATAACTTATATGAATACTATTCTCAGAGAGAAACTTCCATTAGAATAAGGATTGAAACATTTTAATAAATAGTAAGTCTTATAAGAAATATCAAGCTCAGAGAGAAACTTCCATTAGAATAAGGATTGAAACAAATCTCGTAATAATGCGTAAAGGATTAATAACATGGTCTCAGAGAGAAACTTCCATTAGAATAAGGATTGAAACGAACAATTTGAGTTTTCTTACAACACGTTAAATACCCTCAGAGAGAAACTTCCATTAGAATAAGGATTGAAACTGTTTACATCCCAGAAGGTGCAAGGCTCATAAATTTCTCAGAGAGAAACTTCCATTAGAATAAGGATTGAAACTAAGGTATTTCTTCTGCCATAATTATCAATAAAAAATTCTCAGAGAGAAACTTCCATTAGAATAAGGATTGAAACTTTGTTCCTGATTTTTCGTTACTATAAATCTCGTATAAACTCAGAGAGAAACTTCCATTAGAATAAGGATTGAAACACAAGTTCAACCACTTACTTGGCTATTGGTTTTACGGCTCAGAGAGAAACTTCCATTAGAATAAGGATTGAAACTTGTTTTCATTGTCTTTTTGGCTTTTTAAATAATTCCTCAGAGAGAAGCTTCCATTAGAATAAGGATTGAAACGTGCTAATTAAGGTAGTGTTGTTGTAAAACTTTAGCCTCAGAGAGAAACTTCCATTAGAATAAGGATTGAAACAGAATATCTACATTTGTTGCTACGTTAGCGTCTATTCTCAGAGAGAAACTTCCATTAGAATAAGGATTGAAACGAAGCAACTGAAACCACATTGGTTGGCTTTTGATTGCTCAGAGAGAAACTTCCATTAGAATAAGGATTGAAACACAAAAGATGCGGGATTAGGTAGTCTTAATTCTTCACTCAGAGAGAAACTTCCATTAGAATAAGGATTGAAACCATCACCTGACATTATGAAGGATGAGCAGTTTAAGCCTCAGAGAGAAACTTCCATTAGAATAAGGATTGAAACAACAGTGAATGCAAAAACCGCTTCTCATAGAGATTAAACTCAGAGAGAAACTTCCAATAGAATAAGGATTGAAACAGACGGCTGAAATGAGTGGGAGTATCTTGAGTGTAGCTCAGAGAGAAACTTCCAATAGAATAAGGATTAAAATAAAAGGACTTAAAAAGGTTATTTGCCCTATTGGTCTTCTCAGAGAGAAACTTCCAGTAGAATAAGGATTGAAACATCGAAACCAAAAGCCATACCCCACAGCCTAAAGTCCTTCCAGAGTAACTTCCAGTAGAATAAGGATTGAAACTTCCGGTTGTATTTAGCAACTCTTTTCTTGTAAATCTTCTTCCAGAGAAACTTAAATTAGAAGAAGGTGCAAGATGTTGTTTATATTATACTTCTGTCACGGAAGTCAGAAAATTTCTATCATGTAAGCTAGGTTTTTAAACTTCTAAAACGACTTTTATGGGCTCATCCCCCTTCTAAATAGGCAACAATATGTAGGTGTTATTTCCACTAATATAGCCCAAGCAAGTGTTCCCATCATGAAATCGTGTGTAGCTCAAACCTATATTTCATGATGGGAACTCTTGCAATTACTTCCAAAGACTATCTTCGTAAGCCTTGTGTATCAGCCCAGAGAAGGCTGTCTTTGGACAACAGTTATGCCGATTTTCAGGTTCTTCTTTTAATTCATCTCTTCTTTTTTGATGTATTCTTCCAAATTATTCTTTTTAAATTTTGAATAATACTTTAAGTTATTATCTTTACTTTAAAATTAGTTATATACACACTAAACTATATTTATATGCAAGCGCAATTATCTTTCAAAAACTCTGTCATTACTGAAAAACAGAAAACAGTCGTTGCTTTTTTAGAAGCAAATAATCCTGACATCTTGGATTATTATCCAAAAAACGATTTGGAAACACTTATCAATCAGAGAATTCAACACTATTACAGTGAATTGGAAAGGCTTATACTACTAGGCTTTCAATCAGCTGAAGCTGAGGAAATGGTCACTAAAAATCTCTTTGATTTTCAGACGAGCTACTCGAGACTGTATGATATGCTGGTGGAGCAATACACCTTTAGTATTGATGTTTTTGATGCTGAGACTAGCGCAAAAATGCGCTATTTCTCTAAAGAATACCGCTCTTTGATTGATGAAGAAAAATCTATCTCAACACTGATTGAATCCTTTTTCCTAGATTAAATCAACTTCATTAAATACACATAGAACTACATAATTCTAAACCTCCTATCTAACTAAAATGTCCTATCAAAAAAAGCAAGTCCTCAAAGATAATTTGGAGGGACTCAAAACTGCGTACCAAATTCTCGAAGAAAATAGAGCTGCCAGCCATGAAGAGAAAGGCATTCTCTTGAAATTTAAAGGTTGGGGTGGTCTAAAAGAATTACTCTTGCCTTTGGATAATATCTCTTCTTGGAGTTTAGAGTCTCTAAAAATTAAGCCTCAAATTGAAGAGTTACATACTTTCTTATCCTCAAAGCCAAACTACGAGCAAAATATCGAGAGTATCAAAAACAGTATTCTTACCAGTTTTTATACTTCCCCTGAACTCATTCAATCCATTGGAAATGCCCTACAAAAAAATGCTGTGAAAGCTGATAATTATCTTGATCCAAGTGCGGGTTCTGGCCTATTTTTTAGTGAGTTTCAAAAACTGGGAATTGCCATGAAAGATAGCTTACTCTTGGAAAAAGACGATTTAACCGCTAAAATCTTAAAGGCTCTCCATCCTACCAGTGTAAATGCTCCTTTTGAAACTGTTGGAAAACATAAAATGGGTACTTATGATTTAATTTCTTCCAATATTCCCTTCGGTGATTTCAAGGTTTTTGACCCAATTTATAATCTCAATAAAAATAAAGTAAAACGACAGGCGAGCAATCATATTCATAATTTCTTCCTTATCAAATCACTTGATTTATTAAAAGAAGGCGGGGTCTTAGCGCATATTATGCCTTATGGTGTTTTGGATAGTCCTGCCCATTTGCCCATCAGACAATTTGTTATGGCTAATGCAAATCTCATTTCAGCGATTCGATTACCTCAAAATACATTTTTAGATGCCGGGACTCAGGCTGGTGCTGATTTGTTGATTTTACAAAAGACTGGGCCAAAAACTTCGCTTAATCCAATGGAGCAATCTTTAGTGCGAACATCTTTAATCACTAATGAGCAGTCATCTCACAAATTTCAACTTAATGAATATTTCCATCTGAATCGTAATGCTATCATTTCTGATGAGTTGACCTTCGGGAAAGACCAATACGGAAGACCAAATTTAGCGTATTTAAAAGCGGGTGGACTCCCTGAAATTTGTAAAGCAGTGGATGAAATTTTGGCATCTGATTTCAAGAAAAACTTTACCATTAATCTTGCTGTGAAATCATCAGAACCTTCTCTTTTTCAAGCTACTTCCGTCAGTAAGAAAGCTAATCTTTTCCAGTTAGACCTCTTTGCTCCTGCTGCTCCTGTTAATCCTATTGAAACCACTTTGTCAATTACGCCAGCATTGCCCAAGAACATTCCTTATAAAACGCCACTGACCGAAAGAGATATTGATGGTCAATTTGTGGTTGAAAATGATAAAATCTTTAAACTTAAAATTGATGTTGGTGCCAACTACCTTGTTCCTACTGATTATACTTTGGAACTGCAAAATATGTATTTGGCTGTGATGCAAATCCGCAAGACTTATGATGATTTGTATCGCTACGAATTAGCCGAAAAAATTGAGCACTCCTTTTTAAGAAAATCACTTAATGATCTATACGATAACTTTAAGAGTGTTTATGGCTCTCTTAATAGCAATAGAATTTATTTAGACGAAGACCCTAAGAATAAGCAAGTTTTCGGATTAGAGCGGGTTGAAAATAAAGAGTTTGTTAAGTCCGATATTTTCCATAAACCTGTTGGCTTTAATCAGGTACATGAATATTCTGTTAAAGATGCTTTTTATGTTTCTCTCAATCAATATGGCTTTGCTGATACTGCTTACATAGCTAAACTTAGTCAACATAATGAAGCAACCATTGAACAGCAATTACTAGCGGAAAAACTTATTGCTTTTAATCCAAAAACAGCAAGATTTGAGGGTTTTGCTTCTGTCATTTCAGGGAATGTGGTTGAGAAAATCAATTGGTTAGAAAACAATCTCCCTAACATTGAAGACCAACAAAAAAAAGAAAGATTACAGCATACTTTAGATTGTTTAAAGGAGGTTCTCCCCGCTCCTATTAGTTATAATGATTTAGATTTTAATCTGGGGGAAAGATGGATTTCCCCTAAAATCTATGAACGCTTTGCTCGTCAGCTCTTTAACAGTTCAAGTATTACGGTAGATTATTTAGAAAATACTGATAACTACATGATTAGATACCAAAAGTATGAACGCAATGAGAATATCAATACTTTGTATGCCGTTACTGCCGACAATAATAAAGTAAATGGAATTGATTTGCTAGAACATGCTCTGTACAATACTACGCCAAAAATGGAAAAGTTAATTGGCTATGATGCTGACAGAGGTAAAAATATTTATGTAACTGACAAGGATAAAACCATTCTGGTCAATAACAAGATTGAGGATATTAGAAACAAATTCGTCACCTTTTTGAATGAACAAGACATTGATTTTAAGAACGATTTAGCCAAAACTTATAATCAGAAGTTTAACTGCTATGTTAAACCTCAATATGATGGTGGACATTTAACTTTCCCCCAATTAAACCTACAGAATTTAGGCATTCCTGATTTGTATAAATCCCAGAAAGATGCCGCTTGGGCTTTGATTCAGCAAGATGGTGGAATTGTTGACCATCAAGTGGGTTTGGGTAAATCATTGACAATGATTGTAACAAGCCATGAAATGAAACGCTTAGGCGTGGCCAATAAACCCTTGATTCTTTGCTTGAAAGCTAACATTGCTCAGATTGCCGAAACCTATAAAAAGGCTTATCCTGATGCCAGCTTACTTTATAGCGGTGATGTTGATTTTAGTAAAAAGAATCGGGAGAATATCTTCAATCAAATCAAGAATAATAATTGGGATTGTGTTATTCTTACTCATGAGCAGTTTAGCAAAATACCTCATTCCCATGAAGCCTTTTCGGCTGTTCTTGGAGATGAACTAAATAACCTGAACAAGGATTTGAAGGTGATGAATACGATGTCTCAAACGTATGAGACCAAACAACAATACAAAGGCTTACTGAAACGACAGGCTAATTTAGAAAGTAAGCTTAAAACAAAAATGGAAGCGATTAAGGAACATCGTGATGATGTACTCAACTTCGATTCTATGGGGATTGACCATATTTTTGTCGATGAATCGCATATTTACAAAAATCTTACTTATAGCACTCGGCATAATAATGTCGCTGGTCTAGGAAGTATGGAAGGAAGTGATAGAGCTTTAAATATGTTAGTTGCGCTAAGAACTCTACAAGAAAAAAAAGGGAAAGATTTAGGGGTTACTTTTCTATCTGGCACACCCATTTCGAATTCTTTGAATGAACTGTATTTGCTTTTCAAATACCTTCGACCCAAAGAATTAAAGAAACAACAGATTTTCAATTTCGATTCTTGGATTGCTACTTACGGTGTTAAGTCAACCGAGTACGAAATCTCCATTACTAATAATATCATTCAGAAAGAACGTTTTCGAGAATACATCAAAGTACCTGAATTAGCTATTTTCTATAGTCAAATTACAGATTATAAAACAAGTGATATGGTCGGCATCTTCCCGGCTAAAGCTAAAACAGAATTAGTGGTTTTACCTCAAACCAAAGAGCAACAAGACTTTTCTTTGCGTTTACAAGATTTTGCCAATTCTGGAGATGGTACCTTAATCTATCGTAATCCCCTAAGTGAAAGTGAAGAAAAGGCAAAGATGTTAATTGCCACAAACGAGAGCAAGAAAATGGCATTGGACATGCGCTTGATTCATCCCAGCTTTAACGACGATGTCAATAATAAAATCAATCAATGCTGTCATAAAGTATTAGATTACTATCGGGAAGGTAATCACTTCAAAGCGACTCAAATGATTTTCTGTGATTTAAGTACTCCTTCTTCTAAAAGTACAGGCTTCAATGTTTATTTTGCTATCAAGGATAAGTTGATAGAAAAAGGGTTAAAACCAGAGGAAGTCGCTTTTATCCAATCTTTCAAAACGGATAAGCAGCGAGAAAAACTCTTTGAAAAGATGAATAATGGTGAAGTGAGAGTTTTGATTGGCTCAACAAGTACGTTAGGTACAGGCGTAAATGCTCAGCGTCGTATGATTGCCATGCACCATTTAGATATTCCATGGAAACCTTCTGAGTTTGAACAGCGCATTGGTAGAGGTGCCAGACAAGGGAATGAATATGCCATGAAGTTTAATAACAATGAAGTACATAATTTTGTCTATGCCGTTGAGCAGACGCTGGATTCTTATAAGTTCAATCTCCTACTTAACAAGAGCATTTTTATCAATCAGATTAAATCGAATCAGCTGGGTGTACGAAAAATTGATGAAGGCGGTATGGACGAAGCCAATGGTATGAATTATGCCGAGTACTGTGCCATTCTTTCTGGAAATACCTTGCTCCTTGATAAAGCTAAATTAGAACGTGAGCTTGGAAAGGTTGAATCGGAAAAGTTTATGTTTTTGAAAGATCAACGATTGGCTGAAGAAAAGATAGAGGGTTTGGAAACTTCCTTACGGCTAAATGAAATAAAAAAAGAAGCATTGCTGAAAGATCAAAAGTTCCTTTTAGACCAGCAGGTAGATTTTAACTCAGAAAAGGTTAATCTTGATAAATACCTGATTAATTCCAAGAGCTTAGAAAGTTTTATTACTCGTCATTCAGATTCACTTTTTGATAAAAAGGAACTTGACATAAGGACTGAAAAAGGATTAGGCTCCTATCTTGTTAAATTAAGAGATAGCATCTCTCAAGAAGGAATTACTGAAGTAGGCACTTATGCAGGCTTTAAAATGTATTTTGAGGCGACTAAGATAAGGGACTTTGATAACAGAGTAAGTTTAGAGAATATCTTAATCTTGCAGGGACAGAGTAATGAAAAGTATGCTTTCAATAGTGGTTATCTTGCCCGTACGCCAGACATTGCTGTACAATATCCTCAAAGAGCACTCCTCAAAATTCCTGTATTATTAGAAAGCGTTCAACAGAACATTGAAAATATCAACAAGAACATCAATGATTTAAGAAAGTTTATCCAAGAGGACTTTAAAGGAGAATATGAGCTGATCAAAGTCAAAAAAGAACTTGATTCTCTAATAGAAAAAATTGATCAAACCATTGAAAAGAAGGAAAAGTCCATCAATATTACTCCATCCAGCAATGCTGATGAGCAGGTTGTTGAGATGGAAAAGAAAGGGATGAGGGTTAAAATTTGAAATAATCAGATTAATTCATAATGTTTGATATTATAAACATTAGTTTGATATTTGTTCATAATATCAAACATTATGAATGCTAAAACAACTATATTATTACCGACTGCGGCTAAAATATTAGCTCAATTGGGAGAAGATATTAAACTGGCTCGTCTAAGAAGGAATTTGAGTACGGAACAAGTTGCTGAACGTGCTAATATTAGTCGTACCACATTATGGCTAATTGAAAAAGGTACACCAAGTGTTACGATGGGGGCATACTTGCAAGTACTATTTGTATTGGGTTTAGAAAAAAACTTTCTAAACCTAGCCAATGATGATACTTTAGGTAGAAAATTACAAGATGCTGATTTATTGGTCAAAAAACGGGCAAGTAAAAAAGCCAAATGAGTGTGTTTATCTGCTTACAAAACAATCCTTTCAAATAATCACAAGACCGTCATCTTCTTACTTTTAGTTTTTCCTTCCTTACCTTCTAAAATAAACTTGAAGTTGAAATCGAAACGTACCTTTTCTAAAAAGTTAGCTTCTCTGTTTGCTTTCATGGCTTTTACCTTTTGAGCTTTCTCTTTTAAATAAGTTAATTCTGTCGAAGTAAAATCTCTATTCTGTTCATTCAAATAAGCTTCTAAAGCCTTCTCCTTCTTTTCTTCCAAGATGGTTGGCTTGGATTTTAATATCCCATTTTCTTCAAAAGTATGAAGTTGGTAAATACTTATTTTATCCAGTAATTGCTGTTCATATAACGTTTGGAGTGTCTGAGGAATCTTATTACATAGCTGATCGTGATACTGTTTAGAAACAAGTCGCCCGCTTTTTTCTGTTAGTAACCGATGTTCATATGCTTCTTCTGCATTCAAATAACTAAACATTTTATTGATGGATAGTACTTTCAAGGCTATCCCATAAGGCTGCTCTTTGTATTTACTTAACCGTTGAACTGCTTTTTCTGCATTACCTAAACTTGCTTCCAATACAACATTGTAATGGTTTTGAATGGCATAGTCCTCAATATGTAGCAAAAGTTCTTTGGTAAAATCTGCTGTTAGGGGCAACAACATATCGGGATATTCCTGCTTAATCTCAGTAACATTAGGATGATAGTTGTGTAAAATATCAGCTGACAATAGCATGGTATTTCCAGCAAGCTCTTCTCTAGCCATAAGAATTAACTCTTCCTTCTTACTCCCTGATTGCCCACCCACAATAATCAAACTTGGTTTCTCAGAAGGAGTTGTATGAAGGATACTATCATGAATAGCATTTAACTTAATCTTTTCAATTTGTTCAGCACTCACAAAGAATCGCTCTTTGAGACCTGACAATAAATCCATCTGCATAAAAGTAATATGAATTGAATTGTGGTTATATTGGTAAAATTACACAATTTGTTTAATTTATTCAATACACTACCACCAAACTAACAAAAAGATTATATTATATATATTTAAATTTAATCTTAAAACGCTAAGCTAATCTTTTAATCCTTTCTGATTGAATACAAAAGCTTCCATTATTTCATCATTCCTTACTCCTATCGTTTGAATAAAATGTTGCCTTGTCCAAAGGCTTGGGGTTTTTGATTTAAGCTGAGGATAATTCTTTTTTAATTCTCCCGCCAAGTATGCCTTTAAATTGGTAATGATTACATGAGGAGACTCCATCGCTATCTCTGTACTTATTTCAAGTATTACTGTATGTTTATCTCTAATGTCCAATGACAATAATGCTATGGAGTTTTCATAACAATAACGATATGTAAGATTCAAAAAATCTGCATGAAGCTCTTCAGTCAAAAGTGTTTTTTTATACTTAGTGCAAAAGATAATACAATACTGTAAAATATTTTCTTTCATTTTTATTAGTTTAGTATATACTTATCTATTTTTTTATTATATTTGATATATGATATATAAATAGTCAATCCAAAATTATACAATTATGAATCATTCTTCAATTTTATTATTTAACTGGAACGTATATGGAATAGGGGTAGGAACTTTAACCCTCTGTACTTGGGCTGTTTTCTTCTTCTATGATTACTTTATCAGTGGTCAGCATAGCAAAGAATCTATGTTTGACAATCCTTCTTCTTTAGGTAAATCATTAGATACTCGTACTCAAATACAAGCCGAAAAGGTGGAGTTTGATTCCATGATTAATCAGTGATTGTTTTCTTTCTGAATTTATGAGCAAATTTTTCAAACCTAAATCTATTCTATCATGCAAACAAACAAGCAAAACGTTAAGCATTTACTGCTGACAACTCTCTTCTATCTGTATGGATGCTATATACAAGCACAATCTAATTGGGGGACTAAAGTGGCTTCCGCCTCTGAATCTGGGGCTACAGAAATCAGAAGTATTATTGATGGTGTAACCACACTACTCATGGCAATCTCGGGTGTGGTTTTCCTCATAGGCATTACTTCCGCTGGTTTTAAGTATAAACAAGGCGATCAGCAAGCTTTTAAAAACCTTCAGGGTGTTTTGATGGGTTCATTGGTCATCCTCATTGGTGTTGGGCTTTCGAAAATCTTATTTTTCTAGCAAATGATTACCCAATATTACACCCACAAAGGCGTGAATCAACCGCCTTATTTTAAAGGCTTTCCCATGTCTTTAATCATTGTTTGGGCTGTTATCTTACTAGTAACCATGTTAGTATGTTTAATCATTGCTATTAAAATTGGACATTTATTGATTGGTTCTTTATTTTCAATCATTACGGTTGCTTGTGTTGGCTTTTTCTCTTTCGTCTTCCTTAGAAAAATTGGTCCTTTCGGTTATGAAAAGATGTTGGTAAAGTATTTTTTTCGGGTTCATAAAATAGCAGGTGGAAGACCTACTATGACCAAGATAAGATTGTTTTAAACACAGTCCTTGTATTTACTCTTGTGCTTATTCTTGTACTTACTTGAAAAAGGTATTGGTTTCTAAGTTTGTTTCACCGCTAAACCTAATTATCTATTCTATGATTATTAATAACAAAGAAAGCTTTCCCATCATTGGTGCGACTGATTTTGGGGCTTTACTCAGTCGAAATGGTGATATAACCTTATGTTATGAAGGTGTTTTTGCTAACCTAAATACTTTATCGGCTGATAGCTATCAGCAAGTTAACCTCAATTTTAAAAATGCGTTTTCGAGCCTTCCTGCTCATACGCTTTTACATGCGCAGACCTTTTTTTGTTTTAACGATTATACTGAGGGTGATATTAACTTACAGGCTTCTTCAGAAACTTATCTTGGAGGAGCTAACGAACGTTTACTTTTTGAAAAAAGGTTTAAACAAACCAAAAGTTATCTATTCTTTACTTTGGTTAATACTCCTCCTACTAAGAAAACACTCTCTACCAATGGTATTTTTAGTTCGCTTATCAAAGTAGATAAGAAGAACATACAAAAAGAGTCTATTGAGAAATTTACCAGCAGTATTGAGATTTTTCTTAGAACATTAGCACAAGGCATGGATTTTTCTTTTCATTTGGTGGATGAGAAAGATTTATTAGGCACTAAAAGCCATCTTAATCTCTGTGAAAAATACATGATGCTCACCCAAGATACTCAAGATGCAATCAAGGATGTTATTTACTTGCCTGATAAAAACTGCTTGAAAGTGGGTGATAAATACTGTGGAATCTATCAAATTGATTCCATCTTATCCATCAACGATACCATTTCAAGTTTTACGGGGGATAAAAACCTTTCCACTGAAATTAGTTTTTTCCCTGCTGCCTTGTGTAAATCTTTTACGCATAAAATAGACGGAGAGTGTATTTACAATGTGGTGATTTATAAAGAAAGTCTTGAAAATGTTAAGTCATCTCTGCAAAGCCTTATCAAGCAAAAAAGTGGGATTCTTTCTTTTTCAGAGGAAAATGAACACTCTTTACAGGATACCAAACTCTTTCTTCAAAATTTGATTGATGGATCTGGACGCTTATCTCCTATTCGCTTTTATGCCAATCTAGTTTTCTGGCATGCTGATAGTTATGAAGATTTAAAAGTACTCAAGTCTCAAATCAATGATGGATTCAAAAAAGTTGATTTAATTCCTTTTGAATGTAATGAAGAATTACCCATTGTCTTTATGAATACCATGCCGGGCAATGCTGGTAACATCGGTGCTGACCAAATGATTTTGACCTATGATGCGGTGGGTTCATCTTTTTTAAACTTTGAAGAAACATTTGCCTTCGATGGTAAGTCAGCCTTGGGATTACCACTTGTCAATCGCAATGGGGCAAGAGTAATTGTTGATGTATTTGCGGAAAGTGGCAATTCGAGACAGCGAAAAGCCATTACAGGGTATAATTTCTTTTGCTTAGGACCAACGGGTTCAGGAAAATCCGTAAGCATGAATTATTTAGTCCGCTGGGCTGTAGAAAGTGGAGCATTTGTAATGCTTGTTGATGTAGGACATAGTTATGAAAACCTTTGTAAAAACTATCTCAAAGGTTCTTATTTTTCTTTTGGTGACGAAGTCCCCATTCAAATTAACCCTTTTGTGATTGATACTGAAATGCCTTCCGAACGGCGTTTGGATATGATGCTAAAATTGCTTCTCAAAGCTTGGAAAGGAGATGACTTGCCTAGTAAACTAGATGAAAACATTGTGTTACAATCCATTAGCTATTATTACAATTATGTAGCAACAAAGAAAAGAGAGGAAAACGAAATGATTCCGCTTTGTTTCAATAGCTATTATGAATACATGGCGAGTGTTTTTAGACATAAGGATTTACCGCATTTGAACACTTCTAAGCTTTTTGACATCAATCATTTTTTAGATGTATTAAAGATTTTTCATGTGGGTGGTATTTATGCAGAAGTATTAAATGCTTCTTATCAAATTGACCTTAAAAATGAGCGTTTTATTGTCTTTGAATTAGATAATATCAAAGGGAATAAAGTACTTTTCCCGCTCGTCGTCATTTACATGATGGGTACTTATGAGGAGATTCTCAAAGAAAAGCTCAACCAAAGAAAATATCTCATTATCGAAGAAGCTTGGAAGGCTATCATGTCGGATATGTTTGCCGAATACATCAAAGAGGTTTATAAAACTGCCAGAAAGTTTAAAGGAACCATTGGTTTAGTAACCCAGGAATTAGATGACATCATCTCCTCTCCTATTATCAAAGAAACCGTCGTTACTCAGTCAGACATTAAGTTTATTCTCTCAATGGCTAAGTATATAAAGAAGATTGATAAAATCGCTCAGGTACTTTCTTTGGAAGATAAACACGTTGCCATGTTGTTAAGTCTTAATCGTGATTTAAAAACAGATGACAGGTTCAGAGAATTATTGATTCTTTGGACAAATGAGGTGTATGGTGTCTATGGCATTTTATTATCTCATAAAGAATACTGGGCATATACTACCGAGGCTCCTGAGAAGAATTTAGTAAAATTTCTTTATCTGAGGGAGTTCAACAGAAATTTTGAATTAACGATTAATTACCTCGCTGAATTGATGATAATGCTCAATGGTTCGCCTCAAGCAGTTATCAAATTCTGTGATGAAAAATTCAATTATAATTCTAAAATCAGTCATAATCCTCGCATGATTTCCTATGAATATGAGTAAAGAAAAAAGCTTTGAAATCAAGTATCTCAGAGATATTGATAGCATTAACCATACGGGAAAGTACCTTGTTTTTGGCGTATTGAGTTTTGCTCTCATCCTGATTATTACTTCAATGGTTTTGTATAAAGATGCGGTTACTTCTCAAAAGCCTAAACCCTACATCATGGATAAAAATGGAGAGATTCGTAAAGTATATGATGTTTATAATGATGGTTTTGAATTAGTAGCAAAAAAGGCGATGGTGGCTAAAGCCCATGAGCTTTTCTTTCGACTCGAACCAGATGAACAGCAAATCCATAGTAATATTCAAAAGAGTTTTTACTATGCTGACTTTATTCCATTGTATGAATTTTACAACAGTCAAAACTATTATAATAACATCGTTCAAAGAAATGCCATTCAGTATATCAAAGTCGATAGCATTGTCTTTAGAGGCTCTATGGGGCGGTTTTATGGAAAAGTATTGCTCAGAGGACAAGGGGGCGTTACCAAAGAAAGTTTTCTGATTACGGAATTTTCGATGGAAGAAAGAGATAGAACGGATAATAATCTTTATGGCTTTTTTCTCAATAAAATGAAGGTCATTGGCAATAAGGAAATCAATAGTCGGGGGACAAAAGATGTCGTTATTAACCCAGCCAATCCTTAGATTTTTAAGGCTTTTCCCATCCCTAATTTTGTTATAGTTGGCTCTTACCCTTTAAACAATATGGAAAAGTATTTTAATCTAAGCTTTCTTAAATATCCTATTTCACTGATAATCAATATGATTCTCGTGGGCTTTTACTTGTACATTTTTCCACCGAAAGATGGAATTGCCCAAACGCATGAAAATGAATTTTCAGCCATCAATTTTGACATACCTGCGGCTGATAAAAAGATTGAAGAAAAAACGCCTTTTAACCAAAAAAAGGAAATGGAGAATGAGCATTTTTTTGCTACCGAGCCAGTACAAAATTCACCCAATTCATGGGAGAACAATCCTGAGTATTTAGGAAAAACTCACGTTGATTCTTCTAAAATACTGGAGAAAAAGAAGAAGGTTTATTCAAATGAAAATATGTCTTCTTATCAGGATAAAAACCTTCAAAGCATTAAGCGATTGGAGGAAAGAATCAAAGTATTAGAAACGGTCAATAAACCTAAAAACAATGTGACTACTCCTCTTAGAGCTAATAAAGACTCCGAAAAATCTAAAAACGATGGATTTAGCTTTAGTGATGATGATTTAAAAGCTAAAAACGATCAATCCACAGCATGGGATAATCCTTTTTTATCACCTGTCAATAATCGCTTTTATGCTAATCATCAAATGAAAGAAGATATGCCAACCATTGGCATTGAACCCAGTAGCAACTTAGGAAAGAGTAAACAACATATTTTAATCAAAGGGAAATTATTAGAATCTAAAACAGTGCGTAATAATACAACAGTCAAAATCATGCTGACTGAAAGCAAATCCTTGGGTAATCTTCATTATCAAGCGGGCGATATTATTGGTGCAAAAAGCCATATTCAGGGAGATAGACTATTACTTACTGTAGAGGGCTATATCAAAAATGATGTTTATCAAGCCCTTAAGGCTCAGGTAATGGATCTTGATGGCTTGTTAGGCTTGAAAGTAAGTATTGATGCTGAAAACGAAATGCAAAAGAATGCTTGGGGACAAAATGTAGGAAGTACGCTAGGTGCTATGAATCCGCTATTGGTTTATAATCCCCAAGGAAGTCTTGCCCAAACCGTCGGCAATCAGGTGGTGGGTTCTTTAGTCAATCAGTCCCTGAATGGTGCCAATCAATATGTTAATGCAAAAATTAGAGATGTAAAAGTCAGCATTAAAACAGGACAACAACTATTCCTCTTAATCAACAACTAATCTATGAAAAATCTGAAATATCTACTCTCTTGCTGTTTGATGCTGTTTTCGCTCTTGATGGAAGCACAGACATTAAACTTGGTTAAAAAAGATTCTAATGCGATCACTACTTCCGCCAACCAGAAAAAAGTCTTGACTTTCAAAGAGCATAACATCAAAGGGAGCTATCCTGTGAGCATCGCTTTTTATAAGACTACTCATATTGTATTTGATGCTCCCATTAAATATTTTGATGCTGGTTCTAACCGAATTATTTGCGATAGAGTGGAAGGTGTCGATAATGTATTAAAGCTTAAAGCGGCTCAAATAGGCATTTTTGAAACCAATGTTACCGTCATTACGCATGATGGAAAGTATTATAGTTTTCTGGTTTCCTATAACGAATCTCCCAACAAACTCAATATTACCATGGCAGCAGGTTTAAATGATGCTTTTGAGAAACAGGTTAGCGATAGACCTGAGAAAATAGTCTTTAGCGATACTTATTATACGGAAACGGAGATGATTCATTTCTCTAAAAAGATGATTGAGCTATCAAAAACTAGACATACTATTCAACACATTGCTGATAAAGTCGGAAAAGTACAGTTCAAACTCATGCAGTTGGCTACTAAGGAAGGGAAGATTATTGCATGTATTAGCATGAAAAATAGCTCGCCCTTAGATTATGGCTTGGAGTACATAAAATTCTATATGCGTGATAAAACAAAGCGCAAAAAGGAAGTTTCACAAGAAATTGAACTCAAACCTAATTTCGTTTACCTCGAACAAGAGGGTGCTCCAGATGGACGAAAACTAGGAGACGCTGGTGCTTATTTCAACTTTGTGTTTATGATGCCCAAGTTTTCAATTGGCAAAAACAAAAACTTTGAAATTGACATCGTAGAGAAAGATGGTAGCCGGAATATGAACCTTAAAGTTGACTATGAAACCTTTTACTATCAGATGAATAAATTATGAAAACATACTTTTTGATAGCCTTTTTGGTAACCGGATATTTAACTGACGCTCAGGCACAAATCAGGAATAAAAGCACAAAATACCTTGAAGTTTCAAGCGGAATACCCTTACTTTTTGAGGATAACAATTTCCCACAAAACTGGCAACAAGGTGATAGATTTTATGCCGCATCCTTGTGTTTTGGTACTGCTACAGACAATTATCATCGAATTGGTTTTGCTTATAGACAAGAGAAAATGCAAGATAATACTGCCGCTTTGCTTAAAAACTATCAACTAAAATACAGCTATGAAGCAACTTTACTGAAAGGAAAATATCATCTTTCATATCTCGGCTTTTTATATGGAATAGGTGCTGGATTTCAATCACTTAGTAATGGAACAGCTAATGGAGCTAATCAAAATAAGGCTTATCCATTCTTGACAATTGGCTTTAATGTTGAGAAATTTTTCTCTCCTAAAATAGCCGTTTTTGCCCGAGTAGATTCCGATGGGACAACCGCTGAGATTACTCGGCAAATCAAAGCCAATGCACAAGTAGGTCTAAAATTTAAATTTTTTGATGCTCTGTAGTCCTAACAAATCTAATTGTAATTAATCCAATAGGTAAACTTGTTATATCAATAAAAAAACATTATTATGGAATTACCACGACCGATTTATCAATCTGTCGTGGTAATTCCATAATAACTATTTCAACAACTTCAACGGTTCTAAGCGCTCCCACAATGCGTCTAAGCTACATACTTCCCAATATTCATTTACTTTATAGTTTTTTGATGAGGGAGTAACTATAAAGTTATGTTTAGTCTGCAAATCTTGAATTGCCTCCGTATTTCCCTTACTAGACGAGGGGTTATTTGATAGTTTTATTTCAAACGATACTATCATTTCATTACCTTTTAAAAGGCATAAATCTATTTCCGCACCATTTTGTGTTCTATAATAAAATGCCTGAACATTGCCTGCCAAACGTCCAATAATTTGTTCAATTACATAACCTTCCCAAGAATGTCCTGCAGCTATATTTGAAATCAATTCATCATAATTCATAATATTTGATAGATAGTGTAATATCCCTGTATCTCTGAAATAGAGTTTGGGACTTTTTACAAGTCTCTTTCCAACATTGACATAGAATGGAGGTAATCTACGAATAACAAAGGAGTGTTCTAAATAATCAAGATACCCTTGTAAAGTACTCCCTGTTATACCCATAGAATTACCCAAATTAGTATAATTTAAGGTAGATCCCTGTATTGTTGTAAGCATGCGAATCAGTTTCTGCAAAACAACAGGTGAGGCTTTCAATCCTAACATTCTAAGGTCTATTTCAATATATGTCTTAATAAATGATTCCTGCCAATCAAACCATAAGCCCATATCAGGAGCTAGAAGAGCTTTCGGGAAACCACCTCTTAGCCAATGTGTTGATAAATCTATTCCTTCTTTCTGTGCTTCGTCAAACCTTATTGATGTTAACTCTCGGTACACAATTCTCCCCGCCAAAGTCTCCGAACTTTTTGACAATAACTCAGGAGATGCCGAACCCAACAAAATAAATCTCCCCCCTTCTGGTTTTTGATCAATTAAAGACCTTAACAACGGAAACAAAGATAGCATTCTTTGCACTTCATCAATTACCACTAGCTTATCAATGTTTTGCTCCAAAAACCATTGTGGGTCTTTTTCTAAAAGAGCATAATCATTCAGATTCTCTAAATCAAGATATAATATTGGTTTGGATATTATATTAGATAAGGTTTTCACTAGGGTTGTTTTTCCAATCTGTCTTGGTCCAACTAAACCCAATGCAGGGAAAAATGAAAGTAGATGCGGTATCTCATCTAAAAGCGTTCTATGTATCATTATTCAAGTAAATCTTAAATTGAATTTCAAATATACTTGAATAATCGTCATATATAAAGATATAAGAACCAAAATTTTACACTTATAATAACCCTACCAATCGAAAATATCTTCTTTATTGCCTGTCATCAAAACCAATATAAAATAAATATGTTAGTTTAGTATATACTAATATAATTTTATTTTACTTTTGTTGTACATACATCTGCTACCTCCAACAAACTATGACTATTTTTTATATTGACCTTAGCACCACCTTATGCTTTTTAGCATTCATTGCCTTTTTAGAAAGAAGGGGAATCATCAAGGATGAGATGAAGTTCCCATCGCCACTTGCACAGAAACTCAATTTATTGATTTATAATAATAATAGACTATATGTACTCCCTTATTTCTATGCCATTACCCTTTTGAATGACCTTGAAACTATTTATGGGATAAAGCCACTTTTCGGTCAAATCCTTTACTTTGTAATCGCTTTTATTCTTCAGGGATTGATAGGGCTAAGCAGACACAAAATGATCTTAGTTGCTTTTTATAAGCAACTAAGATTTGTACTGCTAAAGCTTCATCTTAAATATTTCAAAATTCCCTCAAAGAATGCCTCAGATGAGCAAAAAGAAAAGCTTTTACAAGAGAAAGCATCGACTCATTTTACGTTTCTTGAAATTTATTTCCTGTTGAATTCATGTACTTTACCTGTACTTTTTATCATCAGTAATTCCTATTTTTTTGCAAAACTGTTTTCCTATTTTCTAAATCATAAATAAAAAAAGATGAAAAAATCACACTACCTCCTACTGGGTATTTTATTAAGCTTTACCAGCCATGCCGCAGTGATTGACCCTTCAAACCTTGCTCAAAATATTGCACAAGTTATCCAATCAAAATTGATGAGTAAAATTGAGGGAGACCATAAAGAAATTGCAAATTCTCAATTAAAAACAGAAAATCAAACAACGGCGGATGTCATTGGCATGAATTCAACCGAGAAAACGAGGCTAAACCTTGAGATGGCAGAGTTTAACTACAACAACAATCCTTCTGACTTAATTAAGAACTATTATGAAAAAGACATGAATATCAGAGGGAGAAATCAAGCGGTGTTAACACATCTACAACAAGTAAAAAATTATTTTCAGCAGGTTATCATACCCTTTATTAATCCTCTTCAAAAGCAATTATACATCACAAGATTCAATGGTCTCTATCAAGGAATTATCAGCATAGATACTCGTTATCAGCCTTTTACCAATACACAGGGTAATACTAACCCCATCTCTTTTGATACCAACCCAGCATCCTACACTAATCAAGGAGAGACAGGTTCGGGACTTGGCACACAGGTCAATACCAAGGGGATTGAAAATAGTTTTAATGCCGCTACCCAGTCCGTCACCAATCAACTCGCAACACTCAGTACTTTAAAGAGTGAATTTGAAAACTCTGATGGCTCAGAAGAAATCAAACTCGCTGTGCTAGAGCAGCATCTTATTCAGTTTGGCAATACTCAAGCGTTGAATAATTTCTACCAAACCCTTCAGGCTGGGGGCAATCTTGGCAATGTTTTTAATAACCTTGAATCAAGCCTTTCTAATTCCATTGATGAACTAGCTTCTAATTTTCAAGACCAAATGGTTTCTACGCTATCAGATGCATTAGGCGTAAACCTAGGAGGAATATTTGGTGGCTCTGCCAATGAAAAAGGGAAAGGTCAAACCGTTGAAATCAAAGCCAAATTAGGGCGATTATCCGATATTGATAGAATCCAATTAATCAATAAACAGGTTGATTTATACACAAAGATTGATTCCGAAATCAATAAGCTCAATGCTGAACTCATCACGCTTAAACAGCAGCATGAAACTGCTCAGTTTAGTAAAGACAATAAGTTTAATGTATCTGATTTCTATAAAAAGTCTGGTGCCATGGATGCTGGCAAAATGATGAATTTCGATCAATAAACCTTTAAAATCTATTTCTCTTAACTCTTATGCTTATGAAAATCATTAACTTAACGCGAATCTCGCTCCTACTCATTTCAATCTTTATGGTAGCTTGTTCTTCAACAGCTGAAGTAAATGATACGAAGATAGAAACTGCTTCAGATGCCATTAATGCCTATTCGGCTAAGAATTTTCAGCTCATTGGCATTGAAGCCCATTTCCGTTACGGAAATAAAATTTATCGCTGGTACAAAGGGAAAACAGCTAATTGGCTGGGCAATCGATATGAAAAATATATTACCTTGGACTTAAAGACCATTTTCGATTCAACGGCTACTTTTCAAATCATTGACCATGGAACCAAAGTATCTGAAATCCAATGGACTGATCAAATAAAAATCAAGGATGACAACAGTGCTTTTGAAATCCTTAAAAAAATAGGTACAAGAGGTTTAAATCAAAAAGATACGGCTGTATCAATCCTAAAGGCTCTTTATTCGAATAGAAAGATTCATCAAATAGACCATCAAAATTCCACTGTTTATTTCTTTCCATTACTTTTCCCGCATAAACATACTATCAGTTTTCATGGGGATACACTGAATGTGTATTATGATAACAAAAAGTCTGATTTAGGCGCTGAATTCTTAACCTGTAGCTTCTTACTTAGCCAATAAACCGATGGATATTTCAGCCCTTGTTTCAGAAATCAATGTGATTACTTCCGATATAAAATCGGCATTTTCTCCTTTTATTGCCGTGGGTAGAACCATCGCAGGAGTCGGTTCACTCTTTTGGATTTGCATTAAAATGTGGAGAATCATGGCCAGTGGAGAAGTCGATGGATTAGCAACGCACTTAGAAGCATTTGTTCGTCCATTTATGCTGGCTCTTTTACTGATTTTCTATAATACGACCCTTAGTCTTTGTGATTTTCTTATCTCTCCCGTCGGCGCTTCTACCCAAGGCTGGGCAATTTCTTACATGGAGCAAAATCAAGCATTAGAAGAGCAGTATAAAATTGATTTAGAAAACACAATTAAAGATAATCAAATAGTAGAAGCGGATAATATCAACAATACACCTAGCAATGGCACAAACAGTCCTGTAGAACAAGATGAGGGCTTTCTGGATGATATAAAAAATGCTGTTAGCGATGGTTTGGGTACTATCAAGCAAACGGTTTCTAATATTTATTACAATGTCAAGCTATTTACTGCTGTTTCATGGTGGATAGGAATGATTGTAGGCATTATCAATGCTTTGATTAATGTGGCTTTGCAAATTAGTTATCTAGCAGTACTGACCATGCAAAATATTAATCTTGCCATTTTAATTGCCTTTGGACCTATCGCTATTGGTCTTTCTGTTTTTCATGCTTTTTCTGATAATTGGAAGAGTTTTTATGCCAACTATGTCGGTAAATTACTCTGGTTTCCTGTGGCCAATATGTGTTTAGCCATCGCCTATCGACTCAAAAACATTTCTGACCAAAATGCTTATGATGTACTGCTTAAGTTTGCAGAAAACACGCATATTCTTGGAGGAACCATCATTGGAGGTTCTTTAGCGACGGCTAATAGTACACTAGAAGCTTATAATACCATCCAATACATTGATTGGACTCCTGTATTTCTGTCCATCGGTGTTACCATCATTGGCTGTTTTGCTGTCCTCAAAACACCATCTTTGGTGACTTTAATTGTCAGCGGCGCTTCGGGAGGAATGACCAACTCTCCTATCTCAGGCTCAACGTTTGTAGCTGCCACTAGTTTTCTTGCCCTTAAAACCGCACAGACCATTAGTAAACCTATCGTTGAAGCGGCTCGGACTATTAAAGCAGCAGAAATGGCAAGGACTAGTGGCAATAGTGCTGATGGTGGCGGGAATAGCGGGGGTAATAGTAATGCTAGTAAAATTTACGGACTTCCTCAATCAGGAGCCAATACACAAAGTAATTCCTCAAAGCCTGCCAATCAGGTATAATTTAACCTTTTAAACATTCATCTCATGGCACAATTTAATGAAAAAGAACATTTGCAAAACATTACAGCCCTTTCAGAAGAATTAGCGAAAATCTTAAAAAATGCACTGATTGTCGTTCAAAATGACTACAAAGAAATCGGGGATTTAAGTAAAATGGCGAAAAACCTCATGGATGGGAAAAGAACGCCTCTCCTTGAAATGAATCCTGAAGGTGAAAGTCGCCAAGGAAAGTATGTATTAACCTATCCTGAGCAGAAACCGACTTTGCATTTTATTGAAAAACAGCAAACTTTACAAATTCCAGCTGCCTTAAAGCAGTTTTTAAGTCAGGAGGATATTGATAAATTACAGCAATTTGGTAATGCCAATAGAGTCATTTATGTGGACGAAAAGGGAGTGGCTACGCCTAAATATGTTTCATTAGATAAAGAGACAAATACTTTGGCGACCATGAGTGCTTCTAAATTATCAGTCGCTGATACTATTCTTGGTGTAACATTAACCCAGCAACAAAAAGAAAATCTCAAACAAGGTAATCCTATTCTTTTAAAAGGACTTAGCGCAAAAGATGGTGGTGAAAATTGGGATGCTGTCGTCAGTGTCGATGCGCTTAACAGAGGTTTAAGCTTTAAAAAAGTTGATTTATCCATTCCCAAAGAAATATTGGGCGTAAAATTGGACAAGGAGCAACAACAGCAAATTAAAAATGGAGAGACTGTTTTGCTCTATGATTTACATTCTGCTAAAACAGGAAATCTCTTTAGTGCCACTGTTTCCATGAAAGATGGCCATTTGGAACTTAAACCCATCCAAGATGTTCCTAAAAAATTGTTGGGTTTAGAACTCTCTGAGGAGCAAAGAAATCAATTACGTGTAGGGGAGTCCGTTTCTCTCACAGGACTTACGAGTAACAAGACCGGTAAATTATTTGATGCTAATATTACTTTAGATGCTGACAAAGGAATCGTTTTCAATTTTAAGAAAGGGGAAGCTCAAGCTGTTGTACCAAGTCCTGAGACAAAAACCAATGAAAAAGCCTTAAAAATTCCACTCTTGGAGGATGCAGCCTATACAGGGCTCTTAAAGAAAACACCTTCCATTCCCCTTGATAAAAAAGAGGTTGTGAACGAAGTGCTTGAAGTACCTAAAAATGAAATCAGTACTCCTAAGTCTTTGAAGAAGTAATCACACAATATACTTACTCCTCAGTACTCTCTACATGAGTACTGAGTTACCCTTAAAACCTATCATACATGAATCCTAAGAACAATCGCAGCAGCGTCATTGATGCGCTTCGTGGCTACTTTATTTTGTGGATTGGCTTGTATAACACCTTTGCCGTTTTTAATGCAATACAGCCTAATCTTATTCTTTCTTCCATTCTTTTATTCATTAACGATAAGGGATGGTTCTGTTTAAGTGCCATCTTTGGCTATGGTTTTGGTCTATTGATTAAGCAATCTAAAGACAAACCTACTGCCTTCTCTAAAAGGATGTTTTTGCTATTTTTGTTGGGAATTTTTAATAATCTTTTCTTCTACGGAGATATTTTAAAAGAATATGCCATCATTGGTTTAATACTATTTTATGCTCGTCATATTTTAGCAAAATATCCTGCTTCTTCCCTCCTATTCATTTGCTTGTTGACCTTCTTGGCACTTTATTATATTCCATTTGATATGAATGAAGCGGGAAACCCCAAAGACTATTTCCATGATTCAACTATCTTTCTAGCTAATCTCAAATACTGTATTAACCTAAACCTTCATTCTTTATATTTCGCTATTTGTTATCACTTAGAAATGCTTTTAATGGCTTCAATAGGCTTTTTTATCTCCTTCTTTCATTTAGAAGGATTCATTCTTAGAAAAAGGTTTACACTCTTGTGGTTTTCTTTATCAATGATGTTTATAGCGTTAGCCACTCTCTTTTTTATCCTTGAAAATGGAAGTCCTCTGGTTAAAATATTCTTCTTTACTTATATCCTTTCTTTATCTACATCTTTTGTCATTGGCTTTTATCTACTCATTAAAAAGTACTATTCTTTGGCTCTTTTCTTCATTCCATTTGGTAGAAGAAGTCTTACCATTTATTTACTTCAAAATATGATTATTACAAGCATTTGGCTTTGGTCTGACAGCAATATAGAAGGGTATTTTAATGAGTTCTTTCTCTCCTATTGTGTCATTCAATTAGTGATACTCTTCTTTAGCAAATTCTTGGTGGTTGATAACATGGGTGTCCTTGAAATGTTTTGGAGAAAGTGGAGTCAATCTTCTTAACTCAACTTCTTTAAAGGAATCCATGTATAACAAAATATTTGTTATAATTTAGTTGTTCTTTCGATGATATATTCATGGGGAATATTAGGTGGTTTATAGCTAGTTTCATCCATTTTTTTAAAAACACTTTCATGAATAATACTTCCTTCATCTATTTTTCTTCTTGGCCAAATTCTAAAATCTGGGGACCAATTAAACATTGATTCTTTAGTAAATCTAAACCTTGGTATAAAATCAAGGAGTCTATTTACTAATGTTAGTGAGTCATGAATATCTGCTTTATAATCAAGATTTTTCTCTGGATTTGTTAATGAAGTTGTGTATAACACCTTTTCAACTTTATGTTTGTTAAAAATAAGTCCGTGCTTATTGGCTTCACCAAACATCCATTCTAAAGAAATTTTTGAGAGTCCTTCCTCAGGGTAGCCCCCTCCAATATCTGAATGTACTCCAGCAAAGTAAACCTCTTTTAACGTATTATTTTCTCTTTGGTTTATAGGGGTAAAGTCAAAATGTTTTCTTCTTTCGTCAATTGAGACAGCGTGTCGTATATTTTTGGCAATATTTAATTGTCTTGAATAAGGATATCCCTTATAAAACTTAATCAAACTTCCCATTGATACTACTGTATCCCAGACTCCAATAAATTCTATTTCTACATTTTTGGCAAAATGCATTTTAAATTGTTTTGCAACTTGAAACATCTTATCTCCAGTAGAATAAACTTCTAGAATGTACCTTAAATGGTTCGTATTCCCTGAGTGAAGAAGCCCAAACATTTCTAATACCCCACTTAGCATCCTAACGGTATATGCTCCCCTACTAAATCCAAAAAGATATATTTTATCTCCTTCATTGAAGCTATCCATCAAAAATACATAAGCGTCTATTACATTGGAATGAAGACTTGTTGCAGAAACTTTATCCTTTGTAAGTTGTACATTTCTATTAAGGAACCCTTTTGTATTTGTAGGAACAATTGTACCAACTCCAGGGCTATAATATGCTACCTGAATAGTACTTAATTCAAGACAACTATAAAGGTGTATAACATTTGTGCTATCACTGATAGATAATTTATTACCAGTACCATCACAGCAGATTACTATATTTTTAGCCATTATTGAAGGGGTTTAGTACACTGTATACTCAACATAAAGATGTGATTGGTTTAGCAAATCTTTTTTAATTATAACATTTTTAGAAAAATCGCTATCCGAGTCAATAAAGTTTGATTCTGTATGAATATCTAATTGGGGCTGATATATTTTATCCGATCTTAAAACACGACCACTACTTTTCCTATTATAACCAGCCAACATTCCTGGTTTTAACATAGCAAATCCATTTTTAACGCTCACATCCTCATTTACTGGTATCATAATTACTAATTCCTTTTCATTCATTAAGTTTAACCCTTCTAGTAATGTTGCATTATGGCTACTATGGTGCCCTGCTTTATAAAAAACTGTTCTTGAAAGTAAGTCTTTAGCTTTAACCTTATTATCATTAAATTCTACCTCAAACCAACTCTTCCAATTTCCAATTTGAGCATCTCCAACAAAAAGTAATACTTTCTTTGATTCAGGTAGCTCAAAAGCCAAAACTAAACTACTATTATTCGTAAGAGTATCCATGTGAAGAGACATCCTACCAAAATCGTTAAGCCAATCAAAATCTATTTTCCTCCATTCTAAATCTTTTTTTTCATATGACTGTTTTTGGTTAGCTGACGGTGAATGCTTTTGCACATCTTTAGCCTTTGTTGAGTGTTGATCCGAAAAAGGGAAATCACTCCTTCGATGATGAAGTGCATCATTTAGAAGATTCGCAGCAACTTCTAAATGATTTAATTCCATCATCACATTTAAATGGTGCACAGCCTCATTTTTATTAGGATTAAGTTTTTTCAAATATTCAATTTTTTTTGGGGGGCCTAAAACATATACATTAAGGTTATTCAATTTTACTATTTCTCCTGGGGAAAGAAATCTAATATTATCATTTGACCATTGCCTTAGATTTGTAATTGCTTGACCTCCTGACTGTTTCTCTGCATAAAGTTCTTCTCCAAACCCATCAATGCCATCTTTGGCTTGAAGCATAGTATTGATTTTTTTAAATTTTTCTTGATTACCGAACTTTTCTTTCAGCTTGTCTTTATTTTCTTTGTTCACTTTCCAAAACTTCTCTGTTATCTTTTTCATAGATGTTGCATCTGAATCTAAAGGATCATCTAAAAATGAAAGCCAAACTTCTTCAACATTAATTCTCTCAAAAATTTTATTTGCATTGATAAATCCAGACAAATGATCTTTGTGTTGATGAGTAAGTACAATTGTTAAGGGTTTTTCCCCAACTGTATTTTTTATATCTTCTGCTATTTCTTTTTCTTTTTCAGTATTACCATTTGTATATGAACCAAAATCAATTAGCATATACTTTTCATAATCATCTTCTCTAATTTTTAATAAGAAACAGTCCCCTAAATTATTTTGGTTATACATTCTTACAGTTATTGAACTTTTCATATTAGTATTGATTTAGTGAATGTGCAAAGCGGCAAATGGCTCACTATCCTTCATCATTAAAGCCGAATCTGCTTCATTTTGAATGCTTGAAATCGTAAAGTCTATTTGTGAGTTTAATCGTTTGGAATCTGTAATATCCTTAATAATAGCATATTTTATCTCAAAGTTTGAAAGGTCTATGATAAGAGTAGCTCCACCACGATATGAATATTGATTATTGGGGAAATATCCTTTAAAATCAGAATTACTTAAATCAACATACACTTTTTGCAGTAATGTAATAATCATCAATTTAGAAGGAGTCCCATCTTTTTGGTTATGCCTAATAACAGGTACGCATTTATAAACCTGAAAAATGCCATCCCCAGTCGCTGTTTGTCTTTTTGGCGCTCTAATGATATTTTTCTCACTTGTACTATTTATATAATATTTTATTTCATTAAAGCTCATTCCTATTAACTTTTCAATGTCTTGATGATCTTTATCATCCCTAAAAAAATCAAATTTTGAATTAAAAATTCTATGTACCTCAGCAGCTAGTAAATTATAGTTTTGATATATTTTTTCTCTATTATTTTCTCTTAATATTTTCTCAATACTGTTTATAGCTAAATTTCTGCTATTTATCTTCTTATTTTCTTCAGGATCGAAAATGTATTTTATTGCTTGTTTGAAAAGCTTCATCTTATTGAATTTTTCATTACCTACAATTTTGTTTTCATTTAATTGATTATCTAGTGGTTTCCACACAAGCGAGTCAACAGAAAATGTATTTATTCCTAAAGGAACTATTCCCCAACTTCTGAATGCTTCTAGTAAAGCAAATCTCAAACTTTTTTCTTCATCAGGATTATTCTCTATATCAGCAGTTATTAATGCTCTTAAATAATCACCGAATGTCAAATCAAGAGGTGGACAGTAATCAATAGCTCTTATACATACTGAAAGTAGTTTTGTTGCAATCTCCCTAGCCTCATCTGAAAGTCTCTTTACTAAATCTGGAGAAATATCTCCTTGTGCTAATATCCCTGTACCATTTGAAGCAATTCTTAGTAAATCAGCAATTTGGTACTTATACAATCGAGTAAAAGCATCAAAAATCGCTGCAACTAATATTGCACCTCTACTATGAGGGTCTTCTGTAGAATAATATTTTTGGGGATCTGGCTCTACTGCTTTAGCTTCACCCTTATCATCTATACTAACTAAAAAACTTCTTAAAGCTCTTCTATTTGGTGAAATAGCCTGTCCAAATTGAATGGCTAAATCTCCTAATAAGTTTTTAGTTGAAAGTAAATCTCCTTTAGAGCTTCTTATCTGATCTTCAACAACATTAGTAAAGGTAAATCTTTGTAATAAAGCAATTATATCTGAGAATCCTTCATGAAAGGCAAGCATATCAGGATTCGTTGGAAACCTCCAATAAGGGTGCATGCTATCAATTATTGCATGAGTAACTTCGTGGGCTACAATATCAGGAGAAAGGCAAGTAAAAATAGCTAAACCTGGAATATTATTTCCTCCCCAGTTATTTGCTGCCTCAAAATAACCAAAAAGAAGGGCTAATTTTTCAGGAGAATAATAGGCATTTTGTTGTCTGATAGCATGTGGGTAAATTCTTAATTTGGATATATATTCATATTTCGTTGAATCATCCACTTTATATCGTCTTGACCAAATAATCTTTCTTCCCAAGGCGTTTTCAAACTGGGATATTACTGACATTACAACAGCATATACTTGTTGCTGATGAAATTTAGGATTACCTTCGGTTGGATCTAATCCATGGTCAGCAAGAACCTCACGGTCATTTAAATTTATTAAATCATAGTAAACATCAAGACTTGGATCGTAGTCTATGATATCAATGTATTCCCCAAATGGATTTTCTGCATTAATTTCTTCCCATCTTACTTTATATACGACCTGATTACTTTGCCTTTTTCCAATCGTTGAAGAAAAAGAAGGGTCAAAAGCATATCCTTTTAATTTTCTAAATGTGGGCATAAATGAACGTGATTTAATATTAATTAATCATACATTGAAAAATAGCTACCAATTATTCTCAAAATATTTATTCAATTCACAAAACCTTTAACTATTAATATAAATTACTGATTATCAGTAACAAATAATTTTTTTGTAAACATATTACTTAATATCTTTTTACAAAAAAAAATCAATAAAAACTTCTCTAAATAGTTATTATTCGGTTAGTTGCTTTCTAAATTAATGAAAATTAAGTCAAATTATTCTTAGTATATTAGAACAATATTTCTAAAAATCATCGCCATCATAACTTTCATAATCATTCATCGGTTTTTGAACAGAAGCACTGCTATACACTTGAAAAAACTCTCTGTAATGCGTTTGTAAGTTTTGGGCTTCTTCAGAGGTATATTCTTCATACAATTTCTTGGGAGCTGCCACAATCTTTCCATCCACTAAACTATCCTGACTTTCAGTTTCTGACAAGGCTATTTTACTAGCAATATTGTTCTGAAAGATGGTATTCATGATTTCTAGTTTATCCATAAATACTTCTCCATGAGGACTTAAGCCTTCCTTGGTGAGGTATTTATTCACTTTCATGATATAATTCAGCATTCCTTCGGCTAGTACTTCTAAATTAATATCTTGACTTTCTTCCTTTTGAAACTGAAAGCGTATCAGCTCTAAATATTGTAAGAGGACTAAATCCTTTTTGATTGCTTCATAGTTTTCTCTCACCATAATTTTTACTCGCATTTCTCTATCGCTTTCTGTTTCTCCTTTCATTAAACGAAAAGCTGGATTCAAATCTGGAATTTCTTTGATGGGCATTTTTGTCGTGGGTGATGCTTCATGAGCTAAGGCATCTATTTTCCCGTGAAAGCGTTTGTATTTGAGTGGTGCAACAAAATCATCTGAAATGGTTCCTACCATCTCTCCTTGCGATAAATTGGCAATCGTAGAAATGGTTACTGCTTCATTAAGCTGGGTCGATACACTATAGGAAATTCCTTGTGCTGAAATACTTTCTGAAACCTGTTCTTGATTAATTTTCCCAATACATTCAGAAATCGTCTTGGCTAATTCTCCTCGAATTTGCCCTGTCAAAATAGAACCAACCATATTAATAATCATATTAGCCTTTTCTTGTCCGTACCTCAGTACAAATTGTGAAGTGTCTTGAATCCCTAAAATACAGGCTACTTTATTGGAACGTGCTGTGGCTATTAGATTACTAACCGAATTAAAAGGTAAAGTGGGTAATTCGTCTAAAATAACAGCTAAAGGTAATTGGTTCTTTTTGTTAATGGTTTTGGTGAGCTTTCCATTGAGTAGTGAAAGTAATATTCCATAGGTATCTTCTCTATCTGGGTCATTCCCAATTACTAAAATAGAGGGGTTTTTAGGATTTGAAATATTAATATCAAAATCTGCTCCTGTAAAGGCCCAGTAGATGCCGGGATCACTTAATTGTCCCATCGGTATCACTAAGGAATCCACCTGCCCTTGTAACTGCTCAAAAACACCTTTCTCAAAAGCATTGTTGAAGGTTGATGCTAGATTCCTGACATAAGGATCGGACATTAAAAGTGGAAAGAGTATTTCATAGGGCTTTTGTAATAATTCTACCACATGGGGAAGGCTACAAAACTCCTTTCCATATTGATTAGACTTTCGTTTTAAAAAGTATATACAAGCCGTTAATAAGTTTTCTGCTGATTGGTCGAAGAATTTACTACTCCCATCTCCCCCACCTTCTGTTCCTCTTAAGCCTTGCATGATAAATTTGGCACTTTCTGCGGCATCAACCACCTCTAGGATTAAGTTTGAGCCTATGGGATTGATTCTGTTGGATTTAAGAGGGCTTTTAAGATCTATTTGATAATACTTAGGGAAAAGCTTTCCTGTCTTTTTCTCCCAATGGGCTATGCTCCCGTACTCTTGTTTGAGTAGTTCTTTGTAATGCCATAGCCCGTTGAATACTTCTAGTGCTAAAGTCGGTATTTTAAAATCGTACACGTACAAACAATAGCCCTTGTGAATCAATTGATGGATGGCTAAATTGATTGTTCCAAAAGATTTTCCTGAACCAGGGGAACCTGCTACTAAGATGGCTCGAAAGGGATTAACAAAATTAAGCCAGCCCTTATGCCATTTTTGTTTGTAGTAAAAATGATATGGGATATTAATACTATGCGCTGTTTCTACTTTTTCTAGCATCTGAGGAAATGTTTCTTTTTCAACATTGAATTCCTCTGATTGATTGTGCTGAACCAGTTGTAATAGTAAAGCAATATTACTCATGTAGCAATAATATCCTATCACCAACCCTATTATGTATACGTAAAATCCCCATTGGTTATAAGGCAATATATAAAACAAGAAAGCACTCATTAGAATAAGTAAACAACCAAAGCTAGTATTCCTGACTATTTGTGATTTTTTAAGCTCTTTATCTTTACCTATTGGCGTTGTAATGGCATATACTAATAGCATAAAAACTGCTAACGTATTCATCAGTATCGAAGAATTTACCATGGAAAGCCTTCCATTTAATGACAAATAAATAGGATCTAGCCATGAAATGTGTAAGCTTTTACGCATCAATGGATAGTAAAAGAAAAAGAGGTGTACAGGAATAAGTGTAATACCAATCACTTTGATAAACTCTGCATTTTTGGTTTGTTCATTCATAGGAAGTATTCAAATTATTAAGGGAACTATAGAGCTAAATACTGATTTTTCAAAATACTAACGCCTTTTTCTTCTTTTATAGTACACATTTTCTTCTTTATCACTTTTACCGTATGCCTTTTTATAATTAAACTCCAGATTTTCTTCTAAGGGTTGAGGAATACTTTGTAATAGTTCATCAGGAGTGTTCAGGTCAATATTACTCTTTCCTTGATTTTGCTGCTCTTCTGTTTTTCGTTTAATCTTTTCTTTTTTGAAGGTATAGGCTGGTTTTTGTTTAATTTTTCTTCTTTGAGATGAATACTCATTAGCTTTTTTATTGCCTCTTTCTTCTTTGCTCATTTGACGGTTCCTAAAGAACACAGCCTCTAAATCTCGCTTCTTGAAGGTCTTATTTCCGACATTCAATTTGTCTCTCTTTAGTAACAATGGAATGTTTTGAGCTTCACAGATTTTTTCTAAATGCTTTATATTTCTGATACTATTGAGAACTGGATTTTTGGCTAAATATATAATATCTCCGTGATTTGCCCTTATTTCCAAAACCCCTTTACTATCTGCCATTTGCTCTTGCTTATCTGTTAAACCTAAATCATATTTTAAAGCAAGCGCTATAGCTCTCTCTGCTGTTTTTGCTTTTTCTTTCCAATCTGGATACAGAGTTTTATCATTCTGACACCTATTAAAGATAACATGAATATGATAATTCTCTGTATCAGCATGTGAGATGGCTACATATTGAGTTTTATCTAAACCAGCATCTTTTACATACTGTTCGCAAAGTTCTTTTATCTTGTCTTTCTCTAATTTTTTAACATCTTCTTCCGTAAAAGATAAAATATGCTCTCCAACATACTTCGTGCTATAATCACCATAATTGCGATGTAGTTTTGCTTGATTGATTAAATCTGAGATAAGCCTATTTCGACCTACTTTATCTTCTATTCCAAAAGGAACTCTCAGATTTTCTGCATGACTTACGATTTCAGGGCGTTTATTAGCACTTCCTCTATCTTTTAGTCTTCCTTCAAACAAGTAGTTAATTAAGCCTTCAAATGATTTTCCTTTTTCACTCACTACCCCCACCATGATTGTACTTATCTAAGATTTTATCAATATTTCCTAGCTGTAGATTTACTTGCTTTATCATTTTATCTATGCCATGAATATGACAAAGCTTCAAGAGTTGATTAAGATTATTGGCAATACCTATCAATTGTTTTTTGGCTTTTTGTTCTTCTTCCGTAAACAAATTTTGAACCTTTCCTTTGAGCGTCATGGAACGAATATAAGCTGACCTTGACATTTTTAAGCCTTTCGATTTTTGTTTAATCTCTTCAAATTCTGTCTGGGTGAACCTCGCTGGAATAACACATTCCAAGGCATCTTCTAATCTAGGTCGTCCTGATTGTTTTGGCTTCTTTGCTTCCATAGGTCTGTGATATTTTAGGTTGATGTGTATTTCCTGTAAAATGATTCCTTCCTCAAAAAGTGCTTGCACGCCAGTTTATGTATACATAATCTCCATCTTGCTTCACTACAAATGTAGTGAAAAATATTTTAATATATATTAAACTAATATTTTTATCTGAATTCCTTAATTTTATATCATTTTTACACTATTATTGTATAAATATTACCATAACAGCCATTCTTACACTAATCTGACAATAGTCTTTCATTAATCTTACATTAATTTGACAATAGTGCTTTTTTAAGCTTTTATAAACCATCCTACTTCAAATTTATAAGAGAAATAATCAAACAAAACTTAATTTTTATGCTCACGATTGATGAAATAAAACAACGAAAATTAGCAGGAAAACGTAAGTGGAGAAAATCATTACTCCCATTTATCAAACCTTTATTTGATGAAAATATGCCTATGGATGCCATCACAAAATTCCTTTTGGAAACCTATGATTTCGTAATCTCTGAAGAGGTACTCTACCAAATTAAATTCAGGTATTACAATACTGAAAAGAGTACGAAGAAAATATTAGACCCAAAATTGATTCTCAAAAATAATAGCACGGGTATTCAATCCAGTATTGAACAAAATCAAGAATCTCCGACTGCAGAAAAGTTATTTGCTCAAATGAAGCTCGCCAACCAAAAAACAAATGAATTTGATTTTGGAAACGATTTTTAATAAAACCCTTTATTACATCTTTATCATGAAACAAATTAATCTAATCCTACAAGCCAAGGGGGGCGTTGGCAAATCACTTTTTACTTGGTTTGTGGCTCAAGCTGAAAAAGATAAAAAAACTTCATTTATCGACTTGGATGAATCGACCAAAACAACTGCTAATCGGCTTGAATCGGTTGTTGGAAAGAATAGAATTCGTCATGTTGATATTTTGAACGATTATAAAAGGTTAGAACGGGAGAAAATTATTGCACTTTTTGAGTCTTTGTCTAAAGTACAGTCCCCTACTATTTTTATTGATTTTGGTGCGGCTGAATCTGAAGAATTCAAGAAATTGCTGGAGTTTGATATTCCTGCTCATATTCTTAAAGAGGAACTTTCTCAAATGGGGATAGACCTTAGATTTTATATTATTATGGCTGGCAGAGATGCTTTTGTAGCTTGTTATTCATATTATGAAAAGTTGAAATTTCTCATTGAAACACACTTCCAAATGATAGTACTTATTAACGAAGGTACTTTTTCAGATGCCGAGACAATAACTTTAGTTAAGCAAAATTTTATAGATACTGGTGCTCTTTTCAAAGGTTTTGGCAATTTAGGAAATGCTGAATCGGGTAGAGATGTGATTAAAATTTTAACAGAAGGTAAAGGGGAGGATGCTCTCAATCTGATGGGTAAAATAACTTTTAGGAAGGTATTAGAACAGGTAAAACTAATTATTGCTGAACATCATGGTGAATTTGAAAGAAACTAGGCATCAACTTGCTCATAAATACGACATCGCTGCTGAGGATTTAGATCCTTCTATCATTCCTATTTTAATGGCAATTGATAATATGGCAAATCGTCTTGAAAAGTCTGTTAATGGTTTTCAACATCAATCAAAACAGATTGAAATTTTGATGAAGCAACAAGCTCCTGCTATTTATTGTGATCATCCTAAAACGGCTTTAATCCTTGGCATTGGCAAATATGGTAGTATTTTCTTGGCTATATCTATTTTTTTATCCGTGTTTTGGATGGGTTTGGTGATGCTAAAATCCAATGAAAAACAATATGCACATTACAAACAGATTGCTAAGGTAATTCAGTTTGATGAACAATCAGGAAGCTATTTTATTCGGAAGGAGGATTTTAGGAAAGTGGAGAAGGGAATTGTGATTAAATAACTAAAGGAAGAAAGAAAAAATTAAAACAGTTATGATTATTTGTCAAAAATACTTGACAAATAATCATATTTATCTTAATTTTAAGACAAATAAAATCAGAAATATGCTCTCTCACGATAAAACAATCTTATTTCTAAGAAAAAATCCAGCTCTTTCAGTTTCAATTCTTGAAAAAGAAGCTGGACTTCCTGCAAGTACGCTTTCAAAAGCGCTCAACGGCGATAGAATTCTCAATACGAAACATCTCAATGCACTTTATCCTATTTTAATTAAGTATGGATATAATGAGGTTCAGCATAATAAAGCTAGAATTATTTCTATCGTTAACCACAAAGGAGGAGTAGGTAAAACAACTACAACCATTAATCTTGGTAGAGCTTTAAATAAACTAGGATTTAAAGTCTTATTAGTTGATATGGACTCTCAAGGAAATTTATCTCAGGCTTTGGGTATAGATAATCCTGAAAAACAGGTAGTTAATGCTTTACTAAAAAATGAAGACTTGCCTGTAGTGCAAATTGTAGAAAATTACGATTTATCTCCAAGTGATTTAGAATTAGCTTTTGCTGATTTAGAACTTGTTCAAGCAGTAGGAGGGGTCAATCAACTTAAAAACAAATTAAATCCACTTAGAGATAAATACGATTATATCTTAATTGACTGCCCACCAGCCTTAAATATCTTTACAAACTCTGCTTTGGTTGCTTCAAATGGCTGTCTGGTTACTTTACAGCCAGAGGTTTCTGCGATGAAAGGAATTAACAATTTGTTTGAACGAATTTCTCAAGTACGAGAACGAATTAATCCAGAGCTTGTAGTGGAAGGGATTGTATTAACAATGGTAGATAAGCGTTTAAAAGTACACAGAGACATGATTGAGTATGTGTATAAAACGCTAAGTAACTTCAGAATATACAAAACAGAGATTAGAAATAATGTATCAGTAAAGGAATCGCAGATTTCACAAATCAACATCTTTGATTACGATCAAAACTCAAACGGGGCAGTAGATTATATGAATTTGGCAAAAGAATTTTGCTCAAACACATAAAACTTCTTAGAATAATATCATGGCAAAAAAATATATGGGCAATCTCGGAACGGCCACAATCATTAAAGATCAAAGTCTTTTAAATCATGAAGCAATCAAACAACAGATTTATATCGTTGACGAACTTCGTGACCTTATTCCACCGCTCCAAGAAGAAGAGTATTCACAATTAGAAAAAAATATTTTAGCTGAAGGTTGTAGAGAAGCTTTGATGGTTTGGGAAACTACCAAAAACATTATTAATAATACTACTTCAGATAACTCAACTGTCTATGTTTTGGTAGATGGCCACAACCGTTATGGAATTTGCCAAAAACATCAAATCAATTTTAAAATCCACCTTGTTTCTTTTGAATCATTAAAAGACGCAAAAGAATATATGATTGATAATCAATTAGGAAGGAGAAATCTAATTCCTGAACAGGCTTCTTATTTAAGAGGTATTCGATATAATACAGAGAAGCTCGAAAAGGGTAAATATTCTCGTGAAGAGCATAAAGGTCAAAATGTCCCTTATGCTCCAGAAGCCAAAAAAGAAGCTACTTCACTTAAACTTGCCAAACAATATAATGTTAGTGAAAAAACTATAAAAAGAGATGCTGAATTTGCAGAAGGTATCGACCTACTAGCACCTGGTCTTAAAAAAGATATTTTATCAGGAAAAGTAAAAGCAAAGAAATCTTCAATACAACAACTTGCTAAACTTGAAAATGTAAATCAAAAATCTATTGCATCATTAGAAGAAGTATCTAACCTTTTGGACGAACATAGTGCAGAAAATTCACCAAACAACTCAGATAATATTGATGACCTGACAATAATAAAGAAAAAAATTCAAGGAATAGTCGAGAAATTATCTATTAATCCCAATCCAACGCTTTGTGATGAATTAATACAAGCTTCAGAGGCGCTTAAAAAGTTACTATAACAAATTTAGGGATGACTTATTCTTACATCATTTCTATATTTTTAGTTGTCAATTTGTTAAAAAAAGGACTTATTATAACAAATTTAGGGAAGAAATTGCTATCAGAAATACATATTGAAGGTTATATTATAACAAATTTAGGGTTGGCGAGCTATTTATCTATAACAAAAATAGGGGAGAAATTAATGGTTTAGCCTTTATTAACAATTATACCAAATTTAGGGCTATTGACCTTTGATAGTTTAAAAAGATAATAAGCTAACATTACCCAAATGTATATTTTATTAAATAATCATTAAAAAAGTATACAAAATTAGAAAAAAACAGCAAACTCCTGTTTTGAGTATTTTACTTTTTATTTTATGTTTTTTATGTATTTTCAGGCTTTGTAACTACTTTAAAATCAATTAATTACATAATTTATTATAACAAATTTAGGGCTTATTATAACAAATTTAGGGTTTTCTATAACTTTTTTAGGGATTAAATATAACAGATTTAGGGTTTTCTATAACAGATTTAGGGCTAACTATAACAGATTTAGGTATATTTACAGGATATAATTTAATATTGCGCATGAAAAAAAAGGATAACGGTAAAGATGGTTCACAATCAGTTAAATTGATAAGAAAATCTAACAATCTTGTAGAAGGCAAATATCGATTTGATATTTGGGAAATGCGTGTTTTCACTAAAATGCTAACCCTTATCTTACCTAATGATGAAGATTTTAAAGAATATAGAATTTATCTAAAAGATGTAATAGAAGACTTTAACTTAACGACTGATAAACAGGCCTATAATTTATTGAAAGGTGGCGCAGTTAAGTTAATGAAAAAGGAAATAAAAATAGTAAGGGATACAGATGAAGGGGAGAAAGAGTTTTTGACGCATATTGCTGTGGGTTTAGATAGCTTCACAAGTAAAAGTCAGGGGAGTTATATAGATATTTCGTTTCATCCCAAGATGAAACCTTTTCTTTTGCAGCTGCAAACGCAATTCTTGATGTATGATGTGCGCAATATTTTACAGTTACAAAGCTCTTTCTCTGTACGTATTTACGAATTATTAAAACAATATGAACGTATTGGGAAACGAACATTTACGCTTACAGAACTAAAAGATACATTGGCTGTAGCGGACAAGTATCCGTTGTATGCCAATTTCAAACAACGGGTAATTCTAAAAGCACAAGAAGATTTAGAGAATTACACAGACATTAAGTTTACATTTGAAGAAGATAAAAGGGGGAAAGCTGTCCATTCCATTGTTTTTTACATATTATCTAACAAAACCGTTGTAGATGAACGAAAACTTCCTGAAAATGTAGAAGAAATAGTGCCAGTAGCTAATCAACAAGAAGAGATAACATCAAAAGAAATACATAGTTTGATAGAACATTTTCAAGGGGTTAATATTAAAACTGTGAATGAGTGGTTAGAAAAATATCCACCTAAATATGTTATAGAAAGAATAGAAACCCTCAAGAAGTATCAAAAGGAGGGGAGGGTTATTAAAAATCCAATGGGTTATTTACAAAAATTAATGCTTCAGGATGTTCTTTTTATTCCTCAAAAGCAAGAAGCTAAAAGTCCAAAAACTGATACGAAGCAACAAGAAAACATAAAAGTAATAATTAAGAGAAAAGAAAAAGAACTAGAAAGTTTGAGAATTGATTACTATGAAAATCAGAATAGATTAGTATCAGAATTTTTCATCAAAAATCCTGATATTCAAGAAAAAATCATAGAAGGATTATCCTTTGGGGCTGAATATAACAAGCAACTTAGTCTTGAAGCTAATTTAGCTAGGGCTTCATTTGTCGCAGTATTAAATACAAAAGTAAGAGAATTGTATCCAACCATATTTAAAGAGCTTGATGAGCCATTTGTGAGACAAGAGAATAGCCTGAAACAAGAACTTAGAACTTTAGGGTGGATAGGGTAGAGGTTTAAATTTTCAATAAATTCTTTATTTTCTATTATAATAAAAAATATCAACACCTCAATAAATTTTAATATCTGATTAGTATGGAATTACAAGAATATCAAACGCTTTTAAATCAAATAAAGTCAACCATTCATCAAGCTCAAGTACGAGCAACATTAGCTGTAAATTCCGAAGGGATTATACTTTATTGGCAAATTGGAAAAATGATAGCCAAAAAGCAAGCTAATGAAGGATGGTCTGCTAAAGTGATTCCTAGATTGGCCGCAGATCTAAAAAATGAATTTTCAGAACAAAAAGGTTACTCTGAGCGAAATTTGAGTAGAATGCTCACTTTTTTTAACGAATATCCTGATATGGCGATTTTGCCACAAGCTGTGGCAAAATTGCCATGGGGGCATAATATATTGCTTATACAGAAAATAAAAGATACTGATACTCGGCTTTGGTATGCACAACAGTGTCTTGAAAATGGATGGGGACGTGAAACGCTTGATTGGCAAATTAAGAATCAGTTACATTTACGCCAAAATAAAGCCATTAGCAATTTTGTAACGACATTGCCTCATCCACAATCTGACTTGGCACAACAAACACTCAAAGATCCATATCTCTTTGATTTTCTGACGCTTGATACACAGTATAGAGAAAAAGATATTGAAAATCAATTAATTAAACACGTAAGTAAGTTCTTGTTGGAATTAGGAAAAGGATTTGCTTTTATGGGACAACAATATCATTTGACCATTGCCGATAATGATTATTACCTTGATCTACTATTTTATCATACACGTCTTAGATGCTACGTGGTTATTGAACTGAAAAACACCAAGTTTAAGCCAGAATATGCTGGAAAGTTAAATTTCTACCTCTCAGCTGTGGATAGTCTGGTGAAGATGCCTGATGATAACCCAACTATCGGCTTATTGCTTTGTAAAGAAAAAAACAATCTAGAAGTCGAATTTTCACTTAGGGATATGTCAAAACCCATAGGAGTAAGTGAGTATATTGTTACACCTAATTTACCAGATAATCTAAAAAGTAGTTTGCCAACTATTGAGGAAATCGAAGAACAATTGAAAGAAAATGACAATTAAAGCCAATTATAAGCTGATTAGAGACATTAAAAGAGTTTAAAATCAAGCGTATGACTATGGTTAAGTGTTTTAACATTTTTTACAATATTCTTCAATACCTATGTGCAAAAAATAATTTTCAAGTTCTTTTAAAGAAAAAGTATTCGAAAAAGAGTACAATTTGTAGTTTTTTTTATCTTTAATATAGAAGGCTCAATATAAATGTTTATTCAGGCTTTCTGTTATTGATTTTAAAGCGATATACTAACGAAAGCAATGAGTATTCTAAATGATAAAATAGCAGTTCAAGAAAAAAAACCTGAATCTTTTTTTATTGTAAATAATGATAATATTCGAGTGAATACTACCAAGATGCTTGATACCGAATATTTGATTAAAGAAGCGTTTAAAGAGAATATTGACAAAGGTATAGAGTTACTTTTTGTGAATTACTATTCCATTTTGTGCAATCATGCCATTCGTTATGTTACTTCAAAAGAAATTGCAGAAGATATTGTATCAGATGTATTCTTTGAATTTCATACCAAAGCATTACATACAACAATTAATACATCTTTCAGAGCGTATTTGTTTATGTGTGTAAGAAATAGAGCTTACGATTATATCAGAGCAGAAATTCGCCATAAAAATACTTCTTTAGATGAAGCCATTTATGTAGCCACAGAAAAAGACAACCATCCAGATTCGGTAATACAGTATGAAGAACTATATCAGGATGTTGAAAAAGCCATCAATGAAATGCCTTTAAAAAGGAGAGAAATATATCTTCTAAATCGTTTTGAAGGGAAGAAAAGCCAAGAAATTGCGGATGACTTAGATGTTTCTATCAGAACGGTTGAAGCACATTTATACCAAGCGGTACGACAAATAAAGGAAACTCTTCAAGGAAAATGGAGCTTAATCGTAGTATGTTTTGTAAATTTATTTCTTTAATTTTTACAAACAGTAAGTATTAGTCTCTTGGCGTTCGTCATGTAAGAAATACGGAATAAATTATGAAACCGCTTATCACCAAAGAATATTTATATCATTACTTCGACGGCAAGGCAACATCATTGCAGAAACAATACATTGATGAATGGGTTAAACATCCTGATAATATGGAGTTTTTCTATGAATGTTTAGCACAATGGGAAAAACAACATCTGCAATATTGGGCTCCTGCACAGCAGGGATATCAGCGTCATATAGGAAGAATAAAGGATTTCAACGTAGACAAAAATCTAGCTGAAACAACAGCACCGAATCAGGAAAAGAAACCATTCTCATTCTTAATTGCGGCATCTGTTGGATTATTATGTTTGATAGGATTAAGTTTTTTTTTCAAAGAAACAATTTTCAATATAACCTATACAACCACTTTCGGAGAAACCCAAAAAATTACATTGGATGATGGCTCAGAAGTATTCTTGAATGCTAACTCGTCCTTAATTGTACCTCGCTTTGGTTTTAGTAATTATACCCGTTCGGTTGCATTGACAGGAGAAGCCAGTTTTTCAATCAAGCATTTGCCTGATAATCAGCATTTTATTGTTAGGACAGATAATCAATTTGAAGTAGAAGTATTAGGGACAGATTTTTTAATATTTAGTCGGGAACGAGGTGGAAAAGTTGTGCTTTTAAAAGGTGAAGTGCAATTTAAAGGACTAGAAAAGCAAATCACAATGAAACCAGGTGATTTGGTGACGGTGACAGCCAATGGTGTAACGGCTTTCTCACAAAGTAAAAATCCTGAAAAATTTTCTTTATGGAAAGAACATCGCTTTGTTTTTGAGGAAACTACCCTTGAAGAATTAGCTTTTATTATCCAAGAAAACTTTGGATTAGCCTTAGTACTTCCTGATAAAGAAATAGCAAAATGGACTATTTCTGGGTCATTCCCAGCCAAAAATATAGAAGAATTACTAGCAACGATTTCGGTAGCATCGAATCTTAATTTTAAAAAAGAAGGAAAAAAAGTAATTATTGTTCAGTAGTGATAACTGAAATCCGAAAGTATATTTAACATGAAAAAAGACTTGCTGTCTTTTCGTTTTGGACTGCTTTTAGTAGTTTTTTTTCTTTTTAGGAATAACCTAAAAGCTAACTTGTCCTTTACTGAAAAACAGTATAATAAGCACACGTTTACACCAAAAAAAAAGCTCAAAGAGGTACTCCAAGAGCTCAAGAAATATTATCAAATTGATATTCTGTTTTTCGACAAAAATGTAGAAGGATTTACAGTAAATCCAGCAAAACTAGATTTCCACAAAAAAATAGAATATAATTTAGATATTCTCCTAAAGCCTTTCAACCTTACCTATAGCAAAACCCAAACAGGAGTTTATGTTATTTTTCCTAATAAAGCGAATTCTATTAAAGAAAACACCGCTCCTCAAACAGCTAATAATAAACAATCATCAGATAATATTCTTAGTATAATCAATATTACAGGAATTGTAAAAGACAGCACAGGTAAAGCAATTTCAGGAGTAAATATCCTCCTTAAAAACACACAAAAAGGTACTTATACAGACGAAAATGGGCATTTTAAAATATCTGCCCCAGTTTATACAACACTTATTTTTAGTTATATAGGATTTAAAATCCAAGAGATTTTGGTTGAAAATCAGACAAACTTTAGCATTGTTTTACGTGAAGAAACCAATACCTTAGATGAAATTGAAATCATTTCCACAGGCTATGAAATGATTAATAAAAGAGATCATACAGGTGCAACAGGGAGTATCAAAATGTCGGATTTATCTAAAGCCCCTGTGCGTTCTGTTGATGAAGCTTTGGGAGGAAGAATAGCTGGAGTACAAGTAGTTTCACCAGATGGGCAACCAGGTGCAAATAGTGATATTGTGATTAGAGGAATTGGGTCAATCTCACAAGCTACTAGTCCCCTCTATATCATTGATGGTTTTATTCTAGAAAATATTAATTTTAATGCACTCAATATTGACGATATAGCTTCTATCGAAATCTTAAAAGATGCTTCCGCCACAGCTATATATGGTTCTAGAGGTTCTAGTGGAGTGGTTGTTATGACGACCAAAAGAGGAAAAAATCTTCAACCAACGTTTATTTATAATACCTATTACGGTGTTCAAAGTCTGATAAAAAAAATGGATGTTTTGGACGCCTATAATTTTGTAAAACTGCAATCTGAAATTAACCCAACTTGGACAGCCCAAAACTATTTTACTAATGGAAAAACATTAGAAAGTTATCGAAATGCCCCAACAATAGACTGGCAAGATAAAATGTTTAATACTGTTCCTTATCAAAATCATTCACTCTCGCTTTCTGGTTCTACAGGAAAAACCAATTATCTGTTATCAGGCAATTTTATTAATCAAAATGGGATATTAATTAAAAGTGGCTTTAAGCGTTATCAGGGGAGGTTTACGCTAGACCAAGAGATTAACCAACATTTTAAAATAGGAATTACCAGTAACTATAGTATTGTCAATACCTTCGGGAATATTGCCAATACACAAACGTTGCCTACAGCGCGGGGTGTGAGCAATCATCCATCGTACAATTTGATGTACAATATCTGGAGCTACCGTCCATTAAGTGGATTATTACCGTTAAGCGAATTTGAAAATACCCTAGAGGACTCTGGCGCAGGCAATACCGATTTAGATAGATTCAACCCATATATACAAGCCATCAATGAAGTAAATGAGTATCAAGTAAGTACTTTAACATCAAATGCTTATCTGGAATACAATTGGAGTAAGGATATAAAAGTGAAACTGTCTGGTAGTCTGAATTTACAAAGTGATGAACGTCAGCAATTTTACAATAGCCAAACAAAAGCAGGGAGTTCACTTTCATTATTAGGGGCTTTGAATGGCGCAAATGGGTCTATTAGCAGTAATAATAATATAAATTATCAGGTCGAAAATTTATTGTTTTACAATAAGAGCTTTCATAAGAATCACCAAATAAATGTCTTAGCGGGCTTTACTCTTCAAAAAAATACGAGCAAATCAAAATGGTTTTCGGCCATCCAAGTACCTAATGAATTACTTGGTGTGAATGGATTAGATGAAGGAACTCCTTATCGTGTTGGAGCGTCGTCAACAGGCAACGCAATGCTTTCCTATCTTGGTCGAATCAATTATAGTTTTCGAAATAAATACTTGTTTACGACGACCTTCAGGGCTGATGGGTCTTCAAAATTTTTAGGGGCACACCGTTGGGGATATTTTCCTTCTGGGGCAATTGCTTGGCGAATTAGCGACGAGCCTTTTATGAAAAACCTTCGCTTTATTTCAGAAGCCAAACTAAGAGCAAGTTATGGTTTGACAGGCAATAACCGAGTGAGTGATTTTGCCACCGTTACAAGTATTGGTATCAATTACAATGGTAGATATAGCTTTAATAATGAGGTAATTCAAGGAACGGCCCCCACAGCTTTGGCGAATCCAAACTTAAGCTGGGAAACCGCTACGATGTTGGATATTGGCTTAGAAATGGCTTTTTTAAATCATAAAGCCACGGTTGAAATAGACTATTATCAAAAAAGGACAAATGATTTACTATTAGATGCCAGTGTTTCTAGCACAACAGGCTTTGTTAATGCCATTCAGAATATTGGTAATATACGGAATGAAGGACTAGAGTTAACTTTTCAATGGGTTAATGTTAAAACAAAAAACTTTACATGGAATAGCAATTTCAATATTGCATTCAATAGAAACAGAGTGCTTGGTTTAGCTAATAATGAAATAGCACGCTTAGAAAGTTCAGTATCAAACTCATTTTCTTCCGAACTCCAAAACATCCCTTTATACATTGCTAAAGTCGGCCAGCCTGTAGCCCAGTTTTATGGATACATAGCGGATGGCTTATACCAAATTGCCGATTTTGACAAAATCTCCACTAGTACAAACACTACTTATATTTTGAAAGACGGTGTAGCTTATGCTGGTACTAATCGAAATGCTGTTCAACCAGGAGATATAAAGTTAAAAGATATTAATGGCGACGGTATTTTGAATAATAACGACATGACAGTTATTGGAACCCCGTTGCCTATACATATTGGTGGATTTAGTAATACCATGAATTACAAGGGTTTTGAATGCCATATTTTTGGACAATGGTCTTATGGCAATCAAGTATTTAATGGTAATCGGCTCAACATGGAAGGCGTAACAACAGGGGATAATCGTGGGCTAGGGCTCAATATGTTTGCAGTTTATAGCAATCATTGGACTTTCGAAAACCAAAATGCCAAATATCCCAGAGCATTACCAAGCCCAAGTACTAGACGTGCCTATACTTCTGATTTAATAGAGGATGCCTCTTATCTTCGTCTCAAAACGCTTTCTTTAGGGTACAAAATCCCTAAGAAATATTTAGCAAAAACAGGAATAGAATTATTTAGAATATATGTTGCTGCCCAAAACCTTATTACTTGGACTCGCTATCAAGGGCCAGACCCAGAAGTTTCTACCAAAAATAGTCCCCTAACACCCGGTTTTGACTTTTCACCTTATCCTCGTGCTAAATCTATTGTTATGGGTATCAATCTTACTTTTTAACAAGACATTTCTTCTTTAAAAAATATTAAGAAAAATTTCAAACTAGACTAAGTATTTGTCTTAATCAGTTCGTCAATACGATACAAATGTGAAATATTCATGACTTTATTGGACAAAATGAAAATATTAGAGCCTTCTAATTTAAAAAAGTCAATAATTTTTATTTATACATATTTGCCTAATCGATTAATCAAAATTGACACTTTAATACAAATATTATGGACAAACGACTACGCTTGATTTCTAGAAAAAAACCTCTAAGGGGTTTCATTCAAATTAACCTAATGTGTAATGACTCATTAAAAACCTTCAAAGTAAATAGTAAGAAAGCAGAGTGGTAATAGAAGGAAAAAACAGAAAAAATATTAGTCATTCTTAAAAAAACATTCGCTAAAAAAGTAACTATTTCAATAAATCATGCAGAAAAATAGTCTATTATTATTTTTAGGAGTTACGCTTATTGTAGTACAGCTGGGTGCTGTAAAACTATTTGCTAGTACTCGTATTGATACAAAGCAAAATCAGTCTGGGCAACGAATAGCAAATAATGCCGTTGACGAAACCATAACAGGCACAGTAACAAGTGCAGATGGAGAAAAACTAGCAGGCGTTACTGTTAGTATAAAAGGCACAACGAAAGGAGTGCTGACAGATAAAAATGGACAATTCAAAATAATCGTTGCTAAAGAAAAATCAACTTTAGTTTTTAGTTTTATTGGCTACAAAAAACAAGAAATTGTATTAGTAAAACAGACTGTATTAACCATTACTTTACAAGAAGAAACTAGTGTTTTAGATGAGGTACAAGTTATTTCTACAGGCTATGGTTCTGTTTCAAAACGTGATTACACAGGGTCAACTGGAGCTGTAAAAATGTCTGATTTTGAAAAAGCTCCTGTGCGTTCATTTGATGAAGCTTTGGCTGGTCGCTTAGCTGGTGTACAGGTTACTTCAGCTGATGGGCAACCAGGGTCAAATGCTGATATTGTTATCAGAGGAACAGGTACACTTAGTGGAAGTACAGCTCCCTTATTTGTAATTGATGGATTTATTCAAGAATCTGCTAATTATAATGCTCTAAATCCTAGTGATATTGAGTCTATTGAAGTGCTTAAAGATGCTTCAGCTACAGCTATTTATGGAGCACGAGGTGCCAACGGTGTAATTATCGTTACCACAAAAAGAGGAAAAGCCGCCAAACCAACTATTACTTACAATACTTATTTTGGGACTCAGAAAATTGCGAAAAAAATGGCGCTAATGGATGCTTACGAATTTGTAAGACTCCAAGCTGACATTAACCCAACTTGGACGGCCACTAACTATTTTTCAGATAGCAAAACACTAGAAAGCTATAGAAATGCAGAAGCAATAGACTGGCAAGATAAGATGTATCAGGAAGCCTCATTTCAGAACCATGCTTTGTCTTTAGCTGGTAAATCAGGTAAAACATCCTATTTACTATCAGGAAATTTTGTTGATCAACAGGGACTTATCATCAATAGTGGCTTTAACCGCTATCAAGGGCGTTTGGCTCTAGATCAGGAGATAAACAATCATTTAAAAATAGGTATTACAACTAATTATGGTGTTACATCGAGTTTCGGAAATGTCGTAAATACACAAACTGTGTCAGGAAATACGGGCTCACTAAACGATGCCGCCTATAATTTAATTTACAATGTATGGTCGTATCGCCCTCTAAGTGGTTTGATGAGTATTGCAGAGTTAGAGAATATGGTAGAAGATGGAGGAAGTGCCATTGCAGACTCAGATAGGTTTAATCCCTACATTCAGGCAAGTAATGAAATCAATGAACGTACCCAAAATGCCTTTTCGTCAAATGCTTATTTAGAATATAAGTTTTTAAAGAACTTCAAGTTACGTGTTACGGGTGGTATTACTTTGAATAGCGAAGAGCAACGCCTTTTTTACAACAGCCTTACCAGAACAGGTAGTCCACTCACACGTTTTGGTTTGACTAATGGTCCAAACGGAGCAATTAACACGAGAGGAACATTCAACTATCAAAATGAGAATTTACTGTTCTATGACAAAAAAATTGGTAAGGATCATTCTATTGGTGCTTTGGTAGGGATGACACTCCAAAAAAACACCAGTAATTCACGCTCTTTCAGTGCCTTACAAGTACCTAACGAGGTACTAGGAATCAATGGCTTAGATGAGGGTACGCCCTTTAGAGTAGGAGTATCATCTACTTTAAATACTATGATGTCTTACTTAGGCAGAATCAATTACAGTTATAAATCTAAGTATTCATTTACAGCCAGTATGCGTGCAGATGGTTCATCTAAATTCCGAGAAGGGCACCAGTGGGGATATTTTCCATCGGGTGCACTTGCTTGGCGCTTTTCTGATGAACCATTCATGAAAAAATGGAACTCGGTACTTTCAGATGGCAAATTAAGAGCAAGTTATGGCATTACTGGTAATAACAGAGTATCCGATTTTGCTACTTATGCTACCGTTACAACGCCATTTAATAGCCGATATGTTTTCAATAATATTGTTACAGTTGGTTCAGCTCCTTCAACCATTGCCAACCCAAGCCTTACGTGGGAAACCTCTTCTATGTTAGACATTGGTCTTGAGCTTGGGTTTATTAATAATAGAATAAACCTTGAAGTAGATTATTATAAAAAGAAAACTTATGACTTACTACTAAACTCAACTATTTCGAGTACAACAGGCTTTAGTTCTGCTTTTCAAAATGTAGGGGATATTCAGAATGAAGGGTTAGAGTTTACTTGGAATAGCTTGAACGTAAAAGCAAAAGATTTCTCGTGGAGCTCAAATTTCAACATTTCGTTTAATAGAAACAGAGTACTCAGATTAGCCAATAACGAAAATGCAATGCTAACGACTGTTTCTGGTTCATTTTCTGGAAACCTAACCAGTTATTCTCTATATATTGCAAAAGTTGGGCAGCCTGTTGCGCAATTTTATGGATTTATTGCAGATGGGCTTTACCAAGTATCTGATTTCGATGTATCAAGAAATGGCGCAAATACCAGCTATATTTTGAAAGATGGAGTCCCTTATTATGGCACAAAAGCAAATATTCAGCCGGGTGATGCCAAGTTCAAGGACTTAAATGGTGATGGTTTACTTAACAATAACGATAATACAGTTATCGGAAACCCTTATCCATTACATATTGGGGGCTTTTCTAATGCATTTACCTACAAAGGGTTTGACCTAAATGTATTTTTCCAATGGTCGTATGGCAATGAGGTCTTCAATGCAAATAGAATAATGATGGAAAGTACCACAACAGGCGATGATAGAGATTTAGGAATGAATATGTTTGCCACTTATGCTGACCGTTGGAGCTTTACAAACCAAAATGGGCAGTTCCCACGTGCTAGAACCAATGCAGGAGGAGTAAGAGTGTATTCGGACCGTCATGTAGAAGACGGTTCATTTATTCGACTAAAAACTATTTCTGTAGGCTATAATGTTCCTGCAAAATTTTTGAAAAAAGCAGGTATCTCGGCCTTAAGGCTTTATGCTTCGGCACAAAACCTTAAAACTTGGACAAAATACCAAGGCCCAGACCCAGAGGTTTCAACCAAAAATAGTGCTTTGACCCCCGCTTTCGACTTTTCGCCTTATCCAAGAGCAAGAGTAGTAGTAGTTGGGCTAAACCTTACATTATAAGCACTTTTTTATCATCATTTATTAGCATTATATCATGGAAAAACTAAGATTATTGATATTGGGTATTATTAGTACGCTTTGTATAAGTTCTTGCAAATCTTTCTTAGAACCCGCACCAGAAGACTTTTCGTTAACAACGACTTTCTATCAAAACGAGCAACAGATAAATTATGCACTATCTGGGTTATACTCTAACCTGAAAAATTCAGGATTAGGCGAGAACTATTTGGTAAGATGTACGGCATCGTCAGATGAAGGATACTTTTACAATGCCACAGAGCAAAGCCCAGCCACTTATTATAATATTCCTGGTGATACCTATATCTCGGGTGTTTGGACAAACGCTTACACTGCCATCAATTTCACTAATAATTTACTTGATAATATTGGCAGATCTACAGGTTTAACCCCAACTGTAAAAAGCCATGCAATTGGCGAAGCAAAATTTCTGAGGGGATATTATTATTTCATGCTTGCACAATGGTTTGGTGATATTCCATTACACTTAAAGTCGAGCGAGTCAGCACAAGATGGTATTCGCCCACGCACACCCGTAAAAGAGGTGTATGACCAAATTATTTTGGATATGACAGAGGCTGATTCTTTGCTATATGACCAAACTACAGCTTCTTTGGGGTATTCAGAAAGAGTAACCAGAGATGCCGTACAAGGAATGTTGGCAAGAGTATGTCTATTTGCCGCAGGTGAGCCCGTAAAAGATACCAAACGCTTTGCAGATGCTTTAAGCTGGGCGATGAAATTAAGAAATTCGGGCAGACATAGCCTTAACCCAGACTTCAAACAGATATTTATTAATCAAATTCAAGATAAATACGATGTAAGAGAGTCTATTTGGGAAACAGGTTATAATTATATCTCCCCTACTTCAACCTTGAATTCGGCTGGAGTTGTAGGTATTTATAACGGGGTAGCTCAAACATACGGCCCAACAATTAATGGAACAGTTAATTATGATAGTGGCTATGTATATGGCTATCATAAGGTACATCCACGTTTATACAGAGCTTATCAAGCTGCTGATGCCCGTAGAGACTGGACAATTGGGAATTATAATCATACAAATGCTGTAAAAACCTATTTAGGTCCACTACAATTATGGGAAAGAATGCCTGCAAAATGGCGAAGAGAATATGAGTCTGCTATGACAAAATCTCAGCAACGAAGCAATTCAACCAATATGCCTTTACTGCGCTATTCGGATGTATTATTGATGTTAGCCGAAGCTGAGAATGAAGTAAATGGCCCAACAGCGTTAGCTTATGAAGCCGTTAATCAAGTACGAAGAAGGGCTATCTCTAGTACTCCTGTGGTAGATTACATTACAATGACCAATCAAGGAACTGGTTATACTGGCGTAGGTTATACTAATGTCCCGTCTGTAACCGTAACAGGGGGTGGTGGTTCAGGAGTGAAAATTATGGCAACGGTAGTTACTGGTAGAGTACACCTAGTTTTAACGAATCAAGGTAGTGGCTTTAGTAGTGCCCCAACAATTACCATTGGTAATCAATGGACAGCAAACACTGTTTATTCAACAGGTACACAAGTTGCTACTAACGGAAGGCTATACACCGTAACCACAGCAGGTACAAGCACCAATACTGCTCCAAGCCAAACTACTGGTGCTTCGTCCGCTGGAACAACAGGAGCCGTATTTACTTATGCAGGAGTAGCCGCTACTGCAACAGCTACAATAAGTGCTATGCCCGAAGTAGATGTGCCAATGGGGCTTTCGAAAGCAGATTTCAGACAGGCAATCCGTGATGAACGTTACAGAGAATTAGCTTTTGAAGCTCTCCGAATTGGAGATTTAAGAAGATGGGGCATATTAGTACCTACTATCAAAAGTATGGCAAATGATATTAATGGTTTAGTAGCTAACATTCCTGCGGCGGCGACTACGTTTGCTACCCCTGCACTTGCACCAGTAAATAATATTTCAGCAAGAGATATTTTCTGGCCTATTCCAATTCGAGATTTAATATTAAATCCGCAAATGACACAAAACCCTGGTTTTTAATTTTCTAGCTATTAGCTACTTAAAATATTATTATCATGAGAAAATATTATTCGTTATTGCTACTTATCCTACCAATGTTACTGGTAGGATGCAATACTGTAGAATTTGTTGAGCCAACTTTTGATGTCAGCACAGAAGCTACAACTTTTAAGGTGGGGCAAAACGTTACTTTTACCTTTTCAGGAACGCCCGATAACATTACTTTTTATTCGGGAGAATTAGGGAAATATTATACTTACAGACAAAGAACTAAAGCCGATAGTGCAACAAATTTATTGTCGTTTAATACCCTATGTACAGCAACAGGGCAAGCTAATAATTTAAGTGTATTGGTATCTACAGACTTTTCAGGTACTATAGACTCTAATAGTATCAAAAAAGCTACTTGGACAGATATTACCAGTAAGGCAAAGTTGGCGACCAATACTACTAGCACTCCTTCTGGTAATATAGATTTATCAAATTTTCATTCTGTAAAAGACACTTTGTATGTCGCTTTCAGATACAAGAGTTCAGCCTCTACAAGTGCTTCGAGGGCTAGGTCTTGGACAATTAGTAATTTTTCGATGCGCAATGTTTTTCCGAACACTTTTACTTATAGCCATAATACTTCCACGTCTGATATTAGATTGGCTGGCATACAAACCACCAGTATCAAAAGCGATACATTGAAATGGACATTAACGGGTTCATTATCTTTTGTTCAGGGATTGGTTGATTACGCACCCGGAGGAGATGATGACTGGGCAATTACAAAGCCATTTAACCTCTCTAAAATTTCGCCAGATATGGGGGTTGCAGTTAAAAATACGTCTCAACTAATTAATAGCTATACTTATCAGTTTACCAAAGCAGGTACTTACAAAGTAACGTTTGTCGGAAGCAACAGTTCCCCAGAAAATTATGCAGAAGTTGTGCGAGAAATAACCATTCAAGTAGTTCCTTAAATGTAAAATATGTGTAATTAAAATTTTAAAAGATATTCCATTGCAATGAGAAAAACTAGAGCAATCCTCATAACAACTATTCTGAGTCTTTTTTATAACATTTCACCAGCACAAAGTATTGACAACTTATATTTTGGTGATAGTGAATCTGCTAAGTTACATCAAGTGAATGGGCAAAATATTAAAACAATTCAAGGAGGACTAGCGCAACCCGCAATTGTTTTACTACCCCCTACTACTGCGTCTTGGACGGGTGGGTTGGTTACGTTTACCCTAAAAATAGATAAAGATAACCTTAATTACTTAACCGCAAAATTTTGGGGGAATGATGTAACTCAAAACCGTTTGTACTTAGTTTGTGAAGGTAAACAAATAGGGTCAAGGCATTTAGGAGATATTGATATGTTAGATATTGGTAATGATGCCCCTTTTTATAACGATAGGTTCTTTTATACCACCACACCCTTACCATTGTCTTTAACGAAGGGTAAAAGTGAAATACAAGTAGAAATTAGGAGCAACGGGCCTATTTGGGGTTATGGGCAAACTTGGGATAAGTACCAAAAAGATATGGTAGAGCCAACCCGAGGTATTTATGCTGTTTACTCACATACCAACCCCGATTTTGTTCCTGACAAAAAAGAGAAGCAAGGAATAGCGCCTACAAGCAAAATTAGGAAATCGCCTAACGAAGATGTATTGGTGCATTTGAAAGAAAGAATAAACAAAGAGGTTTTGAACTTGCTTCAATCTAGCAAACCGCTTTCGCAAGTACAAATGCAATTTCTGGCAAAGGCGTATCATACACAATGGACGAAGGCATACCATAATCCGGCAGTCATAAAAGCTACCTTAAATGGTATTGATGAGCTTTATAAAAAGTATTTACAGAACCCAAGGTTAGCCTATTCAGACCCTGCAACATGGAATGCCGATTGGTTTGGTTTGGGTATTTGTGGGCAAATTATTTATTTATTACGTAATGATTTAGCGCCTTCCTTCAGCGAAAACATAACCGATTTGGCGGTAAGTCGTAAAGAAGCTTATTCTAAAATGTTGCTTGATTGCAGGATTAGTCATCAACAAAATCGCCGTTTATATACTAATCAATCGATGATTAATGATCTTTATGGAATTTATTACGCTAATAAAGGGCTACAAATAATTGCACCAGAACAGGCTTCTTCAGAGAGTAAAGTCCTTGATTATTTGTACCAGTCCGTAGGATTGACACCTTGGTTAGGAAGTGATGACAAAGAAGGTAACCCAACTAAAACAGCAGGGAATAATTACTGGCAACTAACAGAAAAAGGACTAACCAAAGAATTAGGATATGTTGGTAATTATGGAGAAGTATTAGACTGGACCACTGAGATTTATGAAGCGACTAAATCAGATTTACTACCCGATGGCGACGCTAAAATTAAAGCACAAATAGATAAAATTGCTTTAGCAAGAACATACTTTCGCTACCCAACCGTTGATAATGAAGGCAATCAAACAATGCGTGTAGAGACCGTGGTAGGCTGGCGAGATACACATTATCCGGGAGACGTTTGTTATGTTCAGCGTCCATCATGGGATGGTGGCCCATTCCAGATGGCAGCTGCTACAATGAATCCGAAACTTGTTGCTTATTCTCAGAAAATGTTATCTGATAATCAATTCTTTGCTGTTGTTGAGGAGAGAATGAAAAATGAAGGTTTTAGAGTAACAGCAGGATTATTAGAAGTACCTGAGCAATACGAAAAAATTAAAAACCACCAACCACTAAATGAAGAAATGCCTTTAGGCTGGAAACAGCCTAATTTGGTATTTTCGGATGAAGAAAATGGTGTAATTGTCATTAAAAATAAACAAGAAATCTTGTATGCTTCTTTATATTGGCGTGCTAGAAATGCCATTAATAATTTAGCAAGAGTACACTACATTACACCAACCTATAATAACATTGCTACAGTAACAGTAGATGAAAGATTTGAGGATAGTGGTAATTTTTATACCATGCCCAACTATACCAACATGGCTTTTGGTAACGGAGGTGTAAAATATCCTGATGGATTGGTTTTAGCCCATGCGGGAGAAAAACAGCCGATAGCTAAAATTCCTGTTGGGATGAAATATAAAGTGGGAGACGAAAATCCTTATGCTGGGCGAGCTAATTTTTACCAATTAGAATATGGAAAATATTTTATTGTGATGAATAATTCAAAGAACAAAATTACCAATATAGCTGTGCCAATGCGTTTTAAAAAGTCTGTAAATGTAGCTTCTGGAGAAGAAATCACCAACAAAAGTATTTCACTAGAACCAATGTCAAGTATGGTTTTGTATCAAAAATAGACTAGACACACATTTACCTATATACAAGAGCGTTCAAAAAAATGCTCTTGTATACTAACACGAGAATCCTCTGCTTTTTAGTAAAATTTATTTAACCTTTATCAAAAACACAAATACTATGAAAGTTTTTTACCGTTTATTGCGGGTGCTATTGCTATGCACTTGCCTAAGCTTTTGTGGCTATACACAGGGTATTAATCCTCTTGTTCATCCTGGGTTATCTCATAAAAAATCTGATTTAGACCGAATGAAAAATATGGTTCAAGCAGGTTTAGATCCTTGGAAAACATCCTTCCAAAATTTTTCAGCCAACCAATATGCCAATTATAACTATACGGTAAGGGGTAATGCCAGCATTACAACGTTAGTAGAAAACAATGCTACTGTTGGCTATAACTATGAACTATTTAAATACGATGCTTTGGCAGCTTATTATAATTCGTTGATGTGGTACATTACAGGAGACGAACGCCATGCGAAGAAATCTATTGAAATTTTTAATGCTTGGTCAAACCTGACAAGAATTGTATCTAACGGAACAAAGGCTTTGGATGCAGGAAGAGTTATCTGGAAAATGCTTGAAGGAGCAGAAATTATAAAAAATACTTATACTGGGTGGAATCAGACGGATATTGACAAATTTAAAGCAATGTTAGTGTATCCTGGGTATTCAACTACCGTAGAGCCAACAGCTGCCATCAATAGTCAAGACGCTACTTTTTATTGGTATATGTATAACGGCGATTACGGGCGTCATGGAAACCAAGGTATCTTTGCAATGCGTGGAATTATGGCAATGGGTGTATTTTTAGATAATAGAGTAATGTACGAACGTGCCTTAAAATATTTGAAAGGCGAACCTCATCGTTCAGAAGATTTACCTTATCCCTCAGGCCCAACTATTACTACTACTAGCCCTTCTAATACTTCAAATGAGTATTATAATGAATTTTCGTTGGTTTCGCCCTATATTCAAAATACTATTACTGATTATGGATACAATGAATTGATACAGAACTATATCTGGGAAAATGGACAATGTCAAGAGTCATCCAGAGACCAAGGACACGCTGTTAGTGGGGTCTCGAATATCCTTACGATGTGTGAAATGGCATGGAATCAAGGGGAGGATTTGTACAGCTTTTTAGATAATAGACCATTGCTTGGCTTGGAATTTGGCATGCGTTATAATGCTTCCTTGAATTATTCTTTTCCAGACCAAACTTCTCCATGGGAGCCAACGGTGGAATCAGGGGAGTTTATTCGCCGAAAAGACCGTAGCGGACGTTGGGAATCGTTGAAAGTCAACCCTTGGAATGCTGGAAATTTGACAGATTTAACAAGAGGGGAATCGTTTAAATCAAACTCTTCTCCTATCCACGAAATGGCGCTCGGACATTATCGTGACCGTGTCGGATTGTCTGCCGAAAAATATAAATGGACTAAAAGAGCTTTTGATATTTCATTACAAGAATATGGTTATGAAGGACAAGGCTTTCAGGTAGACCATCCAGGTTGGGGTGGCTTGACCTTCAGAAGACCCAATTTGTGTGCAGGAGACCCATGTCAGTTTGTAGATGGCAAACCTTCTTTTATTATGAATAATTTTCCAGGAGTATTAGAAGCGGAAAACTTCGATTATTTTGTAGGTGATGGACAAAACAAAAGTTATTATGATCTTAGTAGTACTAATACTGGTGGTCAATATCGTAACAGCGAACCTGTGGATATAGCAAATAACAACGAAGGGGGGTATCGTTTAACGTCATTAGAAGATGGAGAATGGCTGAATTACACTGTAAATATTCCTAACACAGGTCGTTATCAATTGGATTTACGTTATGCCGCTTTATTGGCAGGAGGTAAAATCAAAATAGAATTTAATGGTATTGATAAAACAGGAGAAGTAACGATTCCTTTGGGAGAATCTACTGGTAGTCAAGACTGGAAAACCCTTACTCTTTCACCTTCTTTTACTTTAAATGCAGGAGTACAAAGTATGCGTGTTAAAATTTTAGGGACTAGTAGTACTTTTGAAATCAATAGTTTTTCGTTAAGTTATTTAGGAGCATTACCAGCTCAAACAATAAATTTCCCTTCAATGGCAGTAAAAACTGTTGGTAATTCAGATTTTAGCCCTAATGCCACAACTAGTTCTGGTTTGGCGGTTACTTATACTAGCTCAAATACGGCAGTAGCTACTATTGTTAATAATCAGGTGCATATTGTTGGAGCTGGCACAACATTGATTACGGCATCTCAAAGTGGAAATGACGACTATTCAGCAGCAACCAATGTCTCTAAAACACTGGCTGTAACCAATATTGCTGCTGGAGACTATGTATCGACAGGAACAATGAATTGGAATGGCGGAACTTGGAATATAGCTAATGGAAATGGAGGTTATAGTGGAACAACTACCAACGTTCCCACTGCTACAACAAATGTACACATATTGTCGGGTCATACCGTTACCTTAGCAACTACAGCAGGGCTTTGCAAAAACCTAACAGTTTATGCTGGCGCTACATTGACAGAAAGCATTGCTTTAACAGTATCGAATATCTTAATAATGAATGGTACAATGACCCATTCTGCGGCTATTACTACTAATAGCGATGTTGTGATTGGTGGTACATGGACAGCCTCTAATAACCTTACATCTTCAAAAAACATCATTATTAATACAGGTGGAACCTATAAAGGAACCACTACTGCTGGAGGATCGGTTGTAAGTTTAACATTTAACGGAGATGTATTGCAAGTAGACGGAACGTTGGGGTCTACCATAACAAAAACAACAGGAGAGAGTATTCGTTTATATACAGGAGGAACAGGGACTAAGACTATTACTGGAACAGGGAAAGTAAATATTGCTAGATTTCAACCCGTAAATAATGCTCCTGCCCAACAAATAGTTTTTGATATTGATGTGAATTTTGGTAATAATACTACTGCTACAAGCGGTGTTAATACCTTTTCGTTATTATCTGGTTCAGCAGCGAAAACCCTTACTATTAATGCTGGGAAAACAGTTTCATTAACGCATGCTAATGCTTCTTTTCATTCTCCGACTAATGCTACTGAGACGAATACTAATACTGCTTTAGCTTTGGGAGGTACAGGTAATTTCGGAGATATGACGTATAATATTTATGGTACTTTAGATGCAAGTTTATCTTCCTTCGTTTTGTACTCAAATACTAATGCGAATAGCCCGACTCCTACTCAAACTTTGACGGTTAATGTTAAAAATGGAGGTACACTAAAATTAGGAGCGAATGTCCGCATGGCAAAAAATATTACGACGCAAAGCATTAAAGTAAATGTAGAAGATGGTGGAATAATAGATGGTTCAACAGTAGCGCTTAATTTAACAACAGTTCCCATTTCAGCTAATGGTCATACAAGCAATGGCACAGGTTCTCTTTGGTTTACATTAGCCCCCAATGCTACTTATAAGCAATTGGCATCATCGAATGTTGCCACTCCTTTGTGGATAGAACCTTCTAATACAAGTTATAATCCTATAGCAATTACACCTACAACAGGAACTGTCTTTGCTGTAGCTTTACAAAAAGGCAATGTACCAACGGGTTTACTAGTTCCGTCAAAAGCAATTAACCTTACTTGGACTATTACGCCGACTGTTGCTTCTCCGACCAATTTACAGTTTACTTATAACGATGACCAAGGCAATGTCGATTTTACTCCTTCTGCCGATATTCAGTTGATGAATTACAACTCAGGTACTTCTGCTTGGGAAACTATTACTCCATTTGTAAGTCCAATAACTGTTTCGGCTTCAAGTAAAAATGTAAGCTTTACAGGTGTAAATAAATTCGGAGCTTTTACATTAAGTAATGATTTCATTTTACCACAAAATATCACTTTTAATACTTTAGCAAATAAAACTATTGGTGATACAGATTTTGACGCTGGTGCAACCTCAAGTTCAGGCTTGCTAGTTTCTTATAATAGTTCAGATACTTTAGTGGCTAAAATTGTTGCTAATAAAATCCATGTGGTTGGGGCAGGGACGACAACTATTACAGCCTCACAAGCTGGCAATAATCTTTACAGCGTAGCAAATTCAGTTAGCCAATCTTTAACGGTATCGAAGCTTTCACAAAGTATCACTTTCAATACTTTAGCAAATAAAACTATTGGAGATACAGATTTTGACCCTGGTGCAACAACTAATTCGGGCTTGCTAGTTTCTTATAGTAGTTCAGATACTTTAGTGGCTAAAATTGTTGCCAATAAAATCCATATAGTTGGTGCAGGAGTTACGACAATTACGGCTTCACAAGCTGGAAGTAATTCATACAATCTAGCGCCAGATGTTAGTCAAACTTTAACAGTCATTTCTGTATTGAAAGTGAAGTATCAAGATGGCGATAATAACCTTAGCAATAATCAAATTAAACCTAATCTAACAATTATCAACGAAGGCTCAGTAGCTGTACCTTACAGTGAATTAACCGTTAGATATTGGTTTACGGCTGAAAACTTCAAAGGAATTAATACTTGGATAGACTACGCTCAGTTAGGAAATAGCAAAGTAAAAATGAAGTATATTGCCTTACCAAACCCAAGAACAGGAGCTTTTGGTTATATAGAATATAGTTTTGAAACATCAGCAGGTAATTTATTGGCTAATTCAAATTCTGGAGTAATTCAATCTCGTTTTGCCAATACAGACTGGTCAAATTTATCAGAAAGTGATGATTATTCCCGTATCAGTGCCAGTACATATACTTTAAACAACCACATTACTTTGTATCGTAACGGACAATTGATTTATGGTTTAGAGCCAACAGTTGTACCAAGCGATTTAAAAATTAAAGTATATACACAAAGTAAATCGTCAGCCAATACAAACACAATCAGTACTTATCTGAAAATTAATAATGAAGGAAACATCCCTGTAAATTATACCGATTTAAAAGTACGCTACTGGTTTACTAAGGAAGGTACAGCAGCTTTGAATTATTACTTGGATTACGCTCTTTTGGGAAATTCAAATATTCAAGGACAATTCACGACCCTTAGTCCTGTAAAAGAAGGAGCTGATAATTATCTGGAAATATTAGTAAAACCAAGTGTTGGTATTTTATATCCATCAAGTAGTACGGGGAATATTCAATATCGCATTGCTAAAACAGACTGGAGTAGTTTTAACCAAGCGAATGATTATTCTTATCTGAGCAATACAGAAATGATTTTGAATGAAAAACTTTCTGTTTATTATCAAGGGCAACTAATTGCTGGTACAGAACCTTCTGTAATTCCAAATGCTAGAATTGCAGCAACTATAGAAGAACCATCTCTTATGTTAGAAGCCAGTATGATAGGCAACCCAATTACTGATGACAAAGGAACGGTTGAAATTAGAGGTACTCAAGGATTTGTAACAACCATTTCATTAATCAATATGAGTGGTTCTGAAGTATTGAGCCAAACTTTAGAACATCCTAATAATAATGAGCGATTTACTTTTACAACTGATAAACTTAGTAACGGGATTTATTTATTGAGAATAACTTCTGGCAATAACGTTTGTGTTCTAAAGGTACTCAAATAGTAATTAATTAGAGCAGAGGCTGTTTTATTGACACAGCCTCTGCTTTTAACAAACATGATAGATTTACTTTGCAACGATACTAAATTTTCATAGAAATACTTTTATATTTTAACCTGTAAAGTAAAATAAAAACTTCTACCATCAGACGGCAAAATCCCTGGGCCTGGATAACCTGTAGCTCTTCTGGTAAAATACATTTCATTAGCAACATTGTTAATACTTGTTTCTAGCTTAATCTTCTTGAAGTCATAAGAAAAGCTTAAATCCATAATTTTATAAGCTGGAATTAATCCTATTACAGATGATATTCCGCCATCTCTAGCATTTGTCGCATCCGAAAATTGGTCTGTTAAGTAGGTAAATTGAAATGAGCCTTTCAGTTTTTTGTAGCCGACTTTAAGGCCTGTTTTAAGGTTTACTTTAGGTACAAATTCAACCTCATTGCCTTTTACTCCTACCATCTTACTTTCACGATATTCAGATTTAATCAATGCAAGGTTACCGAATAGCACTGTACTTATATCTTGATTTTCTGGCTTAAATAATCGGAAGAAATCAGCTTCTGCATACGATTCTATCCCCATAATCACGGCTTGCCCTACATTAGTTCGTAAACGTAATATTCTGTTGCTCTCGTCATAAAATTGTATTTCACCTATCCTGTTATTATAATTTAGATAAAACAAGCTAACATCGTAATTGTAAAAAGATGTTTGGTGACTTCTAATACCAAGGTCTATTGAATATCCCTTTTCATCCTTCATATCAGGGTCTATCACCGACGAAGGATTTGAAATACGCATATCACTAAAGGTAATCGAACGATAGTTTTGCGAAATGTTACCATACATTTCAGTCTGTTCAAATGGTTTAAAGCTAATGCCAATCCCTGCCAACACAAATTGGCGGTTATTTACACGTACTTCATCTGTTCTGGTAATATTGATTACGTTTCCTGCTAAATCACGCATGATACTCCCATAATAACCATCAGCTTTAGTACTAATATATTCATAGCGTATACCAGGAGTTACCGAAAGGTTATCGTTTAGGTAGAAAATATTTTCAGCAAACAATGATACATTTCGGTTGGGGAAACTGTAATCGTATGTAATAAAGCGTTCGGGCTCTACAAAATTAAAGTTCGCATCTTTTCCTGTACTTCCTAGTCCTTGTAAACTGTGGTTGAATCCATGATAATATCTTCCTCCTACTAACAGTATAGATTGTTTTTTGGCGATAGAGTAACGTTTTAAATACCTTGTTTCTGTTCCCCAGTTTTCAAATTCTCCTTTTATTAAATCTCGGTCGCTGTTATCATCAATAGTTGCTACACGGTTTGGTCTAAACCCTAACGAATATCGGTGAGCTGACAGCCCAAACAAACGGAGATTAAACTGGTTGGTTTCGTTAAACTTATGATCGAAATGAACAGCCAACATATTCCAATTTACATCAAACCAATTACGTTCTCGGTTCGTTTGTCTTTGATCTTGTGCAAACATAGCATCTGACAGCCCCCCTGGTTGTTTGGCTAGGTAATCCATGTGGGTTACATCTAAGCCAACAGAGGTTTTTTCTGATATTTTATAATCTATATCTGAATAAAATGTGTAGCTATTAAAATGTGAATTTGCTCTCCAGCCATCGGCTTTTTTATATTGAAAAAAAGTATAATAGCTAAGTTTCCCTACAGTACCACTTGCACTGGTAAAAGCATTATAAAATCCAAAAGAACCTACAGTTTGCCTCGCCACTACTTCAAGTTTTTTATCAAGAACGGGTTTCCGCATGATAAAATTAATGAGCCCTCCAAACTGAGTACCATATTGAAGTGACGCTGCTCCACGAACAATTTGGATTCGTCCCACGGCTTCTACCGGAGGGGTATAATAACTTTCTGGATAACCCAAGGCATCGGCACTTATATCATGTCCGTTTTGTCGAACATTGAAATTCGATGTTCGGTTGGGATCTAATCCTCTTCCTCCGATACTTAGTTGTAAACCACCACCCTCATTTTCCCATATATTAAGACCAGCTACTCTTGAATAAATTTGTCGGGCATTGTTGGTTGATAAATTAGCAACTAGTTGATCTGGTGTAATTACTTCCGACTTCTTGCCTTCATAAATACCCATATTTTCAACACCTCTTAATCTTGAAAAACCGAAATCGGTTTTCTTATCCGATACCACAACTTCATTCAGCGTTTCATCACGTGAAGAAAGGTAAATTACTATTTCTTCATTTTTGCCTGCGATAACAATCGTTCGTTTGACAGGCCTAAAGTCTGGAGAAATAATTTGTAAAGTATGTTCGCCATTGGCGATAGAGGGGAATATAAATATGCCTTCTGGGTTAGATAACGTTTTCTGATTGCCATCAAGATAAACCGCCGATGCTGCCACCAAGGCACTATCGTTTTTTGATTTAATAATACCTTTCAAACGATATTGAGCAAAAGTATATGTTGCAAAAAAACAGATTATAACTGTACTAAAAACCTTTAATTTCATTATTGAGGGGAATAATCCAGGATTTATGCTGGAAGGATTCTATTTCTTTGGCTAAATCAGTAGTAGGATTAATAAATGTTTTACCCAACCTACCATTCAGGGTAACATAAGCATCGACATATACTTGAGGTGACCGAAAGCCTTCGCTTTGATAATAATCTCTCAAGATATGTGCATAATATAAAATCATATCTGGCTGAGTAGCCATCATTTTCTCCTGCAGCGTTGTCAAGAACTCTGTATTATTAACTATTTGTTGGTGTCCATCATTATCCTTTACAGTAAACTGTGCATTACCTGCCTTTTCCATCAACATTACTCTCCATGAAAATCGGTAGCCTTCTTCCGTCCAAAAAAGTTCATCAGGATACATCAGGTACCTAAATGGAAATATCAACTGGACAGTGAAGAATATCACAAACCCACCTATTAAAAGCTTATTGGCTATAGGAGCAAACGAGTAAGTTTTATCAGCCTGTAAAAAACTGGCTGGTACTTTCAACACTCTTGCAAGTTGTTGAATAATGCTTTGATGAAAACTAGGAGAGAAAAAAATCAAGGCTGTCACTATCATAATATATGGAAACATACCGATAGGAAACAACAAGGCTGTAAAAAAATGAAAAACTACAACTGTTAAATAAGCGATTGGCCTTGTTGTAGAGTTCAATAGTAAAAAGACAATAGTTAGATCATATACACATCCGAACCAGCTAAAAACATAGGGTGTCCATGAGTAATTGAACAAAAAACCTATGATAGGCATATCATTACGTGCTGGAAGCCATATTTTTAAGGGCAACGCCTGAATAAGCCAGTCACTATTTAACTTGGCAAGCCCTGCGTAGAAATAAAGTATAAAAACCAACAACTTGATAACACCTATACACCATGTAGGAACTTTGTTTACCAATAAAGTTTTGTCTTTATAAGCATCTACTGAAAGATACCTATGTGCTGGCAAAAACACCATAATCAAACAAAGTAAACTGATAAAATAATAATGGTTTAGATAAGTGCTTTTATCCATGAGTTCTATATAAGTAAAACTCAAGAACAAGCCAATAATGGCTATTCTATAAAAATAGCCAATCATTACCAAAACCGACGACACAATACATACTATAAACAGCATGTATGTATATTGCCCTAAAGGACGAATAAACTCGAATCCATAAAAAGGAAAAAAATAACGAGGCTTTATGTACAAATCATAAATCCAACCTTTGCTCCAAAAGCGCAAAAGACTTACGAAAAGCATAAAGCCCAGAGCAATTCTGAATACTGCCAATGGTGCAACAGAAGTCTCTTTTTTAAAATAATTAGTATATAAAGTGTTGTTAAGCCAAGGATTAGTCACCGTCATTATCAGTATAAGTAATGGTTATGCTCATAGCCGAGGTCATATCTACTTTTAGCATTCTTACCGCTTTTTGTAGTTCAGTATAAACAGCCTTCATCGCTACGTTATTATCTACCACTTCTTGGTAAAAATTAGGCTTTAACGCATCTATTTTAGCTTTATTAGCCACAAACTGTGTATTGATTATTTCACTTAATAATTTTCCTGTAGTAACATCTTTTGCCACTAAACCATCAAGATAGCTTTTGAAAGAAGGGCCTTCTGCACCAGTTTTTACATTTTTACCATTAAAAAAGTCAACAGCTGCTTGATGTGCACTTAGTGCCAATGCTTTAGAAATATCCTTTTTATAAAATGCTTCTACTTTATTTGCCGACACAACACCATTGAGCATAGCTCCTGATGGAATACCGAATTTACCAGAACGGATAAATCTTTCATAATGTAAAATATAGCCATTTATCATTTCACCCATTGGCGAACCAATATCTGTACCCGTCTTTGAAATAAACTCACTGCGATAAGTTCCCCAGTCGCTTATTACTTTGGTAATAAGCTCGTTCATGTGATCTACAATTCGTTTAACGTATGCCAAACGCTTGGCACCATCTGTAGATGATTTAAAATAGGCTATGATTTCAGCATCGGTACTTCCTGTTCCATTCAATAAATAATCTAATGCAGGAAAACCCTGTTTGTCATAAGCGGCAGTTACTTCAAAATTTTCAGACGGATTGCTTATGTATGTTGCAATACCAGCAACATTTGTTGGATATATATTGAAATAATTACGAATCCCTGTCTTGGTTCCTGGACCAAAGTCAAAGCCTTCTACAGTTTCCCAACTGATATAAGCATCTACCCATGCTTGGCGAAATTCAGTAAGTGTAGCGACCTCAGGCTTGGCAATAAAAGCTTGAGACTTAGTAGACATCAAATCCAATTTTGCTTTAAAATTGGTATAGGATGGCACAATGACATTATCGGCCAAATTGGTCAATATTGCGGCACGATCTTTATTCAAATCTGGCGTTGTATTTTGTGGGTCATCAGTTTTTGAACATGCCAACATCAATACAATTGCAATCAATAAAATACTTACTTTTTTTAAGTCTATTCTAGTCATCACATTAAACGATAATATGGGTTGACAGCAATACCATTGCCACCAACCCACTTGGTTACTATTATTAAAAATAAGTTCTTATAAAGCGAACTTTGCTTTGATGGCATCAGACGCTGCTGAAATTTTAGCAGGAGTTAAGTCCCAATATCCATTTGCTGAACCTAACAATGCTGTTAAAATATCGTCTGAAAACTTAGCATTTGCACCATTAACTGTACAGAAACGTAAAGAATAGATAAAACCAGCACCTTCACCAATATCATGAACTTTGTCTGCTTCAGAGGTTCTATTTCCCCATTTTCCTAAATAACCTACTGCTGCTGCTGCAATTGCTTTTTCAAACGCTGCTTTAATAAAATCAGCTTGTTTTTTCAATTCTGTTTTGTCGTTATTAACAATCGCTGCACGACCTTTCAAGAAGGCAAGGTGAACTTGTGGATAAGCCGCTTGGTTGTATTCCCATACATAAGAGCCTAACGCAAATTCAGTTGTACCTCTTACTGTATTTGTAGAACCAGCTAAATACGCTTGGTTTAATGTTAAAAAAGCATAGGCTTCGTCCCAGTTTTGCTCTAATTGAGAATAGTTTTTACCTGTTACAAGCTTGCTATTATCAGCATCCAGCCCTTTGGTTAACAATACATTACCAATATAGTCATACTGTAAAGCACCAATTAATGATTTTTGAATAATTTGGTTTGTTTCAATACCTTTAGCATCAACCAAACGACTCCCTAACTTTCCTGCTTTACCTTTTTCAGCAGTCGAAGTAATTGATTTACTTGCTTCAGCAATTTCACTAAAAAGCGTTTCTATTTTTGCTTTTACTACTTCTGCCTCGGCTGTTGACCAAGAAGAAGCTACAGTATTACGCAACTGTACACCTGAAGTATTTAGTTTAGTACTATCAACAAATGGGTTATTAGTATTAGCAAACATATTTTTCAACACAGTAGCATCTATCACTTTATTACCACTAATTGATGAACTCATTGAAGTATTTAATGCCTGAAACATTTTATAACGGTTATTACCATTACTTAAATCTACTGTAGTTTTTCCTCCGTCAACAAAAGCATTACTATATGGTGTGGTAGCTGTCAATGTTGCGTAATCAATTTTTGTAGTACGCAATGGTGCCACTACTGCATCATCATCTTTACACGAGGTCATGCCTGCAATTGCCAAAGCAACTAACACAAATTTCATTTTGTAGGTTCTCTTAAACATTGTAATAAGGAATTAGTTATTTATTTATATTCAAAAATTTATTTATTCTTTGTTAATTATATTTAGACTTATTCCAAACAAATAGTCAAAAAAATAGGGCTAATTTATAGCACCTCTTAGTCCTCCCATTTATAGCCAATACCGTATATAGTATTGAGGTATATTTTGCATCCAGCATCATTCATCTTTCTTTTAAGATTCTTGATATGTGCATAAATTATATCTGCATTACTTTTGGAATCTTCTAACTGTCCCGACAGATATGTTAAAAGAGCATCTTTTGTAATTACTTTGTTTTTATGTTCTAAAAAGAACAGCAATAATTCAAATTCTTTTTTTGTTAATCCAAGCAATACTTCATTCACCAAAACAGACTTTGCTAACAAGTCAATCTGCAATTCATTATATCTGATAATATTTTTACTGCTCAACTTACTTCTTCTTAGCAACGAAAATATCCTAGCGACTAACTCTGATACTTCATAAGGTTTATTCAAAAAATCATCAGCACCTTGGTATAAAGCATCTATCTTTTTTTGGAAAGAATTATCAGAGGAAATAACAATAAGTCCGGCATGCTTATTAGCTTTCTTTATTTCTTTAATGAGTTGTAAGCCTTTGTTTTCCTCGAATATCAAGTCAACTACAATACAATCGTATATAGAATTTTTAATTTTTTGCTTCAATTCTAGGGCGTTTATTACGAACTCTGTCCTATGTCCCATTCCTAATAAATCATTGGCAATCTCATCGCTAAACTTCCCAGAACTTTCCATTATGAGAATTTCCATGTCACAAAATAAAGAGTGAATTCTGAATTTTTTTTAAATTAATCTAATTCTAAATAATATTTTTGACGACTTTAGCTTTTAGAATCATTTGGAAAACCTTTTTTATTGCTGATAAGCTTACTTTTGAATATTTAAAACCAATATACAACCCAGAAGGATAGAGCAATCAAGTAATTTTATTTTCTCAAACGAGTCAAGCAACTAATGAATATTTAATTAAATAAAACCCTTTACGGTAAATTGTAAGCGTTCGTTGCGTTACTAAAAAATATTTTTAATCTTGTGTTCACAAGTAATAGCACTTTATTTATAAACTTTAGCAAACTATGAAGCTTTTATTGGTAGAAGATGAGCAATTTCTTTTAGAAGAAATGGATACTTACCTGACTGAACAAGGTTATCGTTGCGAAAAAGCAACAACATATACTGAAGGGCAGGAAAAACTACATTTGTATCATTACGATGCCATCGTATTAGATATTACTCTTCCTGGTGGTAATGGATTATCACTACTTGAAATATTAAAAAAGCAACATAAAAATGTTGGAGTCTTGATTTTATCAGCCAAAGATTCTTTGTATGACAAAATAACAGGTTTGGAAATGGGTGCTGATGATTATATTACAAAGCCTTTTCATCTGGAAGAACTCAATGCTAGAATTTTCTCCTTGCTAAGAAGAAGAACTTTTGATGGAGAAAATGAAGTAAAGTTTGACAGTCTTGTTATTAATATGGTTACTAAGACTGTAAGTTATAAAGACGAATCTATTGTTTTAACTAAAAAGGAATATGAACTGCTATTATATTTTATTGTCAATAAAAATCGTGTTGTAAGTAAACAAGCTATAGCAGAACACCTTTGGGGAGATCATTATGATATGGCCGAAAATTATGATACAGTATATGTTTATACGATGAATTTACGAAAAAAAATCACCACATACACAGGAATTGACTATATCAAAACGGTATATGGAATGGGATATAAATGGATTGCGTAATGAATAAATAAAACGTTTTAGTTTAGAAAATGACTTTACTTCATAAAACTACAAGAGACTATTTAATTGCCTCTGTATCTATTCTAATATTTACGGGATTTACTCTTTTTGTGATACTCCAAAAAGCAGTAAGTGATGAAATGAATGAGCAATTAGAATTGCAAGCAGATCAAATTTTTGAGAGCATCAGGCTCGGGAATCATGTCAATGCACCATTAATTAAAATAGATAAAGTTACTGATAATAATACATCCTTAGGACTGGTTTTTGGAGATTCTATGGTTTATGATCGAGTTCAAAAAGAAATGGAAGAATATCATTACCTTAAAGAAACACAAGTAATAGGAGACTCTAGATATCATGTAACAGTGATGAGTTCACATATTGGTTGGGATAATTATTATCTTACCATTTTCTTCATTTTTCTATTAACGGCTATTTTACTTACTCTGTCTGGTATTTTAATTAACTATTATTCTAATAAGAAGATTCTGAAACCTTTTTTTGAAAACTTAAAGAATGTCCAAGCCTTTTCGGTTAGCTCACCATATACTCTTCAACTTCATGACTCGACTATTACAGAGTTTAAAGAATTAAATTTTACGCTAAAAGACCTAACGGAAAGAAGTAAAAAAGAATATTTGGCACTCCGAGAATTTACAGAGAATGCCTCGCACGAAATTCAAATACCTTTAAGTATTATTCAATCTAAGCTCGATAGGATGAGCCAGCTTGAGATTACAGAACAAATGGCTGGCTATATTACACAGGCAAAATCTGGTGTAAATCGTCTATCAAAGATGAACAAAAGCCTTTTATTACTGGCAAAATTAGATAATCAGCTATTTACAGAACAACATCAAATCGTTTTTAACGATGTTTTAGATTCACATCTTCGGAATATGGAAGATCTTTTTTTAGCTAAAAATATTAATTTAATAGAAACATTAAACAAGACAATCATCCATTCCCATCAATATTTGATAGATATATTAATTTCAAATTTTCTTTCGAATGTACTTAAGTACACTTCAACAAATGGTACAGTTAAAATAAATCTGAAAAACAATGTATTTATAATTTCCAATACTGGTTCTCCCTTAGGTTTTCCAGAAGAATACATTTTTGATAGATTCACAAAGAATCCAGAGAATACTTCATCAACAGGTTTGGGCTTAGCAATTATTAAAGAAATTTGTGTGTTAAATCATTGGACTTTAACTTATGATTTCCAAAATGGATGGCATACATTTATCATTGTTTTAAAACAAATAAATTAACTAATACATATTCGTTCTGAAGTCAAGAAATAAAAGGTAGTCTCAAATAATATTATTAGGATAGTCTTCTTATTCTTTCCATTATTGGAAGTTTTAAACAGGTGCAAGATACTACTCATGTCATTGTCTTTCTGTTATATAAAACGATGGGAGTATTTTTTGTTAGCTTAACACAGTCTAAGGAAAGGTATCGAGATGTTTTGATTTTTTTGTAAATGCTAAATGTATTTAGTTATAAAGTCTAAATTAAGTTGATAATTCTTTATGATAACTCCCAATCGTCACTTTCCGATGCCTCAAATATTTATAAAGAGTCATTTTAGAAACTCCGATTTCTAAGGCGATTTGATTTACACCCATTTTGCCTTCCTTGTAATAAGTTTCGGCTAAAATTGCTTTTTGTTCTGCTTCTTTAGTCATGCCTTGGCGACGGCCACCTTTTCTTCCTCTGGCACGAGCGGCTTCTAAACCAGCTTTTGTTCTTTCTCTGATTAAGTCTCTTTCAAATTCAGCAAAGCAGGCAGAAATATTAAAAAACAAACGCCCTTGTGGAGTAGTCGTATCAATGGCATCACTGATACTTTGAATTCCAACTTGTTTATCGTTTAGGAGAGCTACTACTTCCAACAAATGTTTTAAAGACCTTCCCAATCTATCCAATTTATAAACCACTACTATATCGCCTTTACGAATCTGGCCTAGCATTTTGGTAAGTTCAATTCTATCTGTTTTTGCACCCGAAGCCGTTTCTGTAAAAATGATTTCACAACCAGCTTTTGTTAAAGTATCTGTTTGCATTTCGAGGTTTTGGTCTTTGGTACTTACTCTAGCGTATCCTATCTTCATTTGTATATAGTTATTCATGTAAAAGTAAAGATATTTATACTTTGAATGATATACAAGTATTTTATACAATTCAAGGTACCATTAGATAGTTTTAGATTATTTCTCCAATAAATTTATTAGATTGTAAAATTGTATAATTAAACGCACTTGGAAATAGAATTTTTAGCTTCTTTAAAATCTAATAAGAAAATATCGAAACAATTTCTTTAGATAACATAGTCAGTATTTTATTTTAGAAAGCCGGAAATATACCAATGAACGATAGAAGAGAAATTGGGACTAAGTGCAATGCAACAAATTAAAAAACTATCCTCTTCTCAAAGTCAATCCAATTCTCAAAGTCAATCCAAAATAAACACAGATAGATTTCTCAATATTATACTGTGCCTAATTTTTATAAAAATAAACCCTAAATGGATAAATGGAAATATCCAAAAAGATAGAGAATATATCTTATATTCATGTTTAAAATAGGGATCAAATATTTTTAGATTGCCCAAAAAATTTATTAGCTATTGTAATAAATATATATTTTTTTGAATAAAAGTCATGAGTCAAAGAGTATCATAGCACTTAATTTACCTCTTTAATAAAACTTCTATTACGATTTTTAATATTTATGAAAACGGCAAATAGAGTTTCCTATGAGGAAACAGAGCTTAGTCGATTATGGCTCCATTTTAAAAATGGAAGTGGAGAGGCTTTTGACCAAATTTTTTTAATGAGATACAAAGAATTATACAATTATGCTACACGTTTTACAAAAGATAAAGAGTTAATCAAAGATTGTCTTCAAGATCTTTTTCTTGAATTATGGTCACATAGAGAAAGGCTACTTCCAGAAAACCCCTATGTTACAATTTATCTTATTAAGGCATTTAAAAATAATTTATTTAGAAAATTAAAAATAGAAAAACGCCTAGGGAATGTCATCGATATTGATGATTATGCAACCTTAACAGATGGAGAGTCAATAGAAAGTGAATGGATTGCAGAGGAGTTTTTACAAGAAAATGAGAAAACAATTCGTCAGGCAATAAAACAACTGCCGAAGCGTCAACAGGAGGTAATATATTTAAAATATTATAAGGGTTTTTCTAATGAAGAAATAGCTTCAATTATGGATATTGAACGCCAAACTGTGGCCAACTTCTTGCATCGATCAATTTTAAACTTAAAAAGAAACTTGCTGACAGCAGTTGAAATTTTAATCATCCCATTCTTAAAGGCACTGTTTTTTTCTCTCTAGTTGTCACAATTAAACTATTATATTACTGCCAAACATTTAGGGCTGAGTAGTGTTTACTCAGCCCTAAATGTTTGAAATGAAATTTATTTTAAAAAAATCGTAAAAATAAATTAAATAAAAAGGGTATTGTTCTTAATTAAAATACTATTTCAGTGTATAAAAGCTAAAATACAAATTTATCTATGGAAGATTATACAAAGTATTCAATCAAAGATTTCGTTTTAGATGAATTCTTTTGTCGATGGGTAATCCTAAATTCAACCGAAGATACCATATTTTGGGAAAACTGGCTGAATCAACACCCAGACCAAACAAAGACCGTTTGGGCAGCAAAAGAGCTTATTGAGAAAATACATAATGCTCATGAAGAATTAACAGAAACCGAATTGGAAACAGAGTTAATTCGTTTGACAAAGAGTAGAAATGAATTTGTGGATAAAAGACCAAATCACTTAATCAATTTAACTAAACTATGGAGAATTGCAGCAGTTTTTACTGTTGGGATACTTGCATTATTATATATTATAACACAACTATCTATCAATCCTTTTATCAATAATACTGCATACGAAAAACGTACTGATAATAAGAGGGAGTCATTGGTTGAAGTAATAAATAAAGACCAAAACGAAAAACTTGTGCATCTGCCAGATGGGAGCCAAATAACACTGAAAGCAAAAAGTAGAGTTAGTTATCCAAAGGTATTTGCAAGCACTCATCGTGAAATTTACTTAAGTGGAGAAGCCTTTTTTGAAGTTACCAAAAATCCTTCAAAACCTTTTATTGTTTATGCGAATGAACTTGTTACAAAAGTGTTAGGAACAAGCTTCACAATAAGCTCCTATGATAGTGATAAAGAAGTCAAGGTTATTGTAAAGACTGGAAAGGTGGCAGTGTATTCTTCTGAAAAAGATAAAGAAGTTTCAACAAAACAAGTCCAACTAACTCTTACTCCAAACCAAGAGGCAATATTTAACCGTGCTGAAAAACAATTAAAGCGCACCTTGATTGAATTGCCTAGCCCTGTTAAGCCATTAGATATTACTAGTAAAATGTTGGTTTTTGAAAATACACCAGTGTATGAGGTTTTTGATTCTTTAGAAGAAATTTATGGAATAAAAATAAAATATGATAGAGGATTACTTGCTAAATGTCAGCTTACGGCAGAGTTAGATAGTCAGTCTTTGTATGAAAAACTAACATTAATCTGTAGAGCTATCAATGCAAGTTACCAAATAATTGATGGAGAAATAGTAATTAATGGAAATAAATGTAATTAAATCAGTAAGTCTCAATGAAATCCCTTTAAACAAATAACTATGCAGATAATGAACCAATTGTACTAATCCCTTCAACATTTTCTAAATGAAAATGTCGAAGATGTGCCAGCATCTTCGACAAATTTTCTCCTCCATGTTGCTTAAAGCAACAACCGACTTAAACTTTAGTTTTGGGTCGGGTGGATTTCTTTTTACTAAAAATTAAAAAAGTTAAATCAAGTTATGAAAAAATTTACAAAACAAAACAAGATTTTGTTGAAAATCATGCGTTTTTCTCTTTATCAAATTGTAATAACATTTCTATGTGCAACCTTTGCCATTGCTCATAATAATTTGGGGCAGGAATTCCTGAACCAAAAGGTGGCTTTGCATGTAGAAAATAAGTCTTTGGATTTGGCACTTCATCAGATTCAAAAATCGACATCTGTTAAATTTATATACAGTCCCCAAGTAATAGGTTCTGAAAGAATTGTTTCAATTGATGTTCAGAACGAGCCTCTCAGGAATGTACTTGTTAGGTTACTAAAGCCCTTAGATCTTTCTTATGAAACCGTAGGTTCGACCATTATTCTGAATCGAACGGCAAAGCCTATATTATTCCCAATGAATTCACTTTCGGTTTCATTGGGGAGTTATATTACTGAAAAAAATGTAACAGGAACGATTGTTGACGAAAAAAGCCAGCCCATGCCAGGTGTAAGTGTCTCTATAAAAGGGACATCCAAAGGTGTTAGCTCATTGTCAGATGGCAAGTATTCCATTCAATTACCAAGTGGAAATAGCACGTTAGTTTTCTCGTTTGTGGGTTATGTTACTCAAGAAGTAGAGGTAAATAACCGCTCAAAAATAGATATTGCTATGCAGGTGGATAATAAAGCACTTGACGAAGTAGTGGTTGTTGGCTATGGCGAACAAAAGAAAGAAAGTGTAGTTGGAGCCATCACAACAGTAAAAATTAATGATATAAAATCTGCTGCACCACGGTCTTTAAATAATGCTTTAGCAGGAAAAGTAGCTGGAATTATTGCGGTTCAAAGAAATGGAGAACCGGGGTACGACGATGCTCAGTTTTGGGTTCGTGGTATTAGTACTTTCGGAGCAGGAGCGTCGCCATTGGTACTTGTAGATGGTGTTGAGCGACCAATCAATAACATAGAGCCAGAAGAGATAGAATCCTTTTCGGTATTAAAAGATGCCTCAGCAACAGCTGTTTATGGGATTAGAGGAGCCAATGGTGTAATTTTAGTTACCACAAGAAGAGGGAATAACGATAAACCTACGGTGAGCTTTAAGTATGAAACAGGTTTAAACTCACCAACACGGTTACCAGAGTTGGTTGATGGTATAACCTATTTGAATTTGTATAACGAAGCACAGTTGGCATCAAATCCAAACTTTGTAACGCCTTATACCCCTGCCATTATTGAAAAATACGCTTCAGGTGAAGACCCATACTTATATCCTAATGTTAATTGGTTGGATTTAATGGTGAAAAAAAATACACCTACTAAACGTGCAAACCTTAATATTACAGGAGGCTCAAGCAATGCTAAATACTTTGTATCTGCAACCTATTATGACGAACAAGGAATTTGGAAAGGGGATAATCTGAATACTTACAATACTAATGCAGGCTTAAAGCGATATAATTTCCGAGCCAACACCGATGTTAGATTAGGTAAAAACACAGAATTGAAATTAGGTTTAGGCGGTATTTTGATTACCTCAAATTATCCGGGAGCTTCTGCTTCAAGTATTTGGGGGGAGGTTTATTTTAATACACCTATCGGTTATGCACCAACTTATCCATTCAATAATCCAGCTGGATTTGTATATGGCGGTGTAAACGGAGTAACGAACCCTTATATGCTTCTTACAGGAAAAGGTTTTTCTACTGAATGGAGAAATAATATTCAATCGGATATTACACTTAATCAAGATTTATCTAATGTAGTAAAAGGCTTGAAATTCTCTGGAAAATTTGCTTTTGATGGATATAATTTTCACAATATCGGCAGAATCAGGTCTGCAGTTGATACTTATATTGCTACGGGAAGAAATACCAATGGTGATTTAACGCTAAATAAATTTGTGAATGGTAACGCTGATTTAGGGTTTTCAAAATCTTCAGGAGGGAACAGACGTATTTACATGCAAGCAAATTTTAATTATGATAAAACCATTGGTAACCATGCTATTAGCGGACTTTTATTGTATAATCAACAAGATTATCAATCGGCTGATGCCAATGATGCAATCAGTTCATTACCATATAGATTGCAAGGTTTAGTTAGCCGTGTATCTTATAACTACAAATCGAAATACTTCTTCGAATTCAATGCTGGGTATAATGGTTCTGAAAACTTTGCAAAAGGTAGTCGATTTGGGTTTTTTCCTGCTTATGCTTTAGGTTGGATAGTTTCGCAAGAGCCGTTCTTCAGAGACAATGATTTTATACAGTATTTGAAACTAAGAGGCTCTTATGGTACAAAGGGAAATGACCAGATTGGCGGACGTCGTTTTGCTTACTTAACAACAGTGGGAGGGGGGAATGGCGGATATACTTTTGGTATGGACGTAAATAATGGATTTTCGGGACGAGGAGAAGACCAATGGGGTGCAGACCTCACATGGGAGAAAGAAATCGAAAGCAATATTGGTATAGAGATGCGTTTCTTACGTGGATTCTACGTGCAAGCAGATATTTTCCATAGAAATCGTTCTGGAATCTTTATGCAAAGAAACTCTCTACCTGCCATAATGGGTCTTCAAAACAACCCTTGGGGAAATATTGGAGAGTTTGAGAACAAAGGTATTGATGCTAATATGGAGTATAATAAAAAGCTAGGAAAATTAAACTTAGGCTTAAAAGCGAATGTAACTTATGTTCAAAATAAGCTTATTAATGATGATGCTCCAGACTATAAATATACTTATCAAAACAGACGAGGAAAGCGTTATCAACAACCTTTTGGGCTGATTGCAGATGGTTTATTTACTAGCCAAGACGAAATAAATAGTTCTCCTGTTCAAACGTTTGGACCAGTGCGTGTCGGAGACTTAAAATACAAAGATGTGAACGAAGATGGAAAAATTGACGCATTTGATGAAGTTGCTATTGGAAATCCTAGCACTCCACAATTAGTATATGGTTTTGGTGTATCGCTCGGCTTCAAAGGCTTTGACTTTTCAGCTTTTTTACAAGGTGCAGGGACAATGAGCTTTATGCTCGGAGGTGTTGGTTTTTACCCATTTGCAGAAGGAGGAATTCGTGGAAATATCAATACAAATGTGTTAAACCGTTGGACTCCCGAAAACCCAAGCCAGGATGTTATTTTCCCTAGACTTTCTTTTGGTCCTAATACAAACAACTTTCGTTCATCTACTTGGTGGCAAAGAGACGCTAGTTATATACGTTTAAAAACAGCCGAAATAGGCTATACAATCCCTAAGAAGCTTACTCAAAAATTAAAAGTTAATACATTTAGAGTGTATGTTTCAGGTTTGAACCTTCTTACTTGGAGTACCTTTAATTTCTGGGATCCAGAATTAGGTGATGGAAGAGGTGCAGTATATCCTATTCAAAAAAACCTAAATATGGGCGTAAATATTAATTTTTAGGAAAATATATTTTTAAATAACTGGTAGTTGAAATAAAAATCAGCTTCATAATTATAAGTACAAAACTATGAAAAGAATATCCATCTTTCTTTTATTTATAGCAGGCATTATTGGTTTTTCTTGTGAAGATTATCTTGACAAACAGCCAGATGATATGCTTACCATTGATGCTGTGTTCACAACAAGACTAGAGGTAGAAAAATACCTTGCTAACGTCTATAGCTACTTGCCTGACCCAGCAGAACCTTATGCCAATTTAACGCCAACATCTGACGAAGGAGATTTTGTTTGGACAACAATCGGGGCGAATAATATCAATACAGGTAACTGGGGTCCTACTTCTATTCCTTATGATAGATATTCATTTTATTACAAAGCAATTCGGGCGGCTTCGGTTTATATTAATCAAGTAGAACGCTGTATTGAGTGTGATGGCGTTACTCCGGGCATTAATATTCGAACGAAAGCAGAAGCTCGTGCTTTGAGAGCATATTACTATTTTCTTTTGTTAGAACAATATGGTCCTGTAGTCATTTTAACGAATGCCATTCCTGTTGATGCCACAAGTGCAGAAACACTTCGTCCACGTAATTCTTATGATGAATGTGTGAAATATATTGTTGATGAACTAGACTTAGCAGCTAAAGATTTACCTAGTACTATACCCAATGTAATAGATTATGGCAGAATGGATAAGCGTGCAACAATGGCGATTAAAGCCCGTGTATTATTATATGCAGCTAGTCCTTTATTTAATGGGAATAATCAAGATTATGCCGATTTCAAAAATTCAGATGGGAAGGCACTAATGACAAATACTTATGATGCAAATAAATGGAAACTAGCAGCTGATGCCGCTAAGGCTGTAATAGATATGATGCCTGGTGGATTATATAAAAAATTTACAAGTAATGGAGATTTAGACCCTTTTGCTTCCTATCGTGATGTGTTTATTGATCGTTGGAATAGTGAAGTAATTTGGGGAAGACCAAGTGCTAATACTAATAAATGGACTATCCATGCTGCCCCAAGACAAATGAAGGGCTGGAATGGTTTAGCAATTACACAACAAATGGTAGATGCCTATCATATGGCTAATGGAAAACGGATTAACGATGCTGGTTCTGGTTATATAGAAACAGGGCTTTCAACTAGCGATACTAAATTTACCAAAACACTAGACTGGAATATGTATTTAAACCGTGAACCTAGATTTTATGTAAGTGTATTGTATAACCATGACACATGGGTTTTTTCGGGTGCTTCTGGTACACCTATTCAATTGTATGCTACTGGTGCTTCTGGTAAAAATGGGTCACACGATCATTCCAAAACAGGTTATTTGCTTACAAAATTCGTAAGTCCTAATAGCGATGTGCCTAATAATAGATACACCCAACAGTCTTGGATTTACTTTAGACTGGCAGAGATGTACCTGAATTATGCTGAAGCCCTAAATGAACATAGCCCTAATAATGCTGATATAGCTAAATATATCAATCTAGTTCGTGAAAGAGCAGGTATTCCAGCGTTACCGACAGGCTTGACTCAGTCTGAAATGCGTGAACGTATCCGACACGAAAGAAGAATCGAGTTGGCCTTTGAAGAACACCGTTTATACGATGTGCGTAGATGGAAGATTGCTCAAGAAACACAAGGTGGACCTATGTATGGCATGAATATCAGCAAGGGAACAAGCTTTACCGATATAGAGTTTTATGAAAGGTCTATTTTTGAAACACGTGTTTTTGATAAGAAACACTATTTTTGGCCAATTCCTCAGTCGGAAATAGACAGAAATAAGCAAATGATGCAAAACCCTGGATGGTAATATTGCTATTAATGAATAATAATTTAGTTGTAGGCGGTATAATTATTATACTGTTTACAACTAAACTATTTAATTATTATGATTTTTCTCTTTTTTTATCCAAATTGCTTAAACGTTTATGCTTTAAAAACTATTACAATGATTATAACTAAATGTATTTTCCTAATCACTAAATAACAAAACAGATTTTTAACAAATTATCAGGTTTATATCCTGATAATTTGTTTTCTAAACTTTAAAGAAAGATATATGCTTAAAATATTCAAACTTATTTTATATACAACTGCAACACTACTAGTTTTTAATACTTTAGCACAAAAACAATTAGTAATAAACCCTGGAGAAAAGTGGGCAGATATGGATGGAAATCATATACAAGCTCATGGTGGTGGGGTAATAAAAATCGGGAAAACCTATTATTGGTACGGTGAACAGCGTAGCAAAGAATTTGATATTGATACGGTGCATCATTATGTGAGCTGCTATGCTTCAAAAGATTTAATCAACTGGAAATTCAAGGGGAATGCCATAAAACTTGCAAGACCTGATACAGCATTAGAAGGCAAGCATTGGGTACTAGAACGCCCTAAGGTGTATTACAACAAAAAAACTAAAAAGTACGTAATGTACATGCACATAGATGGCGTTGTAAAAGGTAAAAGATATGGTTTTGCAAGTGTAGGAGTAGCTATAAGTAATAAACCAGAAGGCCCTTTTAAATATCTTAATGCCTTTAGACCTTTAGGAAAAGAAAGTCGTGATATTGGGCAGTTTATTGATGATGATGGCTCGGCTTATCTTATTTTTGAGAGCCGTCCTTCTAAGGGTTTTTATATTGCAAAGCTATCAGATGATTTCCTGACAGTTGAAAAAGAAGTTTCATTTATTCAAGCTCCTTTGGAAGGCGGTGCCATTGTACATTACAAAGGCTTGTATTATGTTATTGGCTCTGCCTTAACAAGTTGGGCACCTAACCCTAATAAAGTGGCAACTGCAACATCTCTTGCTGGACCTTGGAGTACCTTTAGTGATATAGCTCCTCCCGAAACCAATACTTATAGCTCACAATCTACTATGTTACTTAAAGTAGAGGGGAAAAAACAAACAACAGTTTTGTATATGGGCGACCGTTGGAAACCATCAGCTCAGTGGGATTCTCGTTATTTATGGATGCCTGTTGAGATTCAAGAAGGAAAAGTTTGGATTCCTAAACCAAAACCTTGGCATATCAATGTAAAAACAGGAGAAGTAAGGTACATAGAACAAATTAACAAATAACTTATATTCCACTAATTATAAACTGTTTTTCAATACTTATGAAGCTTTCAATAAAAAAGATTTTAATAGTTCTTATTTTCTTTGTTGCAGGAAACAATGTCACTTATGGGCAATCATACGAATTAGGGTCTCCGTCAAAAGACACAAAACTAATAGTAAAGGTTAATAGCGAAAAAGAATTGGTATATAGTATAGAACAAAAAGGTAGTCCAATACTCGCTTGGTCAGATTTAGGGCTACAACTAAAAAAGAAAGTAATAGGCCGGAACATCCGTGTACAAAAACAAAAAAAGCGCAGTGTTAAGCAACAATTAGCTTGGACACTAGGCGAAAACAGTACCATTACAAATCATTTTAATGAATTAACACTATTTTGCCAATCCAGTGGAATAGATTTTCAGGTAGTTTTCAGGGCTTTCAATGGCAGTATTGCCTTTCGTTATATTGTTCCTAAGCAAACACAATTAGTATCAGAAGAAATTCAAAAAGAACTAAGTACTTTTAATTTTACTGATAATTATACTTTGTATCAATACAACCAAGAATCTGTTTTTACTCCATTAGCTATTGATTCTTTAATAAAAACTTGTGATTTCCCTGCTACTTTAGTCAGCCAAAAGTATTATGTTTCTATTGGTGAGGCAGAAAACAACAGCTATACAAAAGCAGAGTTAACCAAAGGTAAACTCGCTAATTCTCTTGCAGTGGCTTTCCTCAAAGACTCTGTAAGGCTTACTACTGATCTCGCAACTCCGTGGAGAACCGTGAGTATTGCTAATAATGCCATTGGCTTACACCAATTCAGCGACTTGCCCTATCGGCTCAGTAAGCGCTTTGGCGATACCATTCCTACATGGATTAAACCCGGAAAAGTAGTTCGTTTGTCGCTCAATACACAAGATGGTATTACCGGTATCGACTTTGCTGCCGCACACAATTTTCAATACATTCTTTTTGATGCTGGATGGTACGGCCCAGAATTCAGATCAGCATCTGACCCAACACAGATTATCCCTGAATTAGATTTACACAGGGTAATTCAATATGGTAAAGAAAAAGGGATTGGAGTGATTTTATATGTAAATAAAGTAGGTCTGAGAGCCCATCTAGATGAAATTTTACCATTATATAAAAAATGGGGTGTTGCAGGGTTTAAATTTGGTTTTGTCGATGGGCTAAGTCAAGAGGGGATAGTTTGGCTAAACAATGCCATTAAAAAAACGTTAGATTATGGTTTTATCCTCAATATTCATGATAACTACAAACCTACAGGTCTTAGTCATACCTATCCCAATTTATTGACACAAGAAGGTATCAGAGGTAATGAAAATGCACCAGATGCTTATCATAATATGGTCTTACCTTTTACCAGATTTCTTGCAGGAGCTGCAGATTATACGTATTGTTATCCCAACAGTGTAAAATCTTTTGCAAATAAACTTCTTGTAAGTAAAGGACAACAATTGGCTTTATCAGTAGTGTATTTTAGTCCACTACAAGCCATATTTTGGTATGGGAATCCAGCAGATTATACGAATGAAACAGAGATAGAGTTTTTTAAATATGTACCAACTGTTTGGGATGAAAGCCACTATTTACAAGGAGAAATTGGTAAATATATCAGTGTTGCACGAAGAAAAGGCACTACTTGGTACTTGGGTAATGCCACAGGTTTTTCGGATTGGGAGGGGAATTTATCTTTAGATTTTTTGACATCTAATAAAACCTATAAAATGACCATCTTTGAAGATGATGAAACTAAAGGAATCCGCAAACGAGTGTTGGAAGTAAAGAAAGGTTACCAATTAGCGATTAATCTTAAAGCCAAAGGAGGACAGGCAATTACGCTCGAAGAAGTGAATAGATAAAAAAGATAAATCCATAAAAGCAGATTAAATGACAAATTTGCTTTTATGGATTCGTTACTTTAGTTGTATTATTTTACTTGTATAATCTTTCTAATTTCCAACGCTAATTGATGGCTTGTATAAAATGGAGAAAAATTCTTTTTGAAGCCTGTAATATGAGTAATCAAAAAGCCATAAATGTGGTATTTTTTGTCTATCCAAGGATAAGCCCCAGCCCAAGAAGGGCTACTGATTAGTGTGGGTTCTCCTTTGTTGTTAACCTCTTCCCGCCATTCGCCTAATCCATAAATAGCGTTTCCTTTTGTGCCTCTTGCTCTTTCAACAAACTCGCCTGGGGCTACTTTTGCTTTACCAACTTGATCTGCTTGCATAAAACGGATGACTTTTTCAGATAATACTCTTTTCCCCTGATAAGTACCATTATTATAAATCATAGACAAAAAATTTACATAGTCATTCAGTGTTGACCTTGCTCCGCCTCCCAACATAGGAGCGTGCCCTCCTGCCGAATCTACTGGCGTAAAATGTGTCTGTGTCATTCCCAGAGGTTTTGCTATTTTTTCTTGAAAAAGTTCTTCCCAATTTTTTCCAGTCGCCAACTCAGCCATACGGCCTGCAACCTGCATGGCTAGTCCTCCATATTTAAACTTTTTCCCCACCAAGGTATCCGCAGGAAGTGGAATGATATTAGCAACAGAAGTCGCCAAATCTTGAGTTATATCTGTTGGTTTACCTTTGGGTTGATAATCGGGATAACCAGCCGTATGCGAAAGTAATTGAGCTAAAGTTGCTTCTCCTTTGCTATCCTTCAGCTCTGGAATCCATTGGTTGGCTTTATCTGTCCACTTTAATTTACCTTCATCTACCAACGCAGCAATGGTAGCCGCCGCCAACCATTTTCCTGCCGATGCTATATATACGACAGTTTGGGGTGTATAACTACCGAAGAGTGATTGATACACAACTTTGTTTTGATGAGTAATCAAAAGGGCAGCACCTTTATAGTGTCCACTATCAACCCAAGCCTGTATTTGCTGTTGAATAGGTTCAAAACGCTTGTCAGTTCTTTGAGCGAAAATTGCAGTACTTATGTACAAACAGAATATTATCAAACAGAATGGTTTCATGTGGCTTTGTGTAATTATTGATATATTTCAAAACGTTGCTCTACAGGTTCGGCTGACTGTATTTTTCCTGCAATACCATACTGCCAAGCTATTACCGTAACCTTTATCGGAAACTTAGTTTTAGGCGGAATTTTTGTGAAAATTAAGCGCCCGTTTTCAACATAAGCAGGACCTTCTTTTACATAATAACTTACAGGCAAATTAGCACTAGATAAACCGTTTAAATTGATAGAACGAATGCCTTTTTTTTGATTTGGAATTACATCAAAGGCTATACTTTGAGCAGTTCCTTGTATATTCTTTAAAGGAAATTTTATTTCTAATTGTTGTACTGCCGATTTGTACGTATCATCACCATCGTTATGAGCAAGCAACCAAATACTATTACTCCTTTTTTGATTCTTGAAGCCCATTCGATAAAAACTCAATTGGAAGGTAGTATCGTTCAACTTTTTCACCGGTCCACAAATTCTATCAATCAATAATGGTGTTGTAGAATGCTTGCTAACTATATGTTTACGCAATGAGTCTGTGAAAAATGCTTCTAACTGAAAACTAATACCATCAGCCAAAGGTTTGAAAATAGGCTGATAAACAGCATGATTATTGACGGGAACAAGTATTTGCCCATCTTGCAAAAAACCTAAGTACTGCATTTTTTTTCTCCTGGCTTTGGCATAGAATACTTCTGTAACTTTAGCATGAGTTTCGTCGAAACACCAGGATGCCTCATACTTATTACCTTGATACAAATGATAAGGTTGTGGCTGTGTTGTTGGTAAACTATCTTTTCGCCAGCGATCTATCAGCCAGCCATTTTGAGGATATACAGGGTGTAAAGGCTGATTTTTTCCTTTGGGTAAACGATATTTAGCAGCCTTTTCGATAAAAAGAGCTACATAATCAACCATTACATCGTTATAGTCAAAATGCCCATGACCAGCATCGGCAAAAAATGTAATGGGTGTTTTAGGAAATTTAGCTACATGTTTAAAACCAGGTTCGAGGCGTTTTTCCCACCATTCGTATTCGCCCATGATAAATAAGCTTGGTACACCTTCAATATTTCGATTCTCCCAATCCACATTGGCACGTCCGTACCCTGTTAGGTTGGTTTGAGGAGTATCCCCATGTACCGAGATTACCGCCAATGTTCGTTCAGGATTCCAAGCGGCAAAGTTCCAAGGATAAGTTGCCATGGCAGAATGTCCAATAGGGACAATCGGTGCGGTGGACAATTCTTTGTAACCCGATATTTCAGCCAAAGTATTCATCATGGATTGGAAATGTTTGGGGGCATGTCCATGAAAATCAAAAGGGAATTCTAAGGTAGGAGTAACCCAAATCTCAGCAAAGCCAATGTTGGATAACGTTTTCCTAAAGTTAGTATTCTCTAACATTCCTTCTTCAACCATATTGTGCATACCCAGTACAACTCCTTTCACTTCCTTACAATTTTCAGGAATCCATAAAAAAGCTTGAGGATTGGCATTGGTTTCAGAATGAATAATTCCTTCGACAGGAGCAGACCATTGCCATACTTGAGCAATAGTTGTGTGAAAAAGATTTAATATAAATACAATTGTAAAAGCGTTTTTTTTCATAGCAAGGCAATAAATCAATTTTTATAAATCACAGTATGTAATATAAGTCTATTTAAAGAGATAATCTTTGTATCAACATACCCCATTAAAATACAGATATTATCTCTTAGTAAAAATTGCTGAGTTTTATATTAAACAAATAAAGAGCCACCAAAAGCGGCTCTTTATCATAAAACTTAATAGCACTTATCTTTGTAATATAAACTTGGAAACAGGTAACTGATTTACCTGAATTAGATAGACTCCATTTGTCATAAATGTCGGAAGGTCTATCGTTATAATATTTGAATCGGAATTTGAAACGATCTTATCCAGAACCATTGTGCCTGAGAAATTATAGATCCGTAATTGAGTTTCCGATCCGATAGCAATATCACTAGCAATTTTTACATAGCAAGTATTACTATTGACTGGGTTGGGATAGGTATATACATTTGCGGTTAGGTTTCTTTCTAATGGTCTCATTACTAGGTTATAATTTTCTACAATAGATGCAGGCTCTTCTCCTGAAATCAATACTCCTTTATGATACACCGTTATGTGTTTATTCAATAGCAAAGTATTATTGGGGGCATAAGAATAATCGTCGGTTTGATTGAAGTTAGACCAATCAGATTTTGCTAACCTATAATTAATATTACCTGAACTCGATAAAGGATAAAGTACACCAGTAGATTCGTTAAAGCCTAGTTCAAAATAAGTATCTCCACCCTGAACAGCAGGATTTACATTTACAAAATTTCCATAAACTTTGCCATTCCCTAATTTAACGTAATCGAAATAAACATTAAGGTTTGTGCCTCCATCCTTCGTAAACCAATACCTTACTTTTATGTCTTTATAATCGAGTGGAATATTTCCTTCATTATTAATAGCTACATAAGTACTTATTGTATTTGAATTAGCTATGGTCTTGGAGTCTGAATAAATTTTAATACTTTGTGATACTATTGATTGCAAAGGTTCTGTTCCCCAAATTAATTTTCCATTTCTATAAGCAGTAATTTTATTTTGAAAAACGTAAGAAGAAGCATCTATCCATGAATAATCGTCATTTTCGCTTAACAGACTCCAATCTGTATTGGCTAATCTCGATTGAATAATACCAGAAACACTATTTGCATTGATGTTTCCAGCTGTAGGTAAGAAACTGTATTCTACATAACCCAATGCACCATTACGTGGCATTGGCAAGGCAACATAAGTCATTTTTACATTACTATTTCCTAAAGGTGTATAATCAATGAATGTATTAACCCCTGTATAATTCTCGGGGGTTAACCAATAGCGAATAGTAATTTCACTTAATGGGATTGTCTTTGTGCTTTCATTCACTAACGTTAAATATGGTCTGATTTGATTGTTGGTTGTATTTCTGTCGCCATCTTGATACTTGATTTTTATAGTTGAAAGAACCGTAAAAGTTTGAGAAACCTCCGAGGCAGCAATATAGGTAGCGTCACCCAACTGCAAAGCCGTGATTGTTACTGTTCCAACTCCAATAATCTGAACCTTACCATTCACGATTTTTGCAACAGAAGTGTCTGAACTAATAAAGGCTACAGCCAAACCAGATGAAGCTATTGCTACTATGTCGAAATCAGCATCATCAACATATTTTGCTGAGATAGATGACAACGAAATAGTCTGACTTAGTTTTGAAACTGTAAAAGATTGAGAAACGCTATTTGCTTTGTTATATAATTCATTTCCAGCTTGTAAAGCGGTAATCGTTGTACTTCCGGCTGCTACAATATGTATTTTCCCATTTAGAATGGTAGCAACGGTTGTATCAGAACTTATGTATGAAACGGGTAGTCCAGCACTAGTAATGGCTTGTGGGTCAAAGTCAGTATCTCCCACATATTTAGTAGGAATTTGATTAAAGCTAATAACTTGATTGTCCTTTACAGTTATCGTCATGGTGGTACTATTTGAACCAAACCCGTTAGATGCACCAATTGTTATTGGGAAAGTGCCTGCTGTAGTTGGTTTACCAGTTATTAAGCCCGTACAGGCGTTTAAGGTAAGCCCAGATGGTAAACTAGTAGTAGAAGTTAGTGTGGGATTGTTATTAGCACCAATAGTATAATTAAATACAGAGTCTACAGAAGTAACAGCATTGGTTATACCAGTTATTTGTGGTGCCGAGCCAAGTATTCCATAAAACTCAACCTCTGCAACATTACCAAAGCCATTATTGGGCGACAAATAACGTATATATCTAAACGGAGTATTGTTGCTAATAGTCTGTTCTGTTATTACTCCAACAGTTGGCGCTGTGGTTACTGTGTATAAAGTAGTAGGGTTACTAAAGTCTGCAGTATTTGAGCCTTGAAAAACACCCCCAATCATACGGTTTGCATTGGTTGACCGTGGAGCATATCGAACCTTATTGATAGAGCCCCAAATGCCTAAATCGTACCCAATCCAAGCAGTACCTACAGGGGCATCAAAAAATGTATTGATGTTTCCATCTACAGCGGCTTCTTTGGTGGCTGTAGCTACATTTCCCCATGAACCTGCTGTTCCTATTATTGTGCCTGAAAGTTTATTCGGAATGGATAAACTATTGGCTGTTCCATTTGAACTTTCACCAAACTGGTTAACTGCTGAAACCACGTAAAAAACATTATTGGCAGTACAATACGTATTACTGGAGTCTCCATAAGTATTTGTGGTAGCAGTACCAATGGTTGTATAGGCACCTGAACTAGAATTGGCTCTTTTGATATTATAAGAAGTTGCTCCATCAACAGCATTCCAATTTAAAGATACTTTATTGTTTGAACGATTCAGGTTTAACCCTGTGGGTGTTATGGGGGTATTGTTGCCAGCTAATATAGTTCCTGTAGTGGTAACATTATCAAAATATGCCGTTGTTGGTACTGTGCTTGTCCATCCATTACTTACAAATAATCCTGCGTAATAGGATGAGCTTGCCATAGGAATTGTAGCTGAGCCTACTTCATACCATGTCACGCCATCTCGTGATTGATATGCTGTAAAGATGTTACCTGTACGTTTTAATTTAAACCAGACCGTAAGTGAAGTAAACATATTACCGTTTGTCCAAGAGCCATTGCTTCCTGTTGAAGTACGGCGAGTAAACCATACTTTTCTAAAACCATTATCATGAAGTCCAATAGATGCCATTGTAGCATTCGGACTAAAAGATTCACGCATGACGATACCAACTCTATCAGCACTGCTTCCTGATAAATCGACATCGTGTAAACGACCAGAAATAGTAAAATCTCCAGAGACATTTACATATACAAACCCATGGCTATCTGAAGTTCCTCCAAAAGAAGACCCTGTTCCTTTTATAATAAAGGTTTTATTGTTTACTGCATTATAGGTTGCAGTGGCAGTTACTGGTACTGTCCCAATATCTCTTATTGCCCAATCTTGTGGCATTGTAGAACTACCGTTTACAGGTGTAACGCTTATTTCAGAAGAATAGCTGCCAGTTCCTGCACTATTGATGGCAGCGACTCTATAATAGTAAGTTGTACCATTTGTTACACTTTCATCTACATAAAATAATTTTATATCGAAATTATTAGTAGCTATGGTTTGAAACCCGCTACCAGAACTGGTTGAGCGTTGTATAACATAACCACTTGCGACATCTCCAGCAGGTTGATTCCAAGATAATTCTACCCGAGATATACTCGTTTTAGCCGTTAGATTTGTAGGCGATGCTGGAATGGAAAGTGGTGTAAAAGGAGACAGCGTAGCATCTAATGTGAATGACAAAGCATTGTACCCAGAGTATTCTCCTGATGTGGGCTGAATGCCACGAAGTTTAAGCAATGCTTTAGTATAAGGAACATTAAGCCCTTTGTTAACAGCAAAATGATTGTATATTATCTCTAATTGGGGATTACCCGAAATCCTGCTAGACCCAAAAGGAGCGAGATAATAAAAATGATTATTGGAACAATCGTTATATTCTGTCCAGACTACTGGATAATTCAAATTATATTTACTATAGTATTCAGAGGCTGCTAATAATCTATTGTCAGCATAACTGAATAGGTCAATACCTTGATTATAGGCTGATTGACAAAACTCTGCAGCACAACCAGGTCCAATTTCGGCATGGGGTTGGTCACGCCCCATCTCGACAACTTGTCCAGTAACTGATGGAACCATATTGAGAATACTCCCACCGCCTGTGCCATTTTTGTAATAATCAACAGCTTCGTTGAATTTAGCTTGGTCATCACAAAAAATACCAATATAAAGAATATTGGCAGCAGCCGGTAAATCCCAACTAGACCAACTACCACAACCTCCAATAAAATTGTGACAAGCTGGATAAAAATAATTAAGACACATGTACTTAAATTTATCAATATCGGCCTGAGCCCAACCCGGATAAGTACGAGCTATTTCTGCTGCTTGTACCATCGTCATGATTGGTAATTGAAATAGTTCGCCTGTTACAACAGCATTGATTTTGTTCGACCAAGCATTTAATATATTCACAGCACATCGAGCATAGGTAGTATCACCTGTTACATGCCATCGTAATAAATTATAATATGCTGCTGTTGCATCTCTAGCAGCTTGCTGACGAATACCATTTGAGCCTCCAATAGTAGTAGAAGGGTTGGCAACATAGGTTTTTTGTGCCTTAGCATCCTGAATCATATTATTCCAGCCATCAATCCACGGGTGTTCTTGGGCTAATACCTTTGTTTTTATTCTATCCAAATCAGCCATAGTGTGTACTCCACCTGGATGCACAAATGTCTGAGCATTCAGCGTAGTTATACGCATAATAATCATTGTCAGTAAGACAATTAAGCATTTACTTTTTTTCATAATCAAAAAGGTTTTTAAATTTTATACATTTGTTAGCATTTATTATTTTTACTGTCATTATAATGGTTGTAAAAAACATATTTAAAATGTTTTTTAGAGGTAGAATGAGACTTCATTAAGTTTAGAGTTCTAGTTTTTGAATTTCGTTTTCTAGAATTTTAATTTATTTTTCATACACTGTTTCAAAGCCTATTTGAACTTTGTCAATACAATACCTTGTAAGTAAGAAAGCTTTTTTAGGAAAGAAGATGATTGATAAAATGAGAATAGTATATCTTTATTCCTATGGCTTGCTGAAGCTTAATATCATATACTATTGTGTTAGGGTTGAATTTTCTTTTATTTAATAAATTGTTTAATCGATTAAGCATTTGCATGTAGTTTTAATTTTTTTTTTAATGTCTCATCTTTTCTTCTGAAATGTTTTATACTTTTTCTATACATACTGAAATAGTAGGTATAGGATTTGTTATACTCTTTTTAATTGAAAAAATATTAATAATTTTAGAAAATATTTGTTTTAAGGGTAATGCTGGACAATAAATACATTAAATATGAAAGCAGGAGTCTAATAGGTTTTGAAATAAGCAATACTCATTTGGGGATGAGTAGATAAGGTTTATACAACCATAAGAAATTTGTTTAAATAAATATAAAAACTATGAATTACGTCTAACAGTATATAGCTCTGTTTCTTGTTCTTTTCCTCTTAAAACCACCTTATCGGCAAGGGCAATTTCGTACTTTTTATGCGTATTTGACCATTTTTTTATATTTTCCGAAACCAATATGTCAACGTTATATTGGCTACAAAGGCTCATGATTCTGGCACAAGTATTCAGCACGTCTCCGTGATAAACAATACATTTTTTCATTGATTTTATTACAGTTACCGTAACAGTTCCTTCATGGATAGCGGCTCTGAAATGGGGTACTTCACCAAATGTTGCTAAAAAATGTTGTTTTTTGTGTTCAATTGCTCGGCAAAAATCAAAGTACAAATTGATAGGAGCAGCGGTTTTACTGGCATAATCGCTTTGCCAAAACAAAACGGCTTCATCACCCACAAACTGATACAAATTTGCCTTGTGCTGATAAAGGAAGTCGGTCAATAAGGCAAAACATTCATCTACCAACTGGCTGTATGTTTTATGACCAAGTTTTTCTGCCAAGCGTGTAGAAGATTTTAAATCAATAAAAATAAAGGTCAAAGTTTCTTCTTTAGGTTGTTTGTATCGCCCAACGAGTGAATCTAAAATGGCAGCAGGTTCGAGGTATTCGGTAGCTGCTGCCCAAATATTTAGGGCAATACTAAACACCAGTAAATAAATAAAAACAGCGATGAAAGTATCGCTTTTGATAAAATTAGGGAGGTCGTTGAGAACATTCTCTATCGGTTCATTTTTATTTTCAAAAATGATAAATAAGCTAATTTCGCCCAAAATGATGGTAGTGATAATCAATCCATATTTATAAAGTACAAATTTTAGGAATGAATATTTTGTCCATTTTTCAAACACAAGTAATTCAGCTATGCCGATGACAAGCGAAATACAAAAACCAATTGCCATACTTAGCGGAACAATCACAAAACGAGAGCTTTGTTTAATCAGAATGATTTCTTCTGTACCCAATAACTTTACATAAAAGAACAATCCAATTCCTGCAGTGTATAAAGCTGAAAGCATTAGTGTCGTGATGATTTTGTGATAAGGTATTTTAACATTTGCCATACATCTGTTTAGCCACTAATACACAGAGTAGAGTATCAGTGGCTAATGAAAAGTAAAAATTTTATTTACCAATTAAACTATTAAGTTCTGCCACAGCTACCAAGTAGGATAATTCGGCGGCATAAAGGTCTGCTTCGGCTTGTGCCAAATGGGCTTGTACTTCAAGCATTTCTGTTTTAATATTCATGCCTGATGCACTTTTATCGTGTTGTTCTTTAAGGGCATCGTGGCGGTACTTCACTACTTTTTGAGCAACGCCAATCAGAATTTTTGATTGATTTATTTTTCGCCAAGCTTTTTCTACTTCGCTATTCAACTGATTTTTAAGATAGGAAATATTTTCTTCAGCTTGCCTTACTTGAAAAGTTCTTTGGTTCAACACTTCTTTGTTGGTGAAGAGGTCTTGTAAATTCCATTTCAGATTTAACCCAACAAAAAAGTTTACCGTTGGTAAAATCGGATTTCCGTATTGATACGAGTAACCTGCAACAGCTCCAAGGTCTGGAATATTTCCTTGTTGGGCCGCTTTTACGCCAAGTAAAGCTTTTTCCTTTGTAATTTGTGCTATTTGCAAATCTGGATTGGCGACAGCATCAGCTTTATATTCGTCCAATACTTTCAGCGATTCGTTACGCAAATCTATATCTTTTATGACTAATGAATCAGCCTTGATATTGCTTAGGTAGCTCAAATCACTGAGATAATCTTGTACTTGCATTGTCAGTTTCATATTGTTTTGTTCTTCTTCGGCAATACTTGCTTGTAAACCTGCAATGCTTACACTGATGATTTTCCCTGCATTCAACGCTCCTTCGGCATCATAAAGTTTGGCTTTGGCAAGTGCCAATTTTGCTTTTGATTCTTCTGCTTTTTTCTGAACGATTAATACGCCATAATACAGTTTTTCAATCGACAAACGTAATTGCTGACTGGCTTTTAGTTTTTCTTTTTCGGTTAATTGAATATCAAGACGGTTGAGGTCTAAACCTGTTTTGATATTCCCTTGCTGACTAATTGGCTGATATACAGACAAACCCATGCCATAAGTATGGCGTTCGCCAAGGGTAAATTTACTGCTTTCTTGTGGTAGTAATTGTTCTGTACCTGTATTGGTTGTTACCGAGCCAAGTACACCCGCAGGAATAGTCAATTCTGCCAGTTTGAAATTATATTGATAGTTTCCGTCCATTGACGCCGCAGGATATTTTCTAATATTATCTTCACGGAGTTTACTCTTTTTTTCCAGAATTTGCCAATCTTTAATCGTCAGTAATTGATTGGTTTTCATGGCTGATTCTATCAATTGTGGTAAAGAATATGCTTGCTTCGACTGTGCCTTCAAGCCAAAAGCATTCATTAATAAAACGAGTAGCAATAAAATTTTGCTTTTGATATTAAGCTTCATGGGAAACAAGTGTTTTTGAATCTTGTGAAAATTGAGTTTTGTCTTTGGGCTTTATCCAACCAATGTACAGCACTGGCACGGTTAGCAATGCCATAATCATACTCCAGACCACCCCAAAAGCAAGTACGCTGGCCAATGGTGCCCACATGGCAGATTTAGAAATAATCATTGGCATTACCCCAATAGCCGCCGCCATAGCCGTAAGAAAAATAGGACGCAAGCGACGTTGAGCTGCAAGGATAGCTGCCGTTCGGATGTCCATGCCTTGCTGAATCAAAATATTAGTATAGTCCACCAAAATAATGGCATTCCGAACTACAATTCCCGACAGGGCAATCAAGCCAATAAAAGCGGTGAAACTAAAGTTGTTTCCTGTAATGTATAATCCGAAGATTGCTCCAAACAAACTCAAAGGAATGGTTAGCATAATGATAAATGCTTCTTTGAGATTTTTGAACTGGAAAAGTAAGATAAAGAAAATCAGTACTAAACTAATCAGCATGGCACTCACCATATCAACAAATACTTCGTCTTTGTTGGCTTCTTCGCCGCCATATTCAATTCGATAACCGCTTGGCAATTGTAATTTTTCGGTGTCATCTTTTATTTCACCAAGCAATTCGGCTGGTAAAACATTTGGCATGGTTTCACTTTGTACCGTTAGGGTTCTTACGCCGTTTCGGTGCATTATTTTACCAGTTTGCCATTGTGGAATCAAGTCAGCAATTTGTCGTAGGGGTACATCTTCATTGGTTACAGGCGATGTCAGATATGTATTTTCTACATCTTGTGCATCTTTTCGGCGGTCTTTGTCCAAACGTAATACAATATTTACAGGATTATTTCCTTCATAAATCGTAGAAATTGGATAACCACTAAAACCAGTATAGACCATCTGAGCAATACTTGACGTAGTAAAACCAAGTTTTTGGGCTTCTTCTTTTACTTTTATATCAATACCATAACTATCTTCTGCAAAATCATTTCTTACTAAAAAACTCCTTTTGCTTTTCTTCAAAATGCTTTCGACCTGGCTACCAATATTTTTAAGTTGAGCGATGTCTTCGCCTATAATTCGTACTTCAACGGGAGCAATCAATTGCGAACCTTGTTGCATGAGTTTTACAAAAAAAGTACCTTCGGTAGTAAGGGTTTTTACTTTTTCTCTGAGTTCTTCGCTAAGTTCTTCGGCCGTTTTTTCGTTGGTTGTGTTTACTAAAATAATTCCGTAATTGGTTGTTGGTACTTCTGGGGCGAAATTGTAATAAAATCTTGGTGCCGATGTACCCACAAACGTAGCGAAATCATTTACTCTTTTATCTTTTTTGATAAGTTTTTCGGCTTCTAAAATGACCTCTTGTGTTTTGGCAACTTTTGTGCCTGTGGGCATCCATACTTCTACGATAAACTGATTGCGTTCTGCTGGTGGAAAAAAGAGTTCTCTTACCCCATGAGTCATCAAAAAGTACGCCGCCACTACCGAAATCATACTTCCCAAAATGGTCAGTTTAGGGAATTTAACACACCAGTCTAATGCTACATTGTAGCCATCTTGCATATAGGTCAAGACCGATTTTTTTTCTTTCTTGTGGCTACTTTCTTCGCCGTGGTTATGCAAACCTTTTTTGATAAAAGTATAGCACAACAAAGGCGTAAGTACCAAAGCCACAAAGTATGAGGCAATAAGGGCAATGGCAACCGTAATGGGCAAAGTAAAGATAAATTCACCCGTAGAACCTCTGAGCAAAACCATTGGCATAAACGAGGCAATAATGGTAATTGTGGCCGCCAACACTGGAATGATGAGGTCGTAGGCACTTCGCCAAGCGGCTTCCCAGCGGTTTACGCCTTCGTCTAACAGTTCTACATAATTATCAGCAATTACGATGGCATCGTCCACCACCATTCCCAATACCAAAATCAAAGCCGCCAATGAAACTTGGTGTAATTCAATACCAATGGTGTTCATCAAGGCAAAAGTCAAGGCTACTGTTACGGGTATTGCCATCGCCGCTACCGAGGCAATTCTTAAAGGTAACAACAGGATTACAACCACAATTACCGAAACTATTGCCAGAAAAAACTCTTTGATGAAGTGTGAAATATTTTTATCGACCAAAGTGGGCTGCGATACCAAGGTGGTTACTTTGATATTGGAAGGAATCAACTTTTGGGCTTCTTTAATTTTGGCTTTAACTTCTTTGCCAAAATCTACGATGTTGTTGCCTTCGTGCATTTGTATAGAAAGCAACATGGCTTTGTTGCCATTCACGGTGATAATACTTTCTGGCTCGGCATAATCTCTTTGTAAAGAAGCCACATCGCCCAATTTTACCACTGCCCCAGCCGCAGAATTACCGATGATTTGATTCGCCAAATCGTTTTCTGTGCGGTAGTAGCCACTGGTATAAAGTGAAGTTTCCGCATTTTCGCTTTTTACTTTTCCCGTAGCATTGATGCTATTTTGTGATTGCAACAAATCGGCTACTTGCCCAAGATTGATGCGATAACGAGATAATTTTTCAGAACTCGACGATACCACAATTTCCTCTTGCTGTTCGCCAATACGTTTTACTTTTGAAGCCGCAGGCAAAGTACGGATGGCGGCTTCCATTTTTTGGGTATATGCCCTTAGCTGTTCATAAGTGGCACTATTACTTTCTAAGGCAATCACCATCGCTTCGGTATCACCAAAGTCGGAGTCCACAACGGGGCCTTGCACGCCTTTGGGTAAGTCCACTTCTTTTGAAATCAACAACTGATGTCTGAGTTTATTCCAAAAAATATCGGGTTGTTTTACTTTTTCGGTAAGTTCTACATTGATAATCACTATGCCGTCTTTGGTAGTAGAATAGGTTTTGGTTTTATCTACTTCTTCGTACTGAAAAAGGTATTGCTCCAGTTTTTTGGTTACTTGGTTTTCTACTTGTACGGGTTTTGCTCCCGGAAATAGTGCAATCACAAGTCCCTGACGAATCGTCACTTTGGGGTCTTCTCGGCGAGGCATTTCGAGTAATGAATTTACGCCAATGGCAAAGAGCATCAACAAGACCGAGAGCGTAAGATGCTTATATTTAAGTGCTGCTTCTATAAAGTTCATGTGACTAATTATTTTGAAAGGGTGATAAGAGAGCCGTCTGAAAGCTTCGTTTGTCCTGATGTTACTACGGTTTCGCCCAAGGATAGGCCAGCAACTATTTCAATTTTGTTGTTGACGATTTTACCGAGGCTCACATTACGTTTGAAAGCCTTGCCCGATGTTTTGTCCACTACATAAACATAGCTTTGGCTATTGGCATCATTACCAATGCAAGACGATGGCAATAAAATGCTTTCTTTTGTTTGACTATTATTCAATTTTACCTCAGCAATCATCCCCGGCCGAATGTGCAAACCTTTGTTTTCTACGGTAACTTTTACGGTAAATGTTCTGGTATCTGGGTCGGCAACAGCTCCTACTTCGCTTACTTTTCCTTCAAAAGTTTTACCCAATGCACCAATATAAATATGGGCTACTTGTCCGATGCGGATATGTTGGAGTTCAGATTCTGGAATAAAAGCCGATACAAGTACTTTTTGAATTGATGAAAGTACAAATAGGGGCGTACCTACGCCCACAATTTCCCCAACTTCTGTTTGTTTACTTAGCAAAACACCACTGATAGGCGAATACAACCTGGTATCTTCTACATTTTTGGCTTGGAGTTTTTGTTGTAATTGGGCTTCTTCCAAGGAAAAAGAAACTTTAGAGAAGTCACTTTCGCTAACGCTTCCTCTTGTACGTAACTGTTTCAGACGGTTGTATTCATCGGTAGTGGCATTTACTTGTACGTCCGACAATTGTTTGGCGATTACATAATTACTGGGGTCTAAACAGGCTATCAGTTGTCCTTTTGAAACATTTTGACCTTCTTTGGTATTGATACTCTTGATTTTACCGCCAACCATAAAACCCAAGCGAACGGTACTTGAGCCTTCAACGCTACCACTGATAGCAATGTCTGTTTTGATACTTGTGTTGGCTACTTGTTCGGTTTTTACAAGAATGACTTCTGTTTTTTTTACTTCTTTTGTTTCGCTGTTGCACGCTAAAAGCAATAGGGCAACAGGCATGATATAAAATTTCATGTGCTTGTGATTTGATAGATTGGATGAATTGAATTAGCGTAAAAATTACTTGGGACATCATTAAGCAACAAAGTATTGCTCTTGCATGATGATATTTTTCATGCCTAAAAAATGGAGTACTTCATTGATTCTTTCTGAAAATTGAGGATTTCCCGAAATTGTAAAGCACATAGTTGGAGCAGTATTGGCATTGATAACCGCCTCGATATTGTCTTGATTCAGTAAACCGTCCTTTTCAGTGTAAGAAGATTCATAACTGATATACAATTGTGAGCTAAAATGACACTGGAGAATGTGTAATTCTTTCCGAAAATCGAAAAGATGATTAGATGAAAAATAAAGTAAAGAGACTTGGGCATGATTTGCCAGTCTTTCTTTGATAACAGGAAAAACAGAAGCGATTCCTGTATGATATGCCAAAAAGATATGATGCGTTTCCATATTTCTCTATGCCTTTTTGATTGATTAATGACAATGCAAAGCACGCATGAATTATGGTGAAAACTTTTCATATATATTAAAAAGTGAAAAAAGGCTAAAATTATTTTCTGCCTCTGATAACACTTAAAGTCTGTTGAGTAATGCCCAAATAAGAGGCAATATGCCCTAATGACGCTCGAAGTAAAATTTTAGGACTTGTTTCAAGAAGATTGGCATAACGCTCTTCGGCATTATGAAATTGAAGATATTCAAGTTTGAGAGCAAAGGCATTGAGGATGTCTAAAGAAACACCAAAAAAGAAACGTTGAATACTTGGGTATTTGATGAATAAATCTTGTAAATCATCATAATGAATTACTCGAAGCTTTGTTTCTTCTAAAGCTTCCCAGCCATAAGGCTCTTCTTTATTATAAAAAACACTGTTGAGTGGAGCAGTGAAGGTATCTTCATCAAAAAAGAAATGCGTAATGTCTTTTCCGTCTTTGTAATAATAACAACGAAGTAAACCTTTTTCGATAAAATAAACTTTTTTTGAAAAACTATGTGGTTGGATAATCGTAGTGCCTTTGGCATAGTCTTCTTCCTTAAAAGACTTTGCTAATACTTCGTTTTCTTCTTCTGTAAATTTTATTTCTTTATTGAAAAATTGTATTAAATCCATCGATTTTTAATATATGAGTAACACAAAAGTACATCTTTAATAGAAAGATGTACTTTTGTGTTAAGGGTTATTATTCATAAACGGAGTAAACTTTTGTATAATACTTTTTATAAAGCGATTGTGCTACCGCATTTACTTGATTTATACTTTGGGTAGGGAAGTTCTTTTGGCTTGTTACCCATTTCCATTCCCATTGTCTGATTTCTTTTTCAAAAGCCTCAGTATCCATTTTTTCGCCTTTTTCTAAGGCAAGCGTTACTTTATTGAAAAATTGTTGCCAACGAGGTTTATAAAAATCATTCAATAAACCACTCCATTGGCGGTTGGCGTATTCGTGAAGAGGACTGTTGGCATCACCCCAGAGCGTAATTAAATCACGGGCATTTTGTTCGTACAAAGCTTTTTCGGCTGGATTTGTCCCTTGGTCACGAGCTGAGGCTATCCATGGACCAAGCATAAAATCTTTTCGGGTAGCCAATAGTTGGTCTAAATCTTCAATGAGTTCAATGTACTCCTGACTGTATTTTTTAAAATTCGCTAAGTCTTTTTGTCGATAAGCAGTTACCCATTTTTTCTGTAAAGGCAAGGCATAATTTGCCAATACTTGACGACTGATGTCGATTAAATCGTACTGGAAACCATCGTTTTTGCCACAATCTTCAATAGATTCTACCATCAATTTCCAAGCTGGTAAAAGGTCTTTAGGTAAATAGTTGAGTCTGGTTCTTGTCCAGATAGTAGTAGAATCGAAAGTCGGTCGACCTGTAATGATTGATTCTGCTCCATCACGAATATCTTTTCCGTTATAGGCTGTTTTTTTCAAAATTTGCCATACTTCTTGAGTTTTTGGCGTAAGTTTCCCATAACGATTCAGTATATAAGTATCCAACCATTTGTCTAAATCTAAAGGAGTATTTTCCCACACATGACGCATCGTGAGTTCATATAAAACAGGGTTTTGCTCGATGGCTTCCATCGTCAAACCTATTCCTTTCAAGTCTCCTTTATTCGGACTATTCAAGGCTTGAATTGGGCCATTGGCTACGCCTTCGATTCTTCCAAAAAGGTTTACGTTTCCTCCAAAATTATGAAGCATGTTCCAAATCCACGGTTTGCCATAATATGCTTGTGTGCGTTTCCAAACGGGTTCAATTTCTGTTGCCAAATCCAAGAGTAACATTTTATCATTCGGAACAGCATCCAACAAAGCTTTGATTTGTGGTTCTTTCCAGAATTTTCTATCGCTATAAAATAGCCATCCTTGCATTACCCAAACGGCTTTTGGGTCGGCTTGTTTCATGCCTTCATATACTCTAGTACTTAGTTTTGATAAAAAAGCGGGGTCGTCGGTTGGTGGTTCGTTTTCGTTAAAAGTATCAGCCGAATAGAAGTGATTTGTTCCAAAAAGTTGTGTTTGTTTTTGTAGAAATTTCTTTCCGATTTCTGCAAAAAGTGGATCTTCCGAGTCGAGAATATAAGTATCTGCAAAGCCGTTTGTCCAGTTGGTCGCTTTTAGTTTTGCTTTTGGAAAATGCTCTTTGAAAGCCGACGGCACGTGTCCTGTGAAGGCAGGCAAAACGGGCGTCATGCCCAAAGATCTTTGGCGAGCAAGAATTTTTGTTTGTAAATTTTTATGGTTTTTCATCCAACTGAGTGGGAGAGGCCCACCCCAGCCATCAAGATTTCCCATCCAAAACCATGAAAAATATGCTGGTCCGCTGAAAAACGAAGCTAAGTCGTTATCACTAAACCCCATTTCTTTATAAACTTCGTACCAAGTATATTCTTCGCCCGTGATTGCCAAAGGCATATTGATTCCGTGAAGAGCCATCCAGTCGATTTCCTTTTCCCAACGTTTCCAGTCCCACCAACTCATACTGTAATTGAAAGTACAGTAATTGAGATAATAGCGATATTCAAAAGAAGTGTTTTTATGAACTTTGGTTTTAAGAACGGGCAAGGTTTTCGGAAGCTGTAAGTTTGTGCCATTCCAAGTGATTTGGCAGTGGCAGTACTCATTTAAGTAATGATTCAGAGCAGAAGCAATACTTACGCCCGAACTTCCTTTTAAGATGATTTTTCCGCTTTTACTTTCAATTTCAAAAACATCTTTCCCATTTTCTTGTGGAATATTGGCTACCTCAAAATACTGAGCTTTTTGCGGAATGATACGTTTGATTAATGCCTTTGAAGCTGCTAAATCTGCCTGACTATAAGCAAAATTCACAGCAAGTAAAAGCAATACAATACTTTGGTTAAATAATTTGGACATAGTTTTTAGTGGAGTATTGGATAATGATTTTGTTCTGATTCATAAAAGTGACTGAACTTGAAACTATACTTTCAAGAACCATTTATGACGATATAAAAAGTATAAAAATCCTAATTGTACTATCACGATTCCGCCTGCCAAAGCTACTGCTTGCCATGAAGCCTCTATTTTACTAATCAATCCACCGAATAAGTAAATAGCAGTGGCTTCAAAATCAATTAAACCATGAGCAGCCAAGTAAATCGTAATGGAGTTCATACCAATCCAAACGAATGGAGCTATCCAAAACTTGATTTCGAGTACGTCGATAATTAAGTAAAAGAAAGCCATGAAAAGTAAACTAAAACCACCCGAACAGAGTACAAAGGAACTCGTCCAAAGGATTTTATTGATAGGGAAAAATGGATTCCAAAGCCAAGCGAGTACAATTAGTAAAATGCCAACGGCAGCCATTGAAGCTACTTTTTTGAATTTAGAGAAGGTAGAGGAACGTAAGAAATGCCCTGTAAAAACGCCCAACAAAGCATTACAAATAGCAGGCAGTGTTGAAAGTAAACCTTCGGGGTCATATACTTTGCGGTGAAGCTTGCCGGGAAGAAAAAGTCTGTCAAGGTAAGCAGCTAAGTTTCCTTCTTTCGTCAATACACCAGCTCCAAAATCTGGAACAGGAATGTATTTCATCATTAAAAAGTAGCCAAGAAGGATGGTAAAAAAGAGTATGATTTGGGTTCTAAGATTGGTATAAAGAAATATCAAACCTGCAAAGAAACAAGAAAGAGCTATTCGTCCTAAAACGCTGGCGATACGAGTATTTTCATAACCTTGCCATTTGAATAAGCCATTGACAATAGTGCCGAGGATAATTAAAATAATGGCTCTTTTGAATAAACTTTTTAGAATATTGAATAGCGTATTTTTTGGGTTTTCCAATTGCCTGCCAATACTGTATGGCATAGAAATACCAGCAATGAAGATAAACAAAGGGAAAATTAGGTCGTAAAAGGTAAAACCATTCCATTCAGAATGATGTAATTGACTCGACATCCAGTTGGCAGTCGGATTGCCAGAGGCTTTGGCCCATTCATGAATAAGCCCTTCTCCACTAATAATCCAAAACATATCGAAGCCTCTGAGTGCATCCAGTGAAACTAAGCGAGCAGAAGTAATACTTTTTTGCATACTTTTAAACCACAAATATTTAAATCCTAATAATATTAGTTCTTGAACTAGTCAAGCATTCGGACAACGGTATCTCATATATTTTTTTCATTAGGATGAATAACTATACAAACATTAAAGGTTGATTTAATGCTGTATTTACACTTTAATTAAAGTTTGACTTCATAGATATCAAATTGATGTCTATTTTAAGCAAAGGTATTATTCATCATCAAACTAAATTGGCTATGTGTAAAACAGCATAGCCAATTTCACTACTTTATAATCTATTTTTCAATCTTACTCTCCGTAAACTTCAAACTCGCTTAAACCGATGATTGAGTTACTATTTGGGGTACTAAAAGCAATTCTAACCAGCCCAGCTTTTACTTTTTCTTTAAAAGTATGCGTAAGTAAAGTTTCTTTGCTTACTTGTGTGTGTTGCGTTGATAAGGTTATCCAATTGATGCCATCGTTACTAATTTCAATGCTGTAATCAACAAGGCCATCTTGCGGAAAGGCAAGTTTTATTTCTGTGAGGTGGTAGGTATTTTCTAAGTCGATTTGTAACCATGCCACTTTGTTATTGCCTTGTGCTTGCCAATAGGTTTGAAGCGAACCATCGTTTACATAACGCCCTGTATGGCTTGCTTCTTCGCTTGATACTCTGGTTGGACGGTTGAATACCAAATTCACTTTTCCTTTACGTTCGGCAGGCATGATGTCGTCAAATTTCACATAAGGACGCTCTGCAATTTTGGGCGTTTTACTCGCCAAATATACAGGGGCATTTTTAGAAACAATGGTAATAAAAGCATCGGGCAAGCCAGCCGAAGAAGCTTTGATAACCGACGTGCCAGCATAATGTGAACGGAACTCAATCGCCGCTTTTCCATCTCTTATGGCAATATTAGATTTATTGGAGAAAGTGATGGATGAACCACCCGGAAACTCGCCTGGGCCAGAAACCAAGGTGAGCGTTACATCTGGCGAACTGCTCAATTCTCTGCCTTGGGCATCCAGTACTGTTACCAACAAATGTACGTCGTCTGTTCCATCGGCTTGTTGAATCACGGTTTTATCGGCACTCAATTTGAGTTGAGCTGGTGTTCCTGCTACGGTTGGTGCTGGTGGTTCTATGCCTAAGTATGTTTTACGGTACCAGTACCATTTATTTTTTGGAATACGCTGATAATCAATGATTCCCATTTGTCCTAATTGCCCAGCGTGCGTACCATAATCAAAACCCGACCAAATGGCTTGTCCGCTTCTCCATTCAAATTGTGGTTGTGATTCCATATCGCCCCAACCAGCGTCGTATTTGCCCGGACGAAAATCAATCACCGAACCATATTCACTTACCACACTGGCAACACCCGGTTTGATAAACAACCTTGCACCGTCTCCATTGTAGCCAGCAATATCGCCCAATTTATCAATTTCTCCTCGTTGCGAACCACCGATAGCCGCCGCCCGTGTTGGGTCGAGTTGGTGGCTGTATGCTACCAATTCCTTCAAAAGTTCACGTACTTTTGGCATGGTACTTTGATGCGTAAAGAACGGCTCGTTACACATACTCCACGTAATGATAGAAGGGTGATTACGATTGACCCGAATCATTTCTCTTAAACTGGTTTTCAAACTTTCGCCAAAAGGCTTGCTATCTTCATCGTAGTAAGGGTAAGTACCTGGTCCTTGAAACCAACCACCTTCACCCGTAGCACCGCCAACACCCCAAAAATTATTTTCAGACCAAAACAACATCCCTAATTTATCGCAAGCATCGGCAAAAGCAGGGTCGTGTGGGTAATGCGACCCACGGATAAAGTCAAATCCTGCGTCTTTGATTAATTGCACATCTCGGTAAAAACCTGTATTCGTTACGGCACTCGACCAACCAGCATGGTCTTGGTGTACGTTTGCACCTTTGAAATAATAATGTTCGCCATTCAAGAAAAAGCCTTTATCGGCTGTCCATTCTACCCACCTGAAACCAAAAGGTGTTTCGTATTGATCAAGCAAGATCTTACCATTTTCATATAATTTGCTTACCAATTTATACATAAATGGATGTTCTGGATGCCAAAGTTTGGGCTGAGAAATGCTATTACCTGTTTGCTCGAATGTTGCCAAAGTATTGGCAGGAATCGTTTGGGTAGAAGAAAATGTATCTACCACTTTGCCAGTAGGGTCAAAAACAGACGTGCGAAGCTCTATTTTTTTACTGCTATTACTTTTGTTTTCTACTTCGGTACTTACAGATACAAGACCTTCTTTCGCCGAAACCTTAGGCGTTTTTACAAAAGTTCCGTACCATGTAACGTGCGTCGGATTGGTGACAATCAACGAAACGTCACGATAAATACCCCCTGTAAAATTGTGGTCGCCGTTACGTGGGGCAATTCTCGGACTCCAGTGGTTCGACAAGCGAACAGCAAGGGTATTATCACCCACTTTCAGGGCTTTGGTAATATCTACAGCAAAGCCAGTGTAGCCACTTGCGTGTGTACCTACCAATGTACCATTGACAAATATTTCGGCTTCACGGAACGCACCTTCAAATTCTAAAGCAATGTTTTTATTTTTCCAAGAAGCAGGTACGGTAATCGTTTTGCGGTACCAGCCAAAGCCCACATACCAGCGAGCTTCCTGAAAATACGGTAAGCTAAAATTGTGAGGAAGGTTGATGTTTTTCCATGATTTATCACTGAAAGTTGCTTTTTCGGCTTGAGTTGTATCGCCTAAAAAAAACTTCCACGCTCGGTTGATATTGATTTTACTCCTAACCGACTGTGCTTGCAAGTTGCTGCTGAAAAGGCAAAGCAATGCCATTAACCCTATGGGTAGGGTAAACTTACTATTACATTTCATCTGTTAATAAAGATAAATTTTAAAGTGATTCTACAAGATAAACACGTCCTTTTGTGGTGTTGAAAGTGGTTGTATAGCCGAAAGGATCTTTTACAGATTTTACGGTAAGTCCCTTGATAGCTACTGGCGATTGAGTACGAATTACACATTTTTCGCCAACCAACGATTTGATGGTAGCTTGTTTCAAGCTTGCATTTTTCCACTGAATGGCTACTTCAAAGCCATTGCGTGCTTTCAAACCTTTCACCTCACCTTTTTCCCAAACGTTAGGAAGTGCAGGCAATAACTCTATTTCACCTCCGTGGCTTTGCAAGAGCATTTCGGCAATACCAGCCGTTCCGCCAAAATTGCCATCAATTTGGAAAGGCGGATGAGCACAGAAAAGGTTATAATACGTGCCACCAGCATCCGACATATTGATGGTGTTGTTGTAGGTAGGTTTCAGTAAGTTTTGCAATAATTGATGTGCCCTATTGCCGTTTTTCAACCTTGCCCAAAAGCTAATTTTCCAAGCCAAGCTCCATCCAGTACCCACGTCGGTACGTACTTCCAACGATTTTTGAGCAGCTTTGGCATAGTCAGGCGTTTTGTAGGCATCTATCCAAGTACCCGGATAAAGGGCGTACAAATGCGATACATGGCGATGGGTAATATCTCTTTCTTTAAATTCTTCTGCCCACTCCATCAACCTGCCATCCGTACCAATTTTAGGAAGCATCAGGTTGTTGAGGGCTGTTTTTATTTTACTTAAAAGTGGATTGTTGTCGTTGAGGTCTTTGGCTGCCAATAACACAGTACTAAAAATTTCCTGAATTACTTCTTGGTCATGCGAAGGAGCCATACTCATCGAAACCACCGAGCCATCGGGGGCATAAAAATTGTTTTCGGGCGAGGAAGTAGGGCCAGAAACAAGCTTGCCTGTGCGTGGGTCTTGCACCAACCAATCTAAATAAAATTCAGCCGATTTGAGTAGCGTTGGATATACTTTTTGTAAATACGTTTTGTCTTTTGTGTAGGTATAATGTTGCCACAAATGTTGAGAAACCCAACCACCCGCAGCTATGTGCATACCCCAACTTGGATGCTCGCCCGGTGCGGTATAGCCCCACACGTTTGTTACAGGATGCACAATCCAGCCTTTGGCTTTGTATTGAACAGCAGCCGTGCGTTCGCCGGGTTTTACAATTGACTGAATCAATTCGAGGATGGGCGTATTACATTCGGCAAGGTTTGTTACGTTGGCAGGCCAATAATTCATTTGAGCATTGATGTTCACGTGGTAGTCGCCATTCCAAGGGGTTTGGATTTTATTCGACCACATTCCTTGCAAATTGGCAGGCAAACTTCCTTTTCTCGAAGACGATACCAACAAATAGCGACCAAACTGAAAATACAACTCTTGTATATGCAAATCGTTGGCAGTAGAATTGTTGGTCAAGCGCACATCAGTTGGAATAGTATCAGTACTTATTTTTGATAAATTTAAACTTGCTTTGCTCATCAAAGATGAAAAATCTTGCGTATGATTTTTTAGTACCAACGCATAAGGCTTGGCTGTTACCTGAGCCAATTGTTTTTGCGTAGTTTCTACTGGATTGTCGCCAATAAAAGTTGGATATGCCTGTTTGTAATCGGTAGAAGCAACCACGTATAAAGTAACCTCATTGGCATTCTTCACTTCCAACACACCATTCTGATAAGAGATACTTCCGCCTTGACTGAGGGCTTTCAAACGAGTAGCGTATTTCATGCCATCGCCTTTGTTGCCATTATCCATGCTACCAGTCATCAATAATTGGTCTTTTAAGGTCTGTACTGCAAAACGTTCTGTTCGAGAAAGCGATGCCTTAAAGCTCAAAGCTCCTTTTTTATTGGTGGTAAAACGAATGAGCATGGCACGGTCTGGATAACTCACAAACACTTCTCTTCTAAAATCAACGCTTTCTTGGGTGTAGGCAATGTTTACAAGCCCTTTGCTTAGGTCTAATTTACGGGTATAATTGGAGTAAGCAGTATTTTTTTCAAAATCAATCTTTAAATCGCCTAATAATTGATAACTTCCATAAGGGTCGTTTGTGCCATTTCCTTTGCTCGTACCAACACCTTTGGCGATTTGAGTTTTATTGGTTAGTTCGTTGGCTTCTTTATAATTGCCTTCAAAAAGTAATTGCCTAATTTGGGTCAAATAAGCCGATGCGTCCGGGTTGTCGTTATCGCTTGGGCTTCCCGACCACAAGCTTTTTTCGTTGAGTTGAATGCGTTCTTGATTGACATCACCAAACACCATTCCAGCCAAAAAGCCATTACCAATAGGAAAAGCTTTGAGCCATTCGGGGTCGTTGTTCCAACCTTTATTAACATCGGCAGTTGTGGCGTTGGCAGGTTGTTTGTACCACACGTTTAACGGGACTTGCTGTTGGGCAAAAGCCAAACGTACAAAAATACTACATAAAATACACGAAGTTGTAAACTTGTTTAACATCACGAGAGAGTCTTAGGTAAGTAATGATAATTTTGTCGTTATTAAATCTATGCAAAACTATCGTATTTTTATTATATTTTTGGCGGTATAAATATCCAAATAAGGAGGGTATTTCATTCAATCATGGGTATATTATACTATTTGGTGCTTCTTTTATTAAATTGAATAGTAATGATTATGGATGTGATATTTGATAAAATAAAAGGGGGTAAAGTTTTACTACTACTGGGATTCTTGTTGGTAAGTGTGGTCAAAAGTAAGGCTCAATTCGACCCCAATAAGTATAAATTTGAACGCCTGTCTGTAGAAGATGGGCTACCTCATAGCGATGCACTGGCAAGTGTACAAGACAAACAAGGGTTCGTTTGGATTGCTACGAACAAAGGTTTGTGCCGATATGACGGATATCAACTTAAGCCATATCATTTACCCCAAAACGACCAATTGATTTTGCCAAACGATAGAATACAATCGTTGTATGTGGGTAGCGATAGCCTTTTGTGGGTTGGTACAGAAAGTAACGGTATTTATATATATGACCCCACAAAAGATGGTTTTCAAGCATTAGATTTTACCTTGGTAAAAACGATGGTGGTGTTGGTGAAAACACTGAAAAGTGCCCATATTTCTTGTATTAGCTCCGATACGGAAGGTAATTTATGGGTTGGCACAGCTAAAAATGGACTTTATAAATTACAACGACGAAACAAAACAGCTATTACGGCTATCATACAAATTGCTCCTGCTCGGAGCAATCCCAATTTTCAGGTAAGTAACATAGGGATAGATGCCCAGGATAATATATTGGTTGGTACTTCTATTGGGCTTTTTTACGCTTTACCTCGCACTAATATGTTGGTAAATACACCTTGGTTTGAGGCGAAATACATAGACCAACTACTTATCGACCAACACAAAAATATATGGGTGGCAAGTGAAAATCATCTTTATTGGTTGCCCAATCAAAAGGGGCAATACCAAAAGCTCTACAGGCTGCAAAGTGAATATTCTGAGGTTTATGCGCTACATTTAGATTCGTATAATAATTTATGGATTGGAAGCGAAACCAAAGGTTTGGTCATGATTCAGGCAAAACCCAAGACTGTTGCAGGAGAGTTACCTTTGGTAGAAGAGAAAATGATTAAATTTGAAGACAACGAAACGGGTGGAGCTGATTTTAACCTAAGAAGAATTAGGCATATTTATGAAGATAAATTTAAAGTCTTATGGATTTCGACCCAAGCAGGTGGTGTAAGTAAGTTAGATTTGCAACAAAAACAGTTCGGACAGTTATGTCCCGACAAAATCGGTAGTCGTTTCAAACCTACCCATTACATCAAGGCAATTTGCAAAGACGAAGCCCGTCAGTTGCTTTGGATAGGTACTTGGGGAGGTATCGTTTCGTATGATTTTCGTAGTAAACAGTACAAAAAATACCATGTACAAAATGTAAACAATCGGCTTTTCAATTTTGATGTTTCGGTTATTGTAAAAGATAGTAGGCAAGATATTTGGGTAGGTACAAACTCACAAGGGCTTTATAAATTAGGCAATGATGGACAGTTCTATCTAGTAAAACATAAACTTGGTAAAGGTATTGTTTCGGCTCTATGTACAGATGCTTATGGACAAATGTGGCTGGCAATACCTTCCGTAGGCATTTGTTTGTTTAATCCTAATGACGAAAGTATCAAGCCTTTTTTCCCAGTAAAAACCTCTATTCAGCCTCAAGAAGTAACCTTTTTTTTCTATGATTCGAGTAAACATTTACTTTGGGTTGCATCTAAACAAGGATTGTATAAATACCAAATTCAACAAGGAGGGATTCGATTCTTACACCGATTTACGCACCAAGAAGGCGATGTACAAAGTCTAAAAAACAATTATATATGGGCTTTGCAACAAGACAAAAAAGGTAATCTGTGGATTGGTTCTATTGGCGGTGGCTTGCACAAACTGTATGTAAACGCCCAAGGGAAAGATGTCATTCAGCGTTATGATGCGTTTTTGCCAGAGCAAGACGTAGAAATTATTTTAGAAGATGAAAATGGTACTTTATGGATTGGTGGCACAGGACTTTATCGTTTTAATCCTGCAAACAATCAGTATATTAGGTATGATGTAAACGATGGGCTACAAAGTAACTCTTTCAAGGTAGGGGCAGCTTGGAAAGCTGTTGATGGAACGCTCTTCTTTGGGGGTATTAACGGCGTTTCTTATTTTCAACCCAATACCATTAAAATCAATACGTTTGCCCCTATTCCTCAGATTGTTGGCTTGCGTGTGGGTAACAAACTAGTACAGGTTGGTGATACACTTGATGAGCGGGTCTTACTCAATAAAGTTATAGATAAACAGACCAAAATTGTATTAAACTATTTTGAAAATAACTTTGCTATCGACTTTGTCGGACTTAATTATACCAATCCCCATAAAAATATTTACGCTTATCGCCTCATTGGGCTAAGTGACGATTGGATAACTACACAACAGCAACGCAACGTCAATTTTTCTAATCTTGCTCCAGGTACTTATACTTTTGAAGTAAAAGTAGCCAATGGGGATGGCATTTGGTCGAAAGAGCCAGCTACACTTTCGTTGGTAGTTTTGCCCCCGTGGTGGCAAACGTGGTGGGCTTATTTGATTTATACCCTGATCGTAGCCGGTGGTTTATGGATTTATTATCGAATTACTGAAACCCAACGAAAACTCAAAGAACAATTATTGATAGAAAGCTTAAAGTATGAAAAAGAAAAGGAGTTATCAGAAATGAAACTTAGTTTTTTTACTAATGTATCGCACGAATTACGCACGCCACTTACACTCATTTTAGGTCCAATCGAAGAATTAGTTACAGCCATTAGGTCGTCATCAAATGGTTTATCTGAAAAGGCCTATTTGGTACAACGCCAAACCCGTAAGCTTTTAGAGTTGGTTAATCAGCTTTTAGAGTTTAGAAAAGTAGAATCAGGGCTTATTTCTATGCAGTACAGAAAAACTGAAGCAATAACTTTTTTAAGAGAAATCTTCTGGATTTTTGGTATAAAAGGCGAAGAATTGGATATTGAATATACCCTTGAAATGCCCGATGAAGAGGTGTATTTTTATATTGATAGAGAAAAAATAGAAATTGTACTCCTCAATTTACTTTCTAATGCCTTTAAATTTACACCTGCCAAAGGTAACATCACCATGCGTATTTCCGTAGTTGGGTCATCTACACAGACTACGGTATGGAAAAACCAGCAATTGAATGATAACTTTTTGGTAATTAGTCTGAAAGATACAGGCATTGGCATTGAGGCAAAAGAATTATCAAAAATCTTTGACCCCTATTACCAAGCAGCTCATACAGAGTCGCTCAAAGTAATGGGTACAGGCATTGGCTTGTCTTTAGTAAAGCAATTTGTAAAAGCACATGGCGGTGAAATAAGTGTAAGTAGTACCGTAGGAGTTGGCACAACGTTTACTGTTCATCTACCTTTAGGTAAAGAGCATATTTCTACCCAAAGCCTTATTAAAGAAGAAGATGTTTTTATGGAAAGTATCACCTCATCTGATGGTACAACACAAGCCGACCAATCATTATTTAAGACAGGGCATCAATCCAACTGGCATGTACTCATTGTAGAGGATAATGCCGAAATACGCCTGTATTTACAACAACTATTTGAAAAAGTATACCAAGTAAGTACTGCTACTGACGGACAAGAAGGCTACGAAAAAGCCCTAAGTACTATGCCAGATGTGATTATCAGTGATATTATGATGCCCGAGGTAAACGGCTTAGAGCTTTGTAAAATGATACGAAATAACCCCAAAACGCTTCATGTTCCGGTATTGTTACTTACTGCACGCACGGCATCTATCCATGAAATTGAGGGCTTGGAAATGGGGGCTGACGATTATATTAGCAAGCCCTTCAACCCCCATGTATTGCTTACAAAAGTGACAACGCTTTTACAAAACAGGCTCAAGATAAAGGAGTATTATAGCAAGCAAATTTTACAAGAACCAACCCACATTGTTATTCCAGACGAAGAGCGAGTATTTTTAGAAAAAGCTATGAGAATAGTCGAAGAAAATTTAGAAAACTCCGCCTTCAATGTGCAAGCTTTGTTGAAGGAATTAGGCATGAGTCAGCCTGTTTTATACCGAAAAATCAAAGGTATTACAGGCAAATCAGTCGTTGAGTTTATTCGAGATGTACGGCTTAAGCGGGCGGCGCAACTCTTGAGTACATCTAATTTAAGGGTTTCAGAAGTAACGGGAATGGTTGGCATAGAAGATTCAAAATATTTTCGACAACATTTTCAAGAGCTATTTGGGTGCTCGCCCTCGGAGTATGCTAAAACGAATAAAAAATAGCTTTGTACATAAAAATTGTTGCCTATGGCTAGTCAAGAGATAAAATAAATGAGGACGGTATTATTTCGCCCTCATTTTTGAATTAAATCCCCCCGATTTACTGCCTAAAGCTCACCTACATTTGTACTATTCAAATGATTATTTATGAAATAGCAGGAATTTTTACTTTTTTCTCATAAATAATACTTGAAAGCAAATGGTCATATTAATCAGGATTATTAGGCAACATCACTTATGAAACCTCATCTTTTACAAGTTGCAACTGTGCCGAATCGTTCATTCAGTATTCGTCAGGAACTCATGCCCAATGTCAATTCAAGATGGCATTGCCACGCCGAGGTAGAAATGGTGCTCTTTCACAGAGGCAGTGGCACTCAGTTTGTTGGTGACAGCATCCGTCGCTTTAAGGCTGGCGATGTTGTATTAATAGGTACAAATTTACCGCACTATTGGCATTACGATCATGAGGATTATGCCACTCATGCTAAGTTTCCTTATGCAACGGTTATACATTTTTCAGAAAATTTTTGGGGTGACAGATTTCTCAATTTACCCGAAAATAAAGGCATCAAGTATGTATTGGAACGAGCCAAAAGAGGTATTTTTTTGGAAGAAAACCTAAAACTAAAAGTAGCCGATTTAATAGAAAAATTATACCATGCAGAAGGCAGTTACCGCCTCATGTTATTGATGGAAAGTTTGCAAATTGCCAGTCAGTGCGATAATAGCAGTTTATTGGCTTCTATTGGTTTTCGGCACGAAACATCTGATATTGAAAACGAGCGACTCAATATGATATATAATTACACCCTGCAAAATTTTCATAACAAAATTAGTTTAGACGAAGTAGCATCTTTGGTAGGTTTAGCTCCCAATTCCTTTTGTAGGTATTTTAAATCGAAAACAGGCAAGCAATATTCTCGTTTTTTGTTGGAAGTACGGGTTGGCTATGCTTGTAAATTGTTGCTCAATGGTCATTTGACACTCAAGCAAATTTGCTATGAAAGTGGCTTTAATAATTTTACTTGTTTTTACGAAAAATTTAAATTATTAACAGGTGCAAGCCCAGCTATTTATCAAAAAACCTATGTTCGATAAGTCATGCAAATGCCCTTATTGTTTGGGTATAAAGTGTTAATAATCAATCCACTAGTTCACAATTTTGCATTAGTACTTCATGATTAAAAAAGAGTTAAACGGTATGCTTATGTTTGGCATACTGTTTAACTCTTTTTTGTACTCCTTACGGCATTAAGTGGTAATTGAAAATTGTAAGTGTCTTATAATTAATAAATTAACTCACAATTAACTCAATCACTAACTTAGTAGCCATCATTTTGAATGAGTTTAGGGTTGGCATCAATTGTACTTTGAGCAAGTGGCCACCAATAATGCTTAGTTGCTACAAATTTCTTCGCAGGGGTTACGTTGAGGGTTGGGCCTTTGGGTAAGTTGTTCAGAACAGCATCAGCAATTTTCCAACGGCGAATATCAAAATACCTTACTCCTTCGTAGCCTAATTCCCATTTTCTTTCATTTTGGATAGCTGTACGCATAGCATCTTTCGATAAACCTGTGGCTAAGTTGGGCAAACCAGCTCTGCTTCGAATTTGGTTGATAGCGGCATATACAGTTGCATCTGGGCCACTAATTTCGTTTTGAGCTTCGGCATACATGAGTAGTACATCGGCATATCTCAACACAATGGTATTGGGCGCTTGTTCGTTATCGTATGCTTGGTTTTTGGCAGATGGGTCAACACCTTTGCGAATAGACATCGGATATGCCGCTTGAAATGTACCACCAGGAAAACTGTTTACACGGTCGATATTAAAGATAGAGCCATCAGGCAATGTTGAAATGCCCGCCACAAAATAAGTTGTATAGAAACGAGGGTCTCTGTTTGCCCAAGGATTTGCTGCCGAATACAAGGGCGAAGTAGCGGCAGTTAAACCATCTTTCATCAAATATGAGTCGGCATATTCAGGCGTAATTGCCGAAGAACCCCAGCCACCAGCTACTCCACCTTGAGTTGGCAAAGTACGAGGACCAAAAGGAAGCAAATTATTACCACCTTCTTGCGAGTTGTTGGCGGTGTATTCAATATTGAATAGTACTTCTTTATTGTCTTCGTTGCTTACCGAGAAAATATTATCATAGCTCGATTCCAAACCAACTAAAGTAGGGTTCTGCGTAGCAATTGTCATCAATTCAGAAGCGGCAGTTTTGGCAGCTTCCCATTTTTTGGTATCACCAGAAGGATTGAAAAGTGGACTTGCCGCATAAGTTAAGACTCTTACTTTCATCCCTAAAGCAGCCTGTTTAGTGGCTCTACCTTTTTGACTATTGAATGGAGTAAGCGACAATTTCTGTGCAGCTTCGTCAAGGTCGGCAACTACTTGTGTTAAAACCGATTCTTTTGAATCTCTCGGTACTTTTGCCTCACTAACAGGCAATTGTTTTAAAACCAAAGGAACATCGCCGTACAAACTTACCATTCGGAGGTAGGTAATTGCTCGTAAAAACTTTACTTCTCCTTCGTATATTTTTTTGGTATTGGCATCAATACTTGCCTTATCCATATTGTCTAATATGGTGTTGGCCCAACCAATAGCTCTGTAACCATAGTCCCAAATGAATCTTACGTTATCGGTAGTTGGGGCAAGGTTTCCGTTAGAAATATCGTACCAAGGTGTATGCCACGAAAACTGGAAGTATGCCGCATCACTGGCTACTTCCCAATACAAATCTCCAGCATAAACGCCGTTACGTCCAACATTTCCTTTGCCTTGCATATAGTTATATAGACCATTTACGGCAAGGTCAAAGTCTTCTTGTGTTTTGAAGAAATTTTGGGTACTTATCGAGTCTAAAGGACTTAGTTCCAGTTTATCAGTACATGCGTTCAATAAAAAACACATTACTGTTAGAATACATATTTTTTTCATAATCCAGTATATTACATCAATTAAAATTCAACATTTACGCCCGCAGAGAATATTTTCACTTGTGGAATACCACTTCTGTCTAATCGAGCACTCTTTTCTGGGTCAAATCCTTTGAAATTTGTCCACGTAAGTAAATTTTGACCACTTACATATACTTTAAGGTTTTTAAAGAAATTGGTTTTAACCAAATCTTTAAAGTTGTATTCCAACGTGATATTCTTCATTCTCAAGAACGAACGGTCTTGTACGAAGAAAGAGTTGGTCATTTGTGTATTTGGGCCAGAAGTATCCCATACACGAGGCATTGTTGTACTTGGGTTGCTTGGTGTCCAACGATTGAGCCACTGTTCGCCAAAGTTTGAGCCTTGGAACGTTGGTATAAAATACTCATAAGAGCCATACGTTTGAGCATCTCCAATGCCTTGGAATTGAGCCGATAAGGTAAACTTTTTGTACGATACCGAAGCATTAAATCCATACACCCAACTTGGAGACTCTTTCCCTAGTACTTGTCTATCGTTGGCATCAATTTTACCATCTTTGTTGAAGTCCTCGTATTTCAAATCGCCAGAAGCTGTACCACTGAATTGCTTAGGTGAGTTATCTACTTCGCTTTGATTTTGGAAAATACCTATAACTTTCAAGCCATAAAGGGCATCAACGGGTTGACCTCGCAAAAGGGCATAATTTCCATCGATTACTCTATCTTTCTCATCACTCGATTCAGGGTTGATGTAAACCAACTCGTTTTTGTTGTAGGCTGCATTGCCTCCAATGCTAAATGATACATCTCCAATTTTGTCGTTGTAGTTTACCGCCAATTCAATCCCTTTGTTTTGTACACTTGCTAAGTTTGAAGTAACAGAGGAGAAACCTGTATTAGAAGGCAGTGGCGTATTATAAATGATACCTTTAGCATTTTTCTGATAGGCATCGGCTACGATGCTAAGTTTTGATTTGAATAAGAACAAATCGAAACCAATATTGGTCGTAGTAGAAGTTTCCCATTTAAGGTCTGGGTTGCCATAAGTCGTTTGTACAGCACCGCCTACCGTAACATTGTTGAAGTTGTAGTTGTTACCAAAACCAATCAGTGCTACATAAGGGAAATCAGAGGAAGCATATTGGTTACCCAATTGTCCCCAAGAAGCTCTGATTTTCAAGAAGTCTATCACATTTTGTTGCTTCATGAAACTTTCGGAAGTCATTACCCAACCTAAAGAGAAAGCTGGAAAAACCCCAAAACGGTTATTTACCCCAAAACGAGAAGACCCATCTCTTCGTACTGTAGCTTCAAAAAGGTATTTACCATCATACGTGTAGTTGAATCTACCGAACTGAGAAACCAAGGCGTTTTGGGTAGCAGTACCTCCGTTGTTTTGAGTAGAAGGGTCGCCCGCCGAAAGGATTCTTGTTTCGTTTGATGAGAAATTTCTACGAGAAGTATAGTTGTAAGTCCATGTATTTTTCTCATAGCTATAGCCCCCCATGATTCCCATTTGGTGTTTGCCAATAGTTTTGTTGTATGATAATTGAGCATAAGGGTTGATTCTTTTTGATTCGCTGTTGGTCAATGTCAACGAAGACGTTGAAAGTGCACCTGTCAAATCACTCAATTTATACCCTTGTGTCAATAACTCTTGATAACGCCAGTTGTAGCCTGTAAGGTTTGATGCCCAGTCGAAGCGGTCGTAAGGGTTGATATTTACCGTAACGCTACCTCTTAAATGAAGGTCTTTGATAATTTCCCAATCGGCATAGCCCGAGCCTAAAAACGATTGTGTGGTAGAAACTACCTGATTGGCCGCCGACCTTGCCAAGGCATTACCTGCTTGGATAGAGTTGAGTGCCGAAAACGAATATCCATCCAAGATTGCCAACTTTCCATCGCTGGTATAAGCAGGCATTACAGGTGTAGCACGCATAGCATCAAGTACCGACACATACAAAATGTCGCTTGATGGCATATTTTGTTCGCCTCTACTGAATGTTAAGCTTGTTCCAACCTTGAAGTTGTTTAATACTTTTGAGTCAATGTTCAAACGAGTATTGTAGCGTTGATAATTCCCTTGTGTTACGATAGCATCTTGGTTCAATACACCAAATGAAATATAGTAATTGGTATTGGCATTACCACCAGAAATCGACAAGTCGTGTTGTGACATAGCTGCCGACTGTTTGAAAAGCAAGTCCATCCAATTGGTGTTCGTCATATTACCAAAACCTTTGTATGTATTCATGGTAGCAGTCGAGAAAGATGGAGACTTCCCACTGTTTACAGCAGCTTCGTTAGCTAAGGTCATGAAATCCATGGTATTAGAAACCATCTTAGGAAGACTCGTAGCCGAGCTTACCCCATAATAGCCATTGTACTTGATTGTGGGTTTCGCTGATTCTTTTCCTCTTTTAGTTGTCACTAAAATTACCCCGTTTGAAGCTCTCGAACCATAAATAGAAGCAGCAGAGGCATCTTTTAATACGGTAATCGATTCAATATCAGTAGGGTCGATAGAATTGAGCGGGTTGATAGATTTGCTTGGTACACTTCCACCACTGGCATTGAATTGTGGTGTCGATTCGGTAGTAGCAATAACTCCATCAATAATGATTAAGGGGTCTGAGTTTCCGAGTGTTCCTGTTCCACGAATCACAATCTTAGAGTTGTCGTCACCTGCCAAACCTGAGTTTTGGTTAAGGTTTACACCAGCTACTTTACCTGCCAAAGCCTGTGCTGCGTTGGTCAATGGTTGGTTTTCAAATTGTGAGGCTTTGATTACCGACACCGAACCTGTAACGTCGTTTTTCTTTTGTGAGCCATAACCTACCACTACTACTTCGTCTAAGGCTTTGTTGTCGCTGGAAAGTACGATGTTAAAAACAGTTCTGCCACCCACTGTTACTTCTTGGGTTTTGTAGCCTATCATTGAAAACACCAATGTTACATCTCCTTTGTCAGGAATCGTAAATTTGAAGCTACCCTTACTGTCGGTGCTGGTACCTTTAGTAGTACCTTTAATCTTGATGTTGACACCTGGCAATCCTTGACCATTTTCGTCAACTACTTTGCCCGTAATTGTTTGGTCTTGGAAGAATTTAGACTCAATACGCTTATTATTAAAATAAGGTTGATTGATTGTTGACGCTAAAACCTGTGTGGAGTAAATTGCTAGAGAAGAAGCAACAACCGATGACAGAATTAGAGCATTCAAATGACGTAAAGTTTTGTTGTCCATAAAATGACTCAGCTAATCAATGATTGTAAATAATTTGATATAAAAGCTTTTAACGTATCTCAATGTTAGAAACGTAACTAAGGCCTTATTGTTAAACATTGAACGATACAAAGAAAATATATTAAAAAAGAGGCTTTTGGTGGTTATTATCTTTTTAGTAAGCTATCTTAACCTGTTGTAATATTTTATAATAAATAATATATTTTAAGGATAAAAACCCCAATAAATGCTGTTTATTGGGGTTTTTAAACAATACAAGATTGAGTCAATTAGTTTATAGAAAATCTGCGTCGGTTAACGTAAAACTACTCAAAGGTTTTACTGTTAATTGTTTTACTTTATCTTTATAACGTATCGATACCTTGCCTGCTAAACGTGATTTTATAACTACTTTTGTAAGTTTGGTATTTTCCCAAAATACATCTACGGTGTAGCCACCTCTTGCTTTCAGACCTGTTACGTAACCAGTAGGATATTTCGAGGGCAAAGCAGGCAATAAGGCTATTTCGCCCCCTTGGCTCTGCATAAGCATTTCGCCTATGGCGGCAGTCATGCCGAGGTTGCCGTCAATTTGCCAAAATCCAGTAAACTGGCAGGTCAAATTGGTGTAAAGGGCTTTTGAAAAATGTCTATCTAAAACCATTTGTACGCTGTCGCCTTCGGCTAATCTCGCCCAAAAGTTAGCAGCAAATGCCCCCGACCAACTGCCCGTGTTCATGGCATAAGCGGGTTTTCGATAGGTGATGGTTTGACGAATGGCTTTGGCTAAATCGGGCGTTTGATGAAGGGTGATTAAATCACTGGCAACAAGCCCCCAACCATGCGGTACTTGCCCGTTGAATGGCTCGGCGGCATCCCAGTCGTCGTTCCATTCTTGTAATTGCCCCGTTCGTGGACTTATTTTCATTGGGGCTAATCGGGCTAAGACACGGGCAATTTCTAGTTTTTGGGTTTGGTCTTTTCCCAAAATATCAAACGCTTGGAGGGTGTTTTTCAATAATGAACGGATAATTTGCATATCTTGTGCAGCTCCTTCACAAGCCCATACTTTTTCTTTTTTAGCATTAAAATAATGATTTTCAAATGACTCAGACGGATTCGTAACTAAATAACCTTGGCCATCTTCTTGCAAATTATCGACATAAAAAAGGGATGCTTCGTATAAAATTGGAAAGTATTCAGCCAAAAATTGCTTATCCTGTGTAAACAAATAATGCTCCCAAATATGCTGGCATAGCCATGCTCCGCCCACTTGATAAATCGCCCAAAGGCCATTGCCGCCTACTGGCCAAGTGGTTCGCCATAAATCTATGTTATGATGAGCCATCCAACCACGGGAATTGTATAGGTTTTTGGCTGTTTTTTGACCATCTACTGTCGTTTCTCGAATTAAATTTAAAAGCGGTAAATGACATTCAGATAAATTGGCAAGCTCGACAGGCCAATAATTAATTTGAGCATTGCAGTTGATTGTCCAGTTGGCACTCCATGCTGGTTGTAATAAATTACTCCAAATGCCTTGTAAATTAGCTGGTTGCGAGCCTTTTCGAGAAGAAGAAATCAGTAAATACCTGCCAAACTGAAAATACAAGGCTGTAAGGGCTGGGTCTTTGTCTTTGTTATAGTTTTTGATGCGTTGGTCTAAAGGAAAATTATCTTCAGTACTTGTCCCCAAATGAAGATTTACACGTCCAAATAACGCTTGGTAATCTTTGATATGTGCCTGACGTATGGCTTGATATGACTTTCCCAACAAGCCTTTACTGTATGCTTCGCATTGCTTTTTTTCGTCTTTTCCTGCTGAAAAAGGGTCTTTATCAAAACCATTATAACTGGTGGCATCTACAAAAACTAAGGTAGCAAAAGAAGCATTTTGTAGTTTTAATTGGTTGCTATCAGCAAGAATTTGTCCATCGGTTTCAGTAATAAATAATCGCCCTTCAAAACGCATTCCATGCCTATCTTGGTAAATGGGGGGGTGTACGCCTTGATAATTGGGTTCTATATGAATGGGCGCTTGACCATTGATGATGAGCTGCTGGTTGGCAGAATGGGTTTGGTATTTGACCAAGCTTTGGAGAGATGCGATGAGATTGAGGGCCTTTTTTTTGTCTGCGGTAAGACGAATGATGATGGCTTGCTGTGGAAAAGAAGCAAAGATTTCTCTTTTGTAGTTGACTTCTTTTTGCTTGTAAGCTATCGTAACAATGCCTGTTGATAAATCTAATGACCTTTTATATGCTGTTGCTTGGGTTTCATCTTGATTCATTCGTAGTAAAATATCTGCCAAAGGCATATAACTTTGGTTCCAAGCACCAAGCATGTGGCTATTGATGAGCTTTTGGGCTTCTGAGGTATTGCCATGCTTTATTTGTTTTCTTATCTCTTCGAGGTATTGATATGTGCCAGGTTTTTGAATATTACGGGGTTCTCCCGACCAAAAGGTATCGTCGTTTGTTTGGATAAGTTCTTGATTAACAGTGCCAAAAATCATACTACCCATTCTCCCATTGCCAATAGGAATAGCCTCGTTCCAGTTGGAGGCTGGTGTGTTAAAATAGTAATTTAGAGTATTTTTATGGTGACTTTGATTGGGGGACTTTGCTATGTTCTTTAATAAAGAACAACATAAGAATGGCAAAAATAAAAGACTTCTAAGCATGGATTAGGATTATAAATATATAAGTATAAATGATGCGTTGGTAGCTAAAAGAAATAATACTTTGGTTACTGCATTTTTGTAACTCGAAAGCTGTTGCAGACTTCGTCCTTCTAAAAAAAGTGGTGAATGATACTTTTAAAAACCGACTATCAATTTTTAAAAGTATCACTCACCACTAAAAAATGTTACACTAATATTTGTAAGTTACCACAGATAATAAATGTAGTATTTCATATCTGTGGTAGGGTATTAATACTAGGACTTAGTATCCTGAATTTTGAACTAACCCTTTTGTACGGTCGATTTCAGTTTGTGGAATTGGCCAGTAATCAAAAGTAGTTTTGTAAATTTTCTTTTTAAGGTTGGTATTGCCTGGTACAATTTCAAAACCATTCAATTCTTGTACGGCAGTCCCCCATCTTCTTAAATCAAAATAACGGAAACCTTCAAGAGCCAATTCAACTCTGCGTTCGTGTCTGATTCTATCTCTCATTTGTGCTTGTGTCAAGCCTGTTGGTAAAGCAGGCATTCCAACTCTGGCACGAACTTGGTTGATAGCAGCATAAGCATTGGCTGGACCATTGGCTTCATTTTCAGCTTCTGCGTAGTTCAATAATACTTCTGCATAACGCATCAATACAATATCTTGGCTACTTACTGTACTATAACCAGGGTCGCTTTGGGTTGGATCTAGGGTTTTCTTGATAGCCAAACCTGTAGTATTACTGTTGGTAAATGCTTTGAATACCGTTTGCGAACCATTATATTTTTTCCATCCTTTCGATTCATCGTCACCATCTACAAAAACGGTCATTCTCAAACGAGGGTCACGGTTTTCGTAAGGAGTAGCAGCGTTGTACAATGGCGAAGATGAAGTTGGTAAACCATCTTTACATTCGTACTCACTGGCAAGGTCTAACGTAGGTTGTAATGCCAACCAGTTACCAATAACCAAGTCGATACCTTGTACAGGGTATGAATTTGGAGGTAAGTTCTTTACAGAGAATAGAATCTCGTTGTTATTGGTTTGTCCGGGCTTATAGAAAATTTCGCTGAAATTAGTTGAAAGTTTGAATTTACCTCCATCAATAACCGCTTTTGATAAAGTGGCAGCCTCAGCATATTTCTTTTGGAACAACAGTACTCTTGCTTTTAGTGTTTGAGCCGCACCTTTCACCACATGACCGTCAGTATATGCGATGTCTGGTAAACCAGCAATAGCCTTATCTAAATCTTGGATAACCAATGTCAGTACCTCATCTCTGGTTGATTTACTTTTAGACTCTTTGAAAGTAGTAGCTTCTGGTTGTGTTGTAATAATCACATTGCCATAAAGTTGAGCCAATTGGAAGTAAAAATACGCACGCAAGAAATTTGCTTCGGCAAGGTATTTGGTTTTTGCTGCGGCATCCATCGAAATATTTCCAGCGTTTGCCAACAGATTGTTTATAGCAGCGATAGCCTGATAGCTAACTGCATAGCTATTGTAAACATAACCACCAGTATTGGGGGTTGGACCACTAAAGCTGATGTCTTGAATAGCAGCATCCCAAGGATATTGGCTATAAGCATCGTCTGTGAGGGCATCCCATCCTGCTTGGTAAAACAACGAAACAGGAGCACCACCAGTTTTTAGATAAGCATAACAACCCGCCAGAGCCGATTGTACGTCAGATTCTGTTTTCCAGAATACGGAAGTGGATAGCCTATCAAGAGGAGCTACTTCTAAGGCATTCTCTTTACATGACTGAAGTAAAGTAAGCGATAAAGCAAGCAGACAAGATACTTTTTTATATGTTTTCATAATAAAGAAGTTCAAATTTTAGAATTGAGCATTAAGACCAAATGTGAATACCTGATTTTGCGGATACGAAACGTAGTTACCACTGATACTTGTACGCTCAGGGTCAAGTCCAGGGAATTTGCTTATGGTTAGCAAGTTATCTCCTGCAAAATACACTCGTAAAGATTGAAGTTTCACTTTATCAAGCACTACTTTTGGAATGTTATAACCTATTTGTAAGTTTTTCAAACGTACAAACGAAGCATCTTTCAAATAGAAAGTTGAAGCATAGTTTTGTACCGCAGGATAACCATCTGCAATGTAAATTCTTGGCATTGTAGTAGAAGGATTCGTAGGAGTCCATCTGTTTCTCCAATCAGTAGTAGGCACAGAACCCTGTCTAAACGGTTCTACCCCCCAACCATTCACATAAATTTTTTGACCAAATGAACCAAAAATCTGTGCCGATAAATCGAAGTTTTTCCACGTTAAACCTAAATTGACATTGTAAGAAGCCACAGGATAACGGCCAGGCGTGTAGGTTCTGTCGTTAGCATCAATTTTTCCATCGCCATTTACATCTTTAATTTTCAAATCTCCAGGTCTAGGAGTGATAGGCTGCGTTGGCCATGCGTCAATTTCAGCTTGGTTTTGGAAGATACCATCCCATTGGTATAAATAGAATTCATCTAAAGGACGACCTTCTTCACGAATCGTATTGCCACCAATTTCTTTAGCACCATACTCAACTAAAGTATTTTTATATGTTTGAATGTTACCTCCAATTTTATACCCTAAATCGTTAGTAATTTTATCTTGGTACTGTACATCCAACTCAAAACCTGTGTTTTTCACTCTACCGTTGTTTACAGTAGGTGCTCCTAAACCAACATAAAGAGGTACTTGATAGCCACGTAAGATATTGAAAGTTTGTTTGTCGTACCAATCAGCTGTAATATTCAAGCGACCATTTAATAAAGCGAGATCAAGACCAAAGTCTAAAGTTTGCGTAGTTTCCCAAGTAAGTGAAGGGTCCACTAAACCTCCAGCATAGTAGCCAGTTGTAAGGGAGCTACCAAATGGATAAGCTGTGGCAGTCAATACATTTTGATAAGGATAAGTACCGATATTTTGGTTTCCTAATTTACCCCAAGAACCTCTCAATTTTAAATCAGTCAACCAGCTAGCATCTTTCAAGAATGCTTCTTCCGATATTCTCCAACCACCAGAGAAAGCGTAGAATAAACCCCAACGAGTATCAGTTGGAAGGCGAGAAGTACCATCATATCGAGTACTTAAACCTACAAGGTATTTGCCTTTATAATCGTAGTTCAAACGACCATAAAACGACCTAATCGCCCATTCAGAAGCAGTACCACTGTTGTTCATGCCTTCTGCAGGTCCTGCGTCTAATTCTTGTACAAGGTTAGAAGCAAACTCTCTTCTGAAAGCACTCATGAACTGGTCTTTATTTTGTTCTTGTTGAGCTCCCGCCAAAGCATTTACGTGGTGGTCGCCAAAAGTTTTATCATAGTTCAACTGGCTATAAATTACCGTATATAAACTATTATTTTGTGATACATAAAGCCCTAATGTTCCTACGTCAACGTTCCCTGCTGCACTCAAATCAGAATACAAATACATCGGAATCTTTGGTCTAAAATCATAGGTTTTATAGAAAGTAAAGTTAGCTCCACCTCGTGTTTCCCAAACCAATCCTTTAGCCAAATTTACATTTACATAGCCGTTTACTTGTGCGTAGTAGTCGTCAGTAGAGGCATTTACGTTTTCAGCAATTGCCAAAGGGTTTTTGTTACCTGCTTCGTTCGAGAAAGCTCTGAATGTATAACGACCGCTACCATCCCACAATTTTGGTTTGTATAATGGAGACTGAGCTAAGGTTGCTAAAAATAAATCGCCCGAACCCTGTCTTGCACCCATACGTTTACCATAGCGGAGAAGGGTATTCGTACCAAATGAAATAAAATCGTTTACCTTAGAATTAAGGTTGAATTGCAAAGTATATTTTTTGTAATCAAAACCTTTCATTACACCTGGTTGGCTTGTATAACCCAAACCAACGCTGTAATTGGTATTGTCTTTGCCGCCACTTACGTTGAGGTAATGGTTTTGTACATTCACTTTTTGGAAAATATCGTCCAACCAATTGTGGTTAGGGTATTTCTCACGGTCAGTGGCGTTTCTATACAAATCAATTGTAGCTTGCGAATATATAGGGTTTAATCCAGAGTTTACTCTTGCTTCGTTGTTCAACTCCATAAACTCGGCTGAATTAGTAATCAAGTCAGGAAGCTTAGTTGCTTGTGTGATACCATTGTTGTAGGTATAATTAAAGACCAGTTTTCCTGATTTTCCTTTTTTGGTAGTGATAAGCACTACCCCATTAGCACCTCTTGCCCCATAAATTGCAGCTGAAGATGCGTCTTTCAATACCGAAACCGTCTCAATGTCATTAGGGTTGATAGAGCTAAGGCTACCGGGCAAACCATCTACAATGACGAGTGGGTCATTACCCGCACCACTAAATGTACCAACACCACGAATTCTTAGACTAACACCTTCATTACCGGGTTCACCTGAACCTTGTACAACTTGTAAACCAGGTAATTGACCTTGTAGCATTGTTGCAGGGTTGGTCGCAATACGTTTATTAAGCAGTTCACCAGAAGCTACCGCTACAGAACCCGTTAACTCTGTTTTTTTTTGAGTACCATAACCCACGACAACTACTTCCTGTAAATCTTTGGTATCAACACTCATTATAATATCAAGTGAATTCTTACTTCCAACAGTCACTTCTTGTGTTTTGTAACCAACTAACGAAAGTACAAGTATTGCATTTCCTTTGTCAGGAACTGAAAGTTTAAAATCACCATTGCTGTCGGTACTTGTACCTTTGGTAGTACCTTTGAGCTTGATGTTTACTCCAGGTAGTGCTTGACCATTTTCGTCAATTACTTTTCCTGTGATACCCCGATCTTGTAACGTATAATTTGCCTCAATTCGCTTATCACTATAATAAGGATGGTTGATACTGGGAACTGCCAAGACTTGTGTTGATTGTAATGTCAAAGAAGACGCTACAACTGAAGACAACAAAAGGGCACTCCAATTACGTAAAGTTTTGTTTTCCATAAATTTACTTAGCTAATCAATGTTATATTTGTCTGATTTTAAAGCTATTAATTCGTATCAATGATTTATAGCGAATAACTAAGGCCTTAGATTTGGTATTTTCATTGAACGATACAAAGAAAATATATAAATAAAGTATCAATGATAGGATTCTATCCATTTAATCAGCTATTTTAACATATTGTAATATTTTGGACTTTTATTTAAGTATTTAAAGCTGAGTGAAGGAGAGTTTTAAGGAGAATATAAGCAAATAGGTAAAAAATGGTTTCGGAGTGGCTAGGAAGGAATGATGGTTATTTAGATTTTATTTTTGCGTATGATTGAGATTGATATATTATCTCCAAATTGATTTTTTGGACTACTTTAATCAATTTATTACATCAAAGACCCTTTAAATACAAATCTATTCCCAAAATTGAACTCTTCTTATGGGTTAGGTTGAATCTTTCTGTCATAGAATTTTCATTAGGTTATACCAAAGAACACATACTCATTTTGATGCACGCTTTTTGAATCAAATCAGCATAAACCCAATAGCATTATTGAACACCACGGTCAGACCGAATCGTCGTTACGATGATGAACTAATTCACTCTTCTTTTTACGAATTTGCAGAGCCATTTTTAAAGGACCCACTGAATCTTTGGCTTCCAAAGTGGGTTGCAAAGCCAACCAACAATCTTCCGAGACAAGGAAAACATAAGCAAATTCAACTATTTGCATTATTGATAATTAAATGATTTTTTTGCATGAATTTTAAATGAAAAATCTTACATATTTATACACATTCATACACATTCATACACATTCATATACACTATATTAAAAGGAAGTAGTTATGAAACTTGATGAACTGAAAGCACATCTAAAGCCTGGAAGGGTATATCGCAGAGCAGATTTGGAACAATGGTCTAAGTCTGTAGATCGTCATGTTCAGGAACTTGTAAAAAGCAAGGTGCTTCAAAAATTGTCACAGGGCCTTTATTACTATTCCAGCCAAACAGTTTTTGGACAGACACCACCAGACGAAGAAATCTTGGTACAGCAATTTCTGAAGGATGACCGCTTTTTATTGATGTCACCTAATCTCTATAATAGTTTAGGCGTTGGGACTACCCAGCTCTATAACAAGCGTGTCGTGTATAATCACAAGCGTCATGGAGAGTTTATGCTTGGTAAAAGAACGTTTTCTTTTTTTATAAAGCCCCATTTTCCAAAGAAAGTAACAAAGGAATTTTTACTTGTTGACCTTGTTAATAATTTGGAAAATTTAGCAGAAGACAAAGAACAAGTTTTGGAAAAGGTTTATTCAAAGAGACAATTCTTTGATGTGAAGAAATTAGAACGAGCTACTAAAAATTATGGTAGTGTTAAAACAAGAAAACTTTTAGGGAAGCTTTTATCAGCAGAGTCCAATACAGCTTATGCCATCTAAATATTTGCACCATCACCGAAACTTTGTTGACTTGCTGCATAAACAGAACTTTTTGCGACAATACTATGATGCTTGAACCTGCTCTAAATCTAGCAAGTTCAAGCATCGATTGGTACGCCTGAGTACCATGCACACAAAGAGGCACATTTTTCAAAAATTGATTTTGAATTCCTATTCAGGAAAATGAAACCTTCTTGCTCCTATGCAGTTTTGCTTTGTATTTAAAAATCAAAAAACAACTTATTGGGTAGCGACAGTTTTTTTCTGTCCTAACATGATATTAAGCGCTCATTTCTATCTTCCCCTCAGTATTGGTATCAACATTTACAATTCTTTGATTTTTATATTTCGGAAGGAAATACCTTTTGACCAGTCTTGTAAAGAAATGCGACCTTTGGTATGTTTTCCGAATTCTGGGAAGGCCTTAAAACCTGAATTAGCTACTAAGTTTTTCCAATTTTCACTATTCAAGTCTTCTGTGGCAGTAAGAACACCATTCAAATAGAATTCAATTTTTCCATTGACTTGCTTAATCTCCGATTGATTCCATTGACCTGCTGGTTTATCAGGAGCAGTTTTTTTTTGCTCATAAAAGCCATACAAACAACCTGAACGCTTTTTTGCACTGAATGCGTAATCATGGTGTGATTTTTCCAATAATTGATATTCAGGCCCAGAAGCCCACGCCTTTGGAATATCTTCTTTTTCGATAACATTAAAAAAAACGCCACTATTTCCTTCTTTTGAAATTTTCCATTCAAACTTTAAATCGAAATTTTCAAACTCCTTGTCTGTGACTAAGTCCTCTCGCTCTACATCCAAAATCGTTGCATCACATTTCAATTCTCCGTTTTTAACGACCCAAGCAGAAGCCTCTTTTCCTTTGTTGTATAAATGCCATCCATTGTTTGTTTTACCGTCAAACAATAATGCCCAGCCCTCTTTCTTCTCTTTAGTTGATAATTGATTTATTTGTGCACTGGTTTGTGAAAATGTACTGAGAATACTTACAGTAAAAAAAAATGGCAATAATATTTTTTTCATTTTTAAATTAGTTTTAAGATTATGACTCTACTTATTTGAATTTCTTTTTTGATAAATAATCGTGGCTTGATTTGATACTTTCAAACATATTCCCTTTGGTTATATCTTGTTCCACAAACCACTGCTCTAAGCCCGCTATCTTACGAGCTGCAAAAATTTTATCAAAGTCAATAGTTCCGTGTCCTACTTCCGTAATCCCTTTGCTACCATCTTCCATATCTTTTACGTGCCAGAGCGGAAATCTACCTGGGTATTTTTCAAAATATTTAATTGGCTCGTAACCAGCTTTTATAATCCAATATAAATCCAGCTCAATTTTAACCAAATCGGCTGGTGTATTTGTGATTATATGGTCGAAAACAAGCGTGGAATCATTATATTCTTTAAATTCAAAATCGTGGTTATGATAGGCAAACTGAATACCTGCCGACTTTGTAACTTCGCCTGACTTGCTTAATAAATCGGGTAGCATAGCATAGGTTTCATTGGTTTGTTCCTGCGGAAACAAGTATGGGCAAACCATATATTTAGCACCAATATTATCTAAGTCTTCTACAGCCTTATTCCAGCCCTCTGTTAACGAACCTTTCGATTTTATACCAATACCAGCCGGATGGTGCGAGCTTACGACTTTTATTCCTGTATTTTTAAGAATCGTTTTAAATTCATTTGTTGTTTTACCGAAAAAAGTGCCGTTATACCCATATATTTCCAAATCTTTGTAGCCAAGAGCAGCTACTTTTTCTAATGTACCCTCTAAGTCTTTTGCTATAAATTCTCGAACTGAGAAAAGTTGTAATCCCATAGATTTTACTTTTTTGCCTGTGGCAAATAAATCTAGAGAACTTAAACTTGCAGCTCCAACACCTAATGCTTTTAAAAATTGTCTCCGTTCCATTGATTACTATTGTTAAGATTGAATAATTGAAATCATAGCTATCAAACAAAAGGCACTTAAGAATAACCAAAATAGCTAAAGAAATTAAACTAGTTCTGTTTGAAAAAACTTTACTATAAGATTATAAGCGCTTCCTTTACTGTTAAAATATAAGTGCAAAATAAACTTTTATAAAAAGTAGTCTCTTTAATCTGATTTCCCATTTTTTGTACTAAATTGTCATACTTATATAATTTGACACATAAACCGGAAAAATGACGGCTAAAAAAATAGCACTTGAAGTTATTTCAACCAAGTTTGGAAGTTCTCTACTGTTAAAACATTATCGTGCTAAGTCATCATGTTTAAAACTTTCATGGCATTTCCATCCAGAAATTGAACTAGTTTATATACCACGAGGAAAAGGAAGATTATATATTTCCAATGTGGTAAAACCCTACGATAGTGGAGTAATTATATTATTACATTCTGACATTCCCCATCGTTGTTTTGATTTTGGATTTGAAGATGAGATATATGAAGAATATTTAGTTCAGGTTTTGCCTGAAAAATTAGATACTATTTCAGCAATATTTCCCGAATTTGAAAAAATCAATCAGATGTTAACGGCATCCAGACAAGGTATAATTTTACGGTTGCAAGCAGAACACTTTTTTTTCCACAAACATTTTGAAAAGCTTTTTAGCGTTCAGCCAGTAGAGCAATTATTTGTGTTTTTTGAAATTCTGCACTTAATGTCAAACGAAAACTATACAGGTATAGAAGCAACTATGAACACACAAATGCCTTCTCTTAGTATTGAGCGTATTGATAAGGTTTTTAATTATATCGCCAATCATTTCATGGATGACATTCGCAGCCAGGACGTAGCACAATTATTGCATTTTACCGATTCTTCCTTTTGTCGTTTTTTTCAAAAACATACACAAAAAACCTTCAAAGAAGCATTGAATGAGTATCGGCTTGCTCATGCTTGTAAATTATTGGCTCATACCGAAAAAAGTATAGAAACTATTGCCTACGAATCAGGTTATGGAAGTCAGTCTTTTTTCAATCGAATGTTTAGACGGTTCAATGGAGTAACGCCTTTGGCTTATAGGCATGAATGGCAATTAAAAAAATAAAAAAGGCTCTTCATTTTAATAGAAGACTTACGCCAAGCATCACTCCATAATAGCTTTTAAAGGTTTGTCCCATTAAGGGAGCAAACCTTTAAAGCCGTTACTGTCAGAAAGAGAGTTTTCGTTCCAGAAGCATTTCCAATATCTCATATTCAATTTCGTAGACTTCTCCTTCAAAATGATAGGTATCAGTTTCTTCGTCAAACGAATATAATTCCAATTCTTCATCACTTAAACACACATCGTCCAGTATTCTATTTTGGTAACTTGCTCTACCGTATATATTGTTGCCCATTTCCTCATAATCATGAGTAAAATTCAAAAGATACCGTTCTGCTATCGTTCTTAATATTTCGGAATTGGGTGCCCATCTTGTCTCATACTGAAACATGCCTTCGTCTCCCTCGTTCCAATAAATATTAAAAAAATAACCTCCGTTAGTATTGTCTGTAAAGTCGGGCAATTGCCCTTTTTCTGTTTTCTCTTCGTTTACCTTCATTGCTTCGAAAAGCTGTTGTACCTGTTTGATTGCTTCGGGACTTCCCTCGAAGACAACCGTATTACTGCACCAGTTTGCCATAGATTGTTTGATTGAGTTTGAGGTGATTTGATTTTTTTAGATTTATTCGGCAATGAGAGGTGGTGCTGTTTCGTTTCACTTTATTGCCATTTTCAATGCTGTATTTTTTCATGTCTGACATTTTTTTTATTCGTGTAAAGAGTCGGAGTATGCTTTGTTTCGTTTCATGAGCATAAAAGGTTAGTGTTTAGCAGGAACAAGGTTTTACCAAATAAATACGACCCGCATGGGTGGAGATTTTTTGGCAAACCCAAGGCTTGACCTTGTTTCTGGGTTAAGAACACGTTCATACCTTTGCTCTTGAAATGGGACAAAGCAGCTCTGGCTCTTGAATAAAAGCCTATGTGGAAGCCAATGTAAAAAGCATTTAGGAAATGTTACGAAATATTGCTTTAGTGTAGAATGTCGATGATTTAGACTTATAAACGTTACGCCAAACAATAGTTAAATAGGTTTAAGAATTAAAATATTTGGATAGTGAAACTGCAATGATTCTAAAATCCTCTAAGTTGTGTTAAAACATGAGTTAGTGTAATATTATTTAAGAATAAGCTTTACTTACAGAGCCTTTCAGTAGGTATATATTGCTAACATTTAGTGGTGATGGAGTGGTGGAAATAAACCATTAATAATAAACAAACTAGCTTAAAGTGTTTTAATTTGTAAAAATAAGATATATTTATTTTATTTATTTTTACATTTGCATGAAAATAAATAAAATTATGAACTTTAATAATATTATTCCAACATCTAAAAGAATAGAACGTTTGCAGTATGAAAACCCTTGGTGGCTCTCTGGTCAAGTACAACAAACGTACATGGATATGTCAAAAAGACTATATTTTGATTTGTTCTATCCTTTTGTAAAAGAAACCGAAATAAAAAGAGCAGTGGTTTTAATGGGGCCACGTCGTGTAGGCAAAACGGTTATGATGTTTCATGCCATACAAGAATTGATTATAGAAAAGGTTTCGCCTCAAAAAATCTTTTTCATCGGCATCGATAATCCCATTTATATGCAACTGGGATTAGAGGACATATTATTGTTGGCAAAAGAAGCCGTTCATTTAGACAGTCTGGAAGGGTGTTTTGTGTTTTTTGACGAAATTCAATACCTAAAGGACTGGGAACGTCATCTCAAAGTATTAGTCGATTTTTACCCAAAAACAAAGTTTATCGTTTCTGGTTCGGCAGCTGCAGCTTTACGATTGCAAAGTTCAGAAAGTGGTGCTGGTAGATTTACCGATTTTATGTTACCTCCATTGACTTTTCATGAATACATACATCTTAAGGGATTGAATCATTTAGTACAATCTAAGTCAATTATTTATAATGGAAAAGATGTGCCATTTTTTACTACGCACGATAATAAGGCATTAAATAAAGAGTTTTTTCATTATCTTAATTATGGCGGATATCCAGAAGTAGTATTGTCCGAAAAAATTCAGAGTGATATGGGTCGCTATGTAAAAAGCGATATTGTTGATAAAGTTCTGTTGCGAGACTTACCTAGTTTATATGGCATTAAAGACGTTCAGGAACTCAATAGCTTTTTCAGTTACTTAGCTTATAATACAGGTAATGAATTTTCGTATGAAAAATTAGGGAGAGACAGTGGTATTCAAAAAGAAATCATCAAGAAGTACTTAGAATACTTAGAAGCCGCCTTTTTAATCAAGGTCATTCACAAAATTGATGATAACGCCAAGAAATTCAAACGGATTACTAATTTCAAAGTGTATTTAACCAATCCATCATTACGTACTGCTTTGTTTTCACCAATACAAGAAATCGATACTGAGTCAGGAAATATGGTAGAGACTGCTATTTTTTCTCAATGGATGCACAGGGAAAATCTTGACTTAAAATATGCACGTTGGAAAATGGGACGCTCTGAAGGCGAAGTAGATATTGTTCTCATTGATAATAAATTATTTAGACCACAATGGTGTGTAGAAGTTAAATGGAGTAATCGCTATTTTGATAAACCACAGGAGTTAAACAGTTTATTACATTTTTGCAATCAAAATAATTTTAAGGCTACTTTGGTAACTACCATAGATCAAACAGGTAATAGGACATTAGATAATCTGAACATTACTTTTGTTCCTGCAGCCATTTACGCATACAATATAGGAGTTGTTACTTTAATACAAAAATCTAACTGGATGAACGAGTCACTCTGATAGTTTGAACAGATGTTTGAGTGGACTAATGAATACAAATGATTGGGATTTTAAAAAGCTACCTTAAACAAAAGTTGAATAGGCTTAAGAATTAAAGGTTTCGGATAGAGAAACTATAACTATTCTAAAAATCGATTAAGTCGTGCGATAACCAGATATAATTATTGTATTTTAAAAAACATCTTTAGTATAATACAATTCACGTTAATTCTTCATTAAAAATCAACGAAATCATTTTATATTTTCAGCCAAAACTATCCATTATTTAATATTTTGGCTGAAAATCCATTTATTGTTAGCCGATATATATATTTTCCTCTTTATTTAGAGATGACGGAAAAACATTAATTAATCTTAAAAACACTTTTGAGAAGGGGTGGGGCATTCAACACAGGAAAATTAGTAAAATACAAAAACATCGACTCTGGCGGTACAATTACCAAAACCTTATATGAATTAGAAAAAGTGGATTTATTACTAATCTTTCTAAGTTGGGATTAAAGTTGGCTAACTAGCTTATTGTATTTCAGATTTTTACATACTTTCCTATTTTCGATTTATTGATAAAGCGAGTAAATATGAACATAACATCTGGTGGAATAAAATTGATAATCCACCCTTTAGAACATGGTCAGTACTTTCTTTTGTGCAAGTTTGTTTTTCTCATATCTCACAGAATTGAAAGAACATTGAATGCGTAGTTAGGGAAATATACTCTTGGAAAACGAAAGGAGAGGGGGGAACAAAAGGGTTGTCTAATAGATTTAGTAATTGATTGAATAGAACAAGTAATTAACCATTTAAGATAAAGTTTTCAATCAATGTATTTATAATCATGAAGGGTCCAAGACATAAAAGAACTTACGGACAAAAAAAGCAAAAAAGATTTCATTCATTATTTCGCAAAAAGTACAGCACAACTGAGCAAGGATATAAAAGAGCTGCAACAAGAAATTGAAGAAAACGGAATAATTTGGATTTCGTGGTATAAAAAATCAGCAAAGATTGAAACCGACTTAGACGGAAATATAGTTCGGGGCATAGCACTTAACAATGGATTGGTGGACATAAAAGTTTGTGCCATTGACGAAAAATGGTCAGGATTAAAACTTGTGATACGACTTAAAAACAGACAAAAATGAAACATATCCAACTTATCTTAAAAAAGATTCTTTTCTTTTTTAAGATATTTAGTAGCACTCAATTCTAAATAAAAAGATTGAATAGAAACATTATTATAGTATTTCCATGATTTTATTAATCTAATTAACGATTTAAGTTATCTACCAAATTTTTTTGTTTTGATTTTCGACATACACATTATGTGCTTTTGGACTCGAAGTGTACCAATTGCCTTTTCCATCAGGAATTCTGAAAGACTCAAATTGACTAAGTGGTGTATTGCTTAGTCCATAAAAATAACAAGGTATTATTTCCATCGTTTCAGAAGCGTATTGTCCAAATGGAACTTTAATTACTGGCGTTCCAACTTCAATTTTATTTGTATTAGAAAATGTACTTTGTAATATTTATTTGGTTTCACGTAACGCCATAGATGAATTATAATGTAACATTTTGGAGGGTAAGACTGCAAAATAATCTGTATAAGAATGATGTCTTATTCCTGTTCCGTTGCCATAAGAACCTATATTTAAAAAAAACAATTGAGCTTATTTTTTAGGCAACGATGTGCCGTTTTTTATGCTTGATTACTTTATTGTGTTCTGTGGCTGTTGGGTTAATCTTTTAAGAAAATAAATCAAATCTTTCTTCTACTATTTTTGCCATTATTTTATTCAAAATTATTTTTAGTAGTTTTTATTTTTCAAATGTTTGGTGTTGTAGGAGTATTACGAATTTATCTTCAAATTCGTAATGAAATTTAACATTCAATAATTATTGTGTCGCCAGCCACCAATACCAAAAAGCCTCTGGGTACTGCTTTTTCAGCTTATTTAGTTTAGTATTGTGTGGTTGTACTATTAATAAATCTTTAACGGTTTTTGCTCCTTTAAAAAGGCGTACTTCGGTTTCGTCATTAGCTACTAAACGGGTAAGGTAGGCAATTTTACCTGTCATTACTACTACCTTTTCATAGCTAAAATTTTCTGAAAACATAAATCGGCTTACCTTTTTGATGCCAGAAAGGAGTTCTTCAAAATTCCCTATTCCATCTGTTCCTCGCAGAGCCAAACATAAACACGTTTGGTAAGTATCACGCAATACATCATCGTATGTAATCTCTAATTCACGATATTGTGATTCTATTTGAGCTAAACGCTTGAATGTTTTTCTAACGATGGAAAGGTCATTGATTGATTCTAATAAATTGGCAACATCATACAATTGTTTAACAATCTCCATACTTTTTGAAAACTTCCCTTTATAGTATGGAATACCTGTTGTATTGGGTGCGAAAGCTGTCATTTTATCCCCAAGTATATCTTCAAATGAAGGAGTTTTAACTGTTTGGCTCTCACCGTTTTGAAACAAAAATGGTGAATTGATGGGGGTTTTAACTACTTTTTGATATGGATTTTCTTCATACAAGATGTCCAATAATATATAGTCTTCTGACTGATTTGTTAGGTGTGTGGGAATATAAAAAAACTTAAAATGCTCTTTTGTAATATTTATTTCAGAATTTCTTTCTTGTCCTTCAACTCTACTAAATCCTTGACTTTCTGACACTTGTTTCAAAATATCTAATAAATCATCCGATACTTTGGGGATAATAATGTCAATATCAATCGAAAGTCTTTTGGGATTATTTTGCTGCATCAACATTAAAGCCGTTCCACCTTTGAAAATAAAATTCAGTTTACTTTCGACTAAACCTTCTAATAAAGTTAATGCCCTCACCGTTTTTTCAACCAAAATTTTATCCGCACCGTTATTTAACTGAGAAAATTTATTGAGCCATTCAAGGGAGTGACTTACTTTTTTATCAATCATAATTTTTAAAAATCTTCTAATTGTAAACTCATTTCAATCATACTTTCAACATTATTACCTTTCCGTCGTCGCCTGGCGTATCGTAACATTTTATCTTTATTAATTGGATATTTACGGAATGCTTCTTTGATAATATAAGCAAGTTCTGCTCCTTGAAATGACTCATAAAGTTTAACATCAACTATTAAATCCACTAAAAGTTTTTCAATTGTTATCGTTCTGATACCATCAATAACTTGCGTTGGAGCTTCTGAGGTTAAAGGAACGATAACGATAGCATCATTCTGGTAAACGATATATCTATCCAATAATTCATCCGATGGATTTAGATAGACATTTGGGTAATGGTCACGTAATAAATCAAAGACTGCTTCTAATCCGTCTCGTTCTATTTCAACTATTTGGGCAAATCGCCCCGCTTGATGTAAGGTAAATTCATTGATAATGGAGGTTCTCCAAACACAACATTCAAGTAATGGTTTTTCTTCTTGAATTAATCCGTAAACTCTTTTGATTTCGTTTTCTAAGGGTGGGGAATAAATTTGCCGTTTCAATCCAAGTGAATATCTTCCTCTTCCTGTTCTTTCGAGCAAACCATTTTTAACTAGACTGTTCAAGGTATATTCAACATTATAGTTACCAATCGTTCTGAGATAGTCTTCTATACTTTCTCTATCCAATTCATGATTTTTCACAAAAATTGGACGTAAATCAGTCGTATGTATATTCTGAATCTTCATTTTCTTACGAAATATTAATTTTCAATCACAAAGATATAAAATTAATATTTCGGCAGCAAATGTATTTATGTGCCGATAAATAGGAAATAATTATGATGATAGTTATTATTTATATTTCTGTGTTTTCTCTTTTTTCAGACATTTGATTTAGCAATCCTTTCAATCGTTTAATTTTTATTTCCTTGCAATACCTATCCACAAGTGGTGCTGTTTGACTATAATTTTGATTTATTGTGTCTTGAACATTTTGTTTTTTTGTATCATTTCTGCAGTAGCATATGGTCTTTGGTTTTGTTGATTTCTGGCTTCATGGGCTTTCGTCTTTTAGGTTTTAAATATGGAAGAATTCGATGTTTAAAATACCAGCGGTTCAACTGTCGAACCCGCTTGAAATCCATGTGCAAATCCGTCTTTAATTCCTTGGAAGATACGAATCCAACACGGTAAATTCTTCCTACTTTTCGGAGGTAAAGGAACATTTACGATTTTTTTATTTCTTTTCAATTCCTTGATATTCACGCACTTAACGTTTAAGTGTCAAGTTAAATCAGTAGCATATGATTTGAATTATAATAAATATTATGTTAAGTAAAGAATTAATACAGTTCACTTCTTTAAACTTGGTTTCGTATCCCTCAAATTTTTCTTCTGGTAAAATCTGCCAGACTGTGGTAAAAAGATATTCTTAATCAAGTTAGTATGCTTTACATTAGAGCAATTATAGCTTTTAAAGGTTTGTTACATTGAGGCAACAAACCTTTAAATCTGTTAATTTCAGAAAGATAGTTTTCGTTCCAGAAGAATTTCCAATATCTCATATTCAATTTCGTAGACTTCTCCTTCAAAATGATAGGTATCTGTTTCTTCGTCAAACGAATATAATTCCAATTCTTCATCGCTTAAACATACATCGTCCAGTATTTCATTTTGGTAACTTGCTCTACCGTATATATTGTTGCCCATTTCCTCATAGTCATGAGTAAAGTTCAAAAGATACCGTTCTGCTATCGTTCTTAATATTTCGGAATTGGGTGCCCATCTTGTCTCATACTGAAATATGCCTTCGTCTCCCTCGTTCCAATAGATATTGAAAAAATAACCTCCGTTAGTATTGTCTGTAAAGTCGGGTAGTTGCCCTTTTTCGGTTTTCTCTTCGTTTTCCTTCATTGCTTCGAAAAGCTGTTGTATCTGTTTGATTGCTTCGGTACTTCCCTCGAAGACAACCATATTACTGCACCAATTTGCCATATTTTATATTATTGAATTTGATGTGATTTATTTAGATTTATTCGGCAATGAGAGGTGGTGCTGTTTCGTTTCACTTTATTGCCATTTTCAATACTGTATGTTTTCATGTCTGACATTTTTTTTATTCGTATAAAGAGTCGGAGTATGCTTTGTTTCGTTTCACGAGCATAAAAGGTTAGTGTTTAGCAGGAACAAGGTTTTACCAAATAAATACGACCCGCATGGGTGGAGATTTTTTGGCAAACCCAAGGGCTGCGACCTTGTTCCTGAGTTAAGAACACGTTCATACCTTTGCTCTTGAAATGGAACAAAACAGCATCTAGCTCTTGGATAAAAACTTATGTGGAAGTCTATGGAAAAGGCATTTTGGGAAGGTATATTTAGTTACACTAACCAGTATTTACATACAGCAGAATTTGGAGTAACAAGAAATGCACATACCAAAGAAGCCATTGAAAATTAGCAATAGAACTTCAAGAGTAAACACAAATTTTTAACGTTAACCTTTTAGCGGACAACAGACAGAAGGATTGGTAATAAATCCATTAATTTTATATTGCAAAAGGAGATAGTTAAAATATTAGGTCTATCTTAGCGACCATTTTTCAAACAGGAATGAAGAGCATGAAAGAAGTATTGGAAACGATATTAAACCCCAAAGAGTTATTAAAAAATGATAAGTACAAATCAACGAGCAGAATTACAAGCTAAAATATGGAAAATAGCCAACGAGGTACGTGGCTCAGTGGATGGGTGGGATTTTAAACAGTTTGTATTAGGTACGCTGTTCTATCGATTTATCAGTGAAAACTTTACCAATTATATCGAAGGCGGAGATGATAGTGTCAACTACGCAAACTATCCAGATAATGATATTACTCACGATATAAAAGATGATGCCATCAAAACAAAAGGGTATTTTATTTATCCCAGTCAACTTTTTGTAAATATTGCTAAAACTGCCAATACCAATACTAATCTTAATACCGACTTAAAAGCTATTTTTGACGCTATCGAAAGTTCAGCAAACGGTTATCCATCTGAAGATGATATAAAGGGATTATTTGCTGATTTTGATACGACCAGTACACGGCTTGGCAATACCGTTGAAAATAAAAACAGCCGTTTGGCTGCGGTTATCAAAGGTGTTGCTGAACTGACCTTTGGTAATTTTGAAGATAACGAAATCGACCTTTTTGGTGATGCCTATGAGTTTCTGATTTCTAATTATGCCGCTAATGCAGGTAAGTCGGGAGGTGAGTTTTTTACGCCACAAAGTGTATCTAAACTGATTGCTCAATTAGCCATGCACAAGCAGACCACCGTCAATAAAATATACGACCCTGCTGCGGGTTCGGGTTCTTTATTGTTGCAAGCCAAAAAGCATTTTGATAACCATATTATTGAAGAAGGATTCTTTGGACAAGAAATAAACCATACGACCTATAACTTGGCTCGTATGAATATGTTTTTGCACAATGTCAATTACGACAAGTTTAATATCGCTTTGGGTAATACGCTCACAGACCCACACTTTAGCGATGATAAACCTTTTGATGCCATCGTTTCTAATCCGCCTTACTCAATACCATGGATTGGTGACGGTGACCCTACCTTGATTAATGACGACCGTTTTGCTCCTGCTGGCGTGCTTGCTCCTAAATCTAAAGCTGATTTTGCTTTCGTGCTACATGCCCTTAGTTATCTTTCTGGTAGAGGTAGGGCGGCTTTGGTTTGTTTTCCGGGTATCTTTTACCGTGGTGGGGCAGAACAAAAGATTAGAAAGTATTTGGTTGACAATAACTTTGTGGAAACCGTTATCTCTTTAGCTCCCAACCTTTTCTTTGGTACTTCTATCGCCGTGACTATTTTGGTACTTTCAAAACATAAGCCTGATACCAAAACACAGTTTATTGATGTAAGTGGGGAAGATTTTTTTAAGAAAGCAACCAATAACAATGTGCTTAATGATGAACACATTGAAAAGATTATGGCAATGTTTGATAGCAAAGCTGATGTTGAATACGTAGCTAAATCTATCGACAATGCCATCATTGCAGCAAACGATTATAACCTTTCGGTAAGCTCTTATATAGAAACAAAAGATACCCGTGAGAAAGTAGATATTGTACAATTAAACGCAGAGATTGCCACAACCGTAGAGAGAATAAATGCACTACGTAGCAGTATTGATGCCATTATAAACGAGATTGAAGGTTAAACGATGAGCCAAGAAATAAGCCTAAAAAAAGAAGAATACGAAAGTATTTTGAAACAAGCGGTTGAGCAAATTCGTACAACCAGAATAATTGTTGCCAAACAATTAAACAGTGCCACACAATCAATCTATTGGAATCTTGGTAAGTTGATTGCTGAAAAACAATTAGCCGAAGGTTACGGTAGTGCCGTGGTTAATCAACTTTCGGTTGACCTCAAAAAAGAATTTCCCGATATGGGCTTATCGCCCCGCAATTTGTGGGATATGAAACGGTTTTATGAGCGTTACTATTTGGCAGACTTAAAACTGCGACAGGCTGTCGCAGTTTTGCCATGGGGGCATAATTTGTTGTTAATCAATAAGGTTCAGTCGCTCGAAGCTGTACTTTTTTATGCTAACGAAGCAATAGCCAAAGGCTGGAGCAGAGATTGGTTGCTCAATGCTATCAAAATGGATAGCTTCAGCCATCATCAAACACAAATTAAATCGCACAATTTTAATGAAACACTTTCCGCCATTGATGCAGATTATGCCAATGAAGTGTTTAAAGACCGTTACAATCTTGGCTTTTTGGGTATTATCGAAAAAGTAAAAGAAACGGAGTTGGAAAAACGATTGGTAGAAAAAATCAAAAACTTTGTCTTGGAATTAGGCAAGGGCTTTACGTTTATCGGCAACCAACACCGCTTAGAATACAATAATAAAGAGTATTTTGTGGATATGCTTTTTTTTCATCGTGGTTTGCGAAGTTTGATAGCTGTTGAATTAAAAATAGGAAGTTTTAAAGCCGAATATGTAGGCAAAATGAATTTATACCTGTCGTTGCTCGATAAATTGGAGAAGGGCGAAACAGAAAATAATTCTATCGGAATTATTCTTTGTGCCGATAAAGACCATTTAGATGTAGAAATTGCCCTCCAAGACATCAATAAGCCCATTGGCGTGGCAGAATATCAGCTTTTATTACCAAAAGACCAATTGCAAGACTTGTTGGTCAATGAAATAAAAGCCTATAACAACTAATTATTACGATAATAAAAGCATGAGCTATTTAGATAAATTATTAGAAGGCGTTGAGGTGGAATGGAAGACTTTGGGGGAGACTGGGGAGTTTATTAGAGGTAGACGATTTGTAAAAACCGATATTATTTCAGAAGGTACACCGTGTATTCATTATGGGGAAATGTACACGCACTATGGTATTTGGGCTGATAAGTCAAAATCATTTGTAAGTACAGAACTTGCATCTAAGTTACGGACAGCATCTAAAGGAGACGTTGTCTTTGTTGCTGCTGGTGAAACGATTGAAGATATTGGTAAAAGTACAGCGTGGTTAGGAGATGAAGATGTCGTTATTCACGATGCCTGTTTTTTTTACAAAAGCTCATTAAACCCTAAATATGTAGCATACTTTTCAAGAACTAGCTTTTTTCATGATCAAATAAAAAAATCAATCTCTTCAGGAAAAATATCAGCGATTAATGCAAAAGGCTTTGAGAAAGTGATTATCCCGGTACCATCCCTTTCTGCTCAAACCGAAATTGTCCGTATTCTTGATACTTTTACGGAGCTAACAGCGGAGCTAACAGCGGAGCTAACAGCTCGTAAAAAGCAGTATGAGTATTATCGAGAGCAATTGCTAAGCTTTGAAGAGGGAGAAGTGGAGTGGAAAACTTTGGGGGAGGTAGCCTTCATTGGCACAGGTAGTCATGATACTCAAGATGCTATTCCTGATGGAGATTATATCTTTTATGCAAGAGGTATTACGCCTTTGAGGTTGGACACATATGATTTTGATGAAACGTCCATTATTACGGCAGGAGATGGCGTGGGAGTTGGTAAGGTTTTTCATTGGGCTGTTGGTAAATATGCACTACACCAAAGAGCCTATAGGATTGTACCGAATGTAAAAGAAATTAGTCCAAGGTATGTTTATCATTATATCGTAGCTAATTTCTATTCTTACATAGAGAAAACTTCTGTTAGCTCCTCTGTTACATCCATGAGAAAACCTATGTTTCTTAAATTTCCTATCCCCGTTCCACTACTAGAAGAACAAACTCGTATCGTTTCCATTCTTGACAAATTCGATACCCTCACTACTTCAATCAGTGAAGGATTGCCAAAAGAGATAGCCTTACGGAAGCAGCAGTATGAGTATTATCGAGATTTATTATTAACTTTTCCAAAAGAGTAATTTAAAAGTATAATATGGGTCAGTCATTAACCGAAATAGCAAAGGAACTAAAGAATTCTACAAAAAAAGTGCAGTTAATCTACGCATTTAACGGCACAGGAAAAACACGCTTATCACGTGAATTTAAAGAATTGTTAGCTCCCAAAGAGACTGATACAGAAGAACAAAAAGAATCAAGTATTAAAATAATGTACTACAATGCGTTTACAGAAGACTTGTTCTACTGGGATAATGATTTGGATACTGACCTAATTAGAAAACTTACCATACGTCCCAATGGTTTTACTAATTTAGCTCTCGGTTTTCTTAAAGACCAAGGTCTTGATAGTAACATCGTCTCTAACTTTCAACATTATACTAATCAATTCTTAACAGCAAGATTCAGCTCAGATTTTTCTGAGGTAACCTTTTCAATAGAACGAGGTGATGACCAAAGTGTTAATAATGTAAAAATATCTAAAGGAGAAGAAAGTAATTTTATTTGGTGTGTATTTTACAGCCTACTTGAACAAATTGTTGAGATTTTAAACGTTCCAGAACCAGACGAACGAGCCACCAATCAGTTTGACAATTTAAAATATGTGTTTATTGATGACCCTGTGAGTTCACTAGATGATACACATCTAATTGAATTGGCTGTAAATATTGCGGAGTTAATTAAGTCAAGCACTTCGGAATTAAAATTCATTATTACAACACACAATCCTTTATTTTATAATGTGCTATTCAATGAATTTAACAATGCTGATTCACGTTTTGGTTACAAACCCAAACACTGTGAAAAGAAACGATTAGAAAAATTGAGTGATGGTACTTTTTCACTTGATGTCCAGCCCAAAGACTCACCTTTTTCTTATCATCTTTTTCTTATATCTGAACTTGAAAAGGCAATAGCTTCTGGGAATATTCAAAAGTATCACTATAATTTTCTTCGTAACATTTTAGAAAAAACGTCCACCTTTCTTGGATACAATAAATGGGAAGACCTTTTGCCACAAGAGTCACGTGAAGCATATTATAGACGAATAATCAATCTCTCAAGTCATTCTAAACATAATGGAGAAGAAATTTCAATTATTGATGATAATGACAAGAGAGTGTTAAGTTTCTTAGTGAGTGAAGTAAAAAGCGTTTACCACTTTAATACAATTGTTAATAATAGCGAAACAGAATAAAATGTCACAGTATAATACCATCGCAGAATCAAATAACTTCATAGTCCTTGATAGATATACTAAACTTTCAGAAGTTTTTGAATTATCTGTTAGCTATCAAACAGAAGCAGCTTTAGAGAAAGAGCTAATCCAAGATTTACAGAATCAAGGTTATGAATATCGCTCCGACCTTAGCACGATGGAAGCCATGTTTGCCAATGTAAGAGTTCAATTACAGGCACTCAACAACATGAGTTTTTTGGATAGTGAATGGAAACGATTTATAGAGGAATATTTAGACAAGCCAAGTGATAACCTTGTTGAAAAAACAAGGAAGATACATGATAATTATATTTACGATTTTGTATTTGATGATGGACATATCCAAAATATCTACTTAGTTGATAAAAAGAATATTGCCCGTAATAAAGTACAGGTAATATCACAATTTGAACAAAAAGGCACACAAGCCAACCGTTATGATGTAACCATATTAGTCAATGGTTTGCCTTTAGTGCAAGTAGAACTAAAAAAGCGTGGAGTGGCTATCCGAGAAGCTTTTAATCAAGTACACCGTTATACTAAAGAGAGTTTTAATAGTAAAAACTCTCTTTTTAAATATGTACAGATTTTTGTTATCTCAAATGGTACAGACAGCCGTTATTTTGCCAACACTGTAGAGCGAAATAAAAACAGCTTTGACTTTACGATGAACTGGGCAAGGGCTGACAATACCTTGATAAAAGACCTAAAAGACTTTACGGCAACGTTTTTTCAGAAACAAACACTTTTAAATGTATTGCTCACCTATTCGGTTTTTGATACCAGCGATACGCTGCTAATTATGAGACCCTATCAGATTGCAGCCACAGAAAGAATATTATGGAAAATAGCTAGTTCGTATCAAGCTAAAAATTGGTCCAAAACCGAAAGTGGCGGTTTTATTTGGCATACTACAGGCTCAGGCAAAACCCTTACGAGTTTTAAAGTCGCACAATTAGCCACGCAAATGAGTTTCATTGATAAAGTATTCTTTGTGGTAGATAGAAAGGATTTAGACTATCAAACCATGAATGAGTATAAGAAATTTTCGCCCGATAGTGTGAACGGTTCAGACAGTACAGCAGGCTTAAAGCGGAATATTGAAAAGGACGATAACAAAATCATTGTCACCACCATTCAGAAGCTGAATAACCTCATGAAAAGTGAGAGCGATTTAGACATCTATCAAAAGCAAGTAGTATTCATCTTTGATGAGTGCCATCGCTCACAATTTGGCGAAGCACAAAAGAACTTAAACAAGAAGTTTAAAAAGTTCTATCAATTTGGTTTTACAGGAACGCCCATTTTCGCAGGAATAAACGCTCTTGGAGCAGAGAGTACCCAAAGTGTATTTGGTAGAGAGTTACATTCTTATGTAATTACGGATGCCATTAGAGATGAAAAGGTACTAAAATTCAAAGTTGATTATAACAATGTTCGTCCACTGTTTAAAGGGATAGAATCAGAACAAGATGAGCAAAAACTAAGTGCAGCAGAAAACAGAACAGCTTTACTTCATCCTGCTCGTATCAAAGAAATTTCTCAATATATTTTACAGAATTTCAGGCTAAAAACCCATAGAAATCAAGGGAGTAACAAAGGTTTTAATGCCATGTTTGCAGTAAGTAGTGTTGATGCCGCCAAATGTTATTATGAGGAACTAAACCGTTTGCAAAAAGATGGCGATAAGCCACTAAAAATAGCAACAATCTTCTCCTTTGCAGCCAATGAAGAACAGAATGCCATAGGTACTATCGTGGATGAGACTTTTGAACCCTCAGCAATGGATAGCAGTGCCAAGGAATTTTTAACAAAAGCCATCAATGACTATAATGCCATGTTTAAAATGAATTATGGTATTGATAGTAAAGGGTTTCAAGATTATTATCGAGACCTTGCCAAACGTGTAAAGAGTAAAGAGGTTGACCTTATCATCGTTGTTGGTATGTTCCTTACAGGGTTTGATGCCCCTACACTTAATACGCTGTTTGTTGATAAGAATCTGCGTTATCATGGCTTAATGCAAGCTTTTTCACGTACCAACCGTATTTATGATGCCACAAAAACCTTTGGTAATATTGTTACTTTCAGAGATTTAGAAAAAGCAACTATAGATGCCATTACGCTGTTTGGAGATAGCAGCACCAAAAACGTAGTCCTTGAAAAGAGTTACAAAGAATATTTGGAAGGCTTTACGGACATTGCCACAGGAGAAGCACGCAGAGGTTATAGCGATATTGTAAAAGAATTAAATGAGAAGTTTCCAAATCCTGATGAAATAGTTACGGAGAAAGACAAAAAAGAGTTCTCAAAGCTATTTGGAGAGTACTTGCGTGTAGAAAACATATTACAGAATTATGATGAATTTACGCATGTAAGAGCACTTCAAACAATAGATATACATGATGCCGAAGCTGTAGAGGCATTTAAAGCGACTCATTTTGTAACGGATGACGATATAGCTGGTATGCAAGCAATTGAATTGCTAAAAGAAAGAACTGTTCAAGATTATCGTTCTACTTATAATGATATTCGTGACTGGCTAAGACAGCAAAAAAGCGGGGCAGCAACCGAAGAATCAAAAATTGATTGGGATGATGTAGTTTTTGAAATAGACCTGCTTAAATCACAAGAGATCAACTTAGACTATATTCTTGAGTTAATTTTTGAAAACAATAAAAAAAATAAAGATAAAGTTGAGTTAATAGAAGAAATTCGTAGGGTTATCCGTGCCAGCATAGCCAATAGAGCAAAAGAAAGTTTGGTTGTTGATTTTATTAATGAAACAGAGCTTGATGCTATTCAAGATAAAGCAAACATTATAGATGCTTTCTTCTCTTATGCTCAAGATAAACAGAAAATGGAGGCTTCTGAACTAATTACAGAAGAGAATTTGAATGTAGAAGCAGCAAAAAGATATATTACAACATCCTTAAAGCGTGAATATGCTTCGGAAAACGGAACAGAACTGAATGCTATTTTACCCAAGATGAGTCCATTAAATCCACAGTATTTAACCAAAAAGCAACGTATTTTTCAAAAGATTACTGCCTTTATTGAGAAGTTTAAGGGTGTAGGTGGCCAGCTTTAACGACAGGAAGCTATTTGTAAAAATAGTACTAACTGGTCAACATTTTCTTATACCATCTCGTTAGATAGTTATTTTTACTCCAACTAGTCTTAGGGCTCTCTAAGACCTAAAACAAGTAAGAGCCTCACGCTCGAAAGGGCTTATTGAATATATTAAAATGTTGCAAGGCAAAAGGAATATTTATCCCTGATACATTGTACTGCGTGACGCTCTTTAACATTTTGAGTCGTAGGAAACAACCTACGACTAGTTTGGGGATTTGGGGGAGTGGGTTCTGCAACTACTATCGACGTTATACGGTCGCTTTTTGGTATTCAATTATTTTTTGTTTTAGTTCATCTGATACATTTGTCCATTCTGTTACATCCGTCAAAATAAGTTTGCAGTTACATTCAGTTTCTGTCACACCCGTAATTTGTCTGAACCAATCAAAATACGTCCACTCTCTTGGTTTTGGCGAATAGAGAAAAAGCCTGTTGTTGTCCCAATGAACCTCTGTTGCTGTTCTATAAATCAAACTAAAGCGTTCTCTGTCTGGCTTAATAAAAAGTCGCTCTTTGTCATCAATACCAATTTCTAAAATTTTGTCTATTGTCATTAGCTTTCTTTGAATTGGTTGTTATATGCTTTTACGTGATGTAGAAACTCTTCTTCAAAGAATGGATAAGCTACTCCTTCTAATGTGATTTCAAATTCCTCTCCGTCCATTCCACTAATTTGGTTTCCTAATGCTTTTATTTCTATTCCGTTTTCGTTTATAACTTTTAAGTTCTCTATTGTTCGAGTTGAAATTAATTTGTCATCAGGGTAATCGTCCACTAATTCTATTTTGTTATCAAGACAGTACTTTTTAAAAAATTTGTAATCTAAAATATTGTCCGTAAAATGTATTAGTCCAAATACAACACCCATAGGTGCATCTGCTTTATCAAGTTCAGTCGTTCCTATTAGTTTGTCGTCAAGAAATATGTCATAATGCTTTGTTGTCATTAGTGTGTGCATGTTTCGTTAAAGTGCCACACACATCTCGCTAATATGCGAAAGTTTTGTAGTACTTTTTGTATTGTTGCGCCAGTTTTTGTACTTCCTAAAGTAGTTGTTTTCTTAGTAATTCTAAACAATTCGCTTATTTTAGATTTAATTGGTCAAACGGACTAACAATTTTCGAAAGACTTACTTTAAAACATGGGTATAACTATAAATGAGAAACAAGCCCTAAAAACAAAAAAAGCAGGCAAAACCTACTCTTGCAAAATCTTCAAATCGAACGACAACTCCATAAAAGAAACAATCGAAGCCGACCGCTACCCCAAGTTAAGTTCAAGACTAGCCGTCCACCATGCCTTCATGGTTTGGCTTTCAGCCACCACGAAACCTTAGCTATTGGTAGCAGTTTTTTTTTTATTAAGCTACTATTCATTACTATTTCTCTAATTTTAATTTCAAATTCATAGAATAAATCTATGTTCTCATTAGATTGATTTTCTAATACAACCACGTCCACGTCTGTTTTTAGGAAGTACACTTTAAATGATACAAAACCTGAACCGCCCCCTGTGTGTCCTACATATTTGATTGGAGTTTTGTCACTTATTCTTATGCCATAACCGTAACCTATTTTTTCTTTTCCAAAAGCGTTATGTTGTGCAGTAATGCTGTAAGTTGTCATTAGTTTATAGGTTTCTGGTTTTAGGATTTTTCCTTTGTGTAATAATTTGTCCCAAGTATTTAGGTCAATTACATTTGAGATAATTCCAGCCGCAGAAACCATATCATTATTTTCAATTGGCTTTTCTACTATTGTAAAATTATTGTTTGTGTTACGATAACCTTGAACTCTATTTTGTTCTTTCCCTTGCTCGAAACAAAATGTGTTTTTCATTTTCAATTCTTTAAACAAGTCATTTGCTACATCAATATATCTTCTGCCAGTAACTTTTTCTATTATCTTTCCAAGCATTATATAAGTTGTGTTGCCATATTTAAAGTCAGAACTTGGTTTAAAAATCAAGGGTTTGTCAATATCAGTTATTCCAGCAGAGAAGTTCAATAAATGATGGACTGTAACAGTATCTGCCCAAGTTTGGGGTAAGTCGGGTAAATATTTTCTAACTGGACTTTGTAAATCAATTTTCCCTTTTTCAACTTCTTTTAAAGTCAAAACAGCTGTAATTTGTTTACTGTTTGACATAATAATAAAATTGTCTTTGGTTGTTAAAGGAGTTTTGTTTTCCAAATTTGAATATCCAAACGCTTTCTTATATTTTGTTTTACCTTTTTGAGTAATCAAAATTACTCCGTTGAAACTTCTCGGATTTGTCATTTTGATTAAACTATCTATTTTGGAAGAATAGTCGTCTTTTTCTTGTCCATA